>NZ_JBHVWW010000067.1:15562-50848 GCF_042882025.1 Kitasatospora sp. NPDC058243
CTCCCACACCGAGAGAACACAGAAATCCCTGTCCCCCCTTCCCCCTTCTTGTCCCCCCCCCGGCGTGGGGTCCCCCAGGCCAGGAAACGCAGCGCCGCCCCGCCCCAGGAGTCCGGCGCCGACTTCTCATGCGCGGCGAGCATGGGCTGACGCGTTCGCCGCAGGAGGGGCGGGCGGTTCGGTGCTCGCAGGGCAAGGGCAGGTCAGACGCTGTACTTGTCGTGCGGGGTGCCACGCTCCCACACGGCCTCGAACGCGCAGGAGACGAGACGAACCGTCGCGGAGTCCTCAAAGAAGGCGAACCCGGGCTCGGCCCAGTCGCCGTACCCCGTGAAGAAGTGGAACAGCACCAGCTTGTCGTCGATCAGCCAGAAGTCGTTCCCCGGCAGCGCGATGTCCGACGCCTGACTCCTCGGCAGCCACCGAACCAGTTCCCCGGCCGCCAGGTTCATCGGGGTGACCGCGTGCTCCCACCGGATGTAGTCGGTCACCGGCTCGGACACGATCCGGGCCCGCCGCATGACCACGCCACGACCGACCGTCTCGCGGACGAGTCCCAGCCACTCGGGCCACCACGACGCTTCGGGGTCCAGCTCGATCCCGCCGGTGCGGGAGAAGCGGTCGATCTCCTCGGCCTCGTCGCCCACGGCGTAGGAGTCACGCATCTCCAGATGAACCGCGGTCCTCTGAGCGCTCCTCAGCAGCGCGGCGAAGTCGGGCACGTTCGACACGTTCGACAGCCTCCTTCAGGATCGGCGCCATGCGGGCCGGGATCCGGATCACGGACTCATGAGCGGGAATCCCGAGCATGCGGCCGGGAACCCACCCGGTCCCTGCGATCTTCTCGCAGAGCGCGTCATCGGCCGCCCAGTTCTGCACGATGACCTCCGCCGCCCGTGCCGGGGTCGATGCCCACGAAACCCAGGGCCATGACGATCTCCAACGTCTGCGGAGTTGCGAGGACGCGCACCACCGTCAACCCTGCGAATCAGAATCACAACCCGGCATGCACGACATTGCACGAACCCGGCCAGAGCCGCAGATGAGCCGGACGTATCCCACGGCCGGCGTTGCCTCTGGGCCTGTTGGATTCCAACAGGCCCAGAACACACGAAGGCCCCTAGAAACCGCCGTGTGGTGCCGAGGCGAGTGGAGGTGGAGGGTGTCGGCGGATGGCGGCCCTGAGGTCCGGCCGCCCCGGGCGCCACTCGCATGTCCGCGAGTGGCGCCCGGCTGACCTGGACGAGCCGACCGCGCTGCGCAGGAAGTCGGCGGGGGCGACTTCCTGCGCACGGTGGGGTGTTGCTCATGGGTGGGCGGCTTGGGCTTGGGCTTGGGTGCGGCAGTGGGTGAGGGCGGGTTTGATGCGGGGCCGGGGGAGGGAGTGACGGTGAGGAGTTCGCTGAGAAACCGCTGGGCATCGGGTCGGCCTTGCCCTACGATCGCGCGAATGATCACTCATGGAGCGATACTCGACACCGCCCTCGCCCGGATCACCGCTGGTTACGTGTTCCCCGAGAAGACGGCGGCCATTGAAGTGGCGATCCGGAACCGGCTGGCGGAAGGCGCTTATGAGGGCCTGGACGAGCGGGGGCTGTGCGAGCGGGTCACGGAGGACTTGCAGGGGGTGTGTCCGGACAAGCACCTGCGGCTGTTGTGGAGCGAGGAGCCGCAGTCGATGGACGAGGAGCCGGAGGACGTCGCCCGGGCCCGGTTCGAGCGGTACGCCCGGGAGAAGAACTACGGCATCCGGCGGGCAGAGCAACTCGACGGCAACATCGGCTACCTCGATCTGCGCATGATTCCCCCGGCCGGGGTGGGCGGTCCCGCGATCGCCGCCGCGATGCAACTGGTCGCTTCCACCGAGGCGTTGGTCATCGACCTGCGGCAGTGCAGCGGCGGCTCACCGGAGGGCGTTCAGCTGTGGTGCAGCTACTTCTTCGCTGACGACGAGGTGCACCTCAACGACATCTACGACCGGGCTACCGACTCCACCCGCCAGTACTGGACCCTCGGGCACCTCGCCGCGCCGCGCTATTCGGACCGGCCGGTGGCGGTGCTGACCAGCGACTTCACTTTCTCCGGTGGGGAGGAGCTGTCGTACAACCTGAAGGTGCTCAAGCGGGCGACGCTGGTCGGGCAGACGACGCGTGGTGGCGCCCACCCGACGGCCCGTATTCCTGTTGCGCCGCATGTGACGGTGACCGTGCCGGCGGCCCGCTCGATCAACCCGGTCACCGGCACCAACTGGGAGGGCGTTGGCGTGGAGCCGGACGTGGCGGTTGCCGCTGAGGACGCGCTGGAGAAGGCACTGGAACACCTTCGCGCGTAGTTGAGTCCCCCGGCTGCTCAGTCCTGAGCAGCCGGGGGGCCTATGCGAGGCAACTGGTGCGGCGCGGTCACGCTCAAGGCTCTCAGCCACCTCCGGGGCCCGCCGCCCCCGTGAGCGGCGGGACCTGGGGGTGGCGGGTCAGGCGGGGTGGATGCCCGGGTTGCCGGCCTGGGTGACGAAGGAGGCGGCGGTGGTGACGGTGCCGCCGGGGCGGGTGATGTGGGAGACGGCGCGGTAGTCGGCGCGGACCTGGTGGCGGTCCAGGGTGAGCGTGGTGTAGCCGCGCCGCCCGTCGTAGAACTTCATGTGCGGGTTGGCCGACATCAGGTTCTGCCAGTTGGACGGCTTCTCCTCGCCGTCGCCGTCGCTGCTGATCGAGGTGCCGACGAACTCCACGCCCACGGTGCGCGAGTCCGGCTTGTCGAAGTCGCGCTTGACGTCCAGGGCGTAGGCGACGTGGACGTCACCGGTCAGGAGCACCAGGTTCTCCACCCCGGCCCGGTCGACGGCGGTCAGGAAGCGCTCGCGGGCGGCCGGGTAGCCGTCCCAGGCGTCCATGGAGAGCTTGGAGCGCTCGGCGGTGGTGTTCTTGCGGCGGGAGAAGACGACCTGCTGCGGCACGACGTTCCAGGTCGCCCGGGAGCGGTGCAGGCCCTCGGCGAACCAGCGTTCCTGGGCGGCGCCCATCAGGGTGCGCCGCGGGTCCTCGGACTCCGGGGTGGGGTACTGCCAGCCGTCGCCGTTGGCCTGGTCGTCGCGGTACTGGCGGGTGTCGAGGATGTCGAACTGCGCCAACTGCCCGAAGTGGACACGCCGGTAGAGGGTGAGCTCGGTGCCGCGCGGCTGCGGCATCCGCAGTGGCATGTTCTCCCAGTACGCGCGGTAGGCGGCGGCGCGGCGGGCGATGAACGGCGCCGGGTCCTGGCCCTTCTCGGGGATGCCGGCCGCGTAGTTGTTCTCCACCTCGTGGTCGTCCCAGGTGACGTACCAGGGGTGGGCGGCGTGCGCGGCCTGGAGGTCGGGGTCGTTCTTGTAGAGGGAGTAGCGCAGCCGGTAGTCCTCCAGCGTGGCGGTCTCGTGGTTGAACAGCGCCGGCAGGGTGCGGTCGGTGTACTTGCGGTCGCCGCCCGCCGCGTCGATGCCGTACTCGTAGATGTAGTCGCCGACGTGGAACACCGCGGCCAGGTCCTCGTCGGCCAGGTGGCGGTAGGCGGTGAAGTAGCCGTCCTCGTAGGCCTGGCAGGACACCAGCCCGAAGCGGACGGCGTCCAGCCGGCGCCCGCGCTCCGGCGCGGTGCGGGTGCGGCCCACGGGGCTGCTCCAGGCGCCGACGGTGAAGCGGTACCAGTACACCCGGTCCGCGTCGAGGCCGTCGACGTCCACGTGCACCGCGTAGTTGAACTCGGCGTGCGCGCGGGCGCTGCCGCGCCGCACCACCTTGCGGAACCGCTCGTCGCGGGCCAGCTCCCAGCCCACCCGCACCGAGCCGGCGGGCGGCAGCCCGGCGCCGGGCTCCAGCGGGCGCGGCGCCAGGCGGGTCCACAGCACGACGGCCCCGGGCAGCGGGTCGCCGGAGGCCACGCCGAGGGTGAACGGGTTGCCGGTGATGGCGCGCGGTCCGAACTCGGCGTCCTCGGCGTGCGCGGACGGCAGGTTGACGGTGAACGCCAGCGCGGCGGCGGCCGAGGTGACGGTGAGGAAGCGGCGCCGGTCCAGCCGCGCGGCGGCCTCGCGCAGCTGCTGGTCGGGGGAGGGGCGGTCGGCAGGGCGGGTCATGGGGTGAAGGCCTTTCGCTGCTCGGCGGTGTGCGAAGGAATTCGAGTGGACCGCGCCGTACGCCAGGGGTCGGAATTCCGGCAGCCGAGTGATCATCTGATGGGGGAACCGTGAAGGTCCGACAAATCACCCCGGGTGGACGGAAATGGACGCGCGTAGCGCCCCCCGCGCGAACCGGTCCACTTGGCCCGCGACCGCAGACCGTCCCGCCCCCGGCGGGGCCCGCCGCCGGCCCCGGCCCGCCCGCAGGCCCCGCCCCGCAGTCGGCCGGCAAAACCCCGAACCCGCACGAGGGGACGGCTGCTCCGTACCCGGAACGGGCCGCGCGACCCGGGCCGCCCCGCACTGCACAGGGCTGCTGGCCAAGTCAAGAAAAACCACCCGAACGGGTGGGTCCACTTTTACGCCGGAGCGCGGTCGTGATGTACAACACGCTGGCACCCCAAGCGAGTTGACTGATAGGAATCACCCCGGGGGACCCGCCCATCAGCTCACACCTCTGGGAGGGAACCATGAAGAACCGCTTTGTACGTCGTGCGGGTGTTGTGGTGGCCGGCCTCGCCGTCCTGACAGTCGGCTTCGGCAGCACGGCGGCCATGGCGGCCGCCCCGGCCCCGGCCCCGGTCGCAGTGGTCCAGAACGTCACGCCCGCCATCACGGACGTGCAGACCTGGACCTACGTCACCGGCCCGCTGGAGACCACGCTCACCCTCGACACGACCGCCCGCTCCGCGTCCATCGTGGTGTACGCGAACGTGCCGTTCCTCGGCAAGGTCAAGGTCGGCAGCGCCTCCGGCAGCCTGACCGAGGGCATCACCTTCCACCTTGGCCTGTCGCCGTTCGTCAACGGCACGCAGAGGTTCTACCTGGTCGGCGACGACGTGCACCTGTACTACGACTTCGACGCGCTCGGCAAGCACTACACGGGCGACGTCAAGCTCGGCACGCTCCCGCCGTTCTAGCAGCCCCGCTCCACACCTCCGGCGCCGCCCGCCGCCCCCGCGACCCGGGGGCGGCGGGCGGACCCACACCCGCACCCGCACCAGCCGCCCGGCTCCCGCCACGGCCACCCGCGCGAACGCCGGCCCTACAACTGCCGCGGCAGCCAGCCGTTCTGCACCGCCCGCATCCCGAACTCGAAACGACTGCGCGCACCCAGCCGCTCCATCAGATCCGTCGCCACCCGCCGAGCCGTCCGCGACGACACCCCCAGCCGCTTGGCGATCGCCTCGTCCGTCAGCCCCTGCGCCAGCAACCGCACCACCGTCGCCTCCGGCGCACTGAGCCCGCCCTCGTCCCGCACCGCCGACGGCCCCAACTCCCGCGCCTGGCCCCACACGTGCTCGAACAGCGCACACAGCGCCACCAGCGTCCCGTGACCGGTCAGCACGACCGCCCCCGCCCGGGTGTCCTCCCCGCTGACCGGGATCAGCGCCGTCGCCCGATCGAAGATGATCATCCGGGTCGGCAGCTCCGGCGCCGTCCGCACCTCCCCGCCCAGCTCCGCCAACCAGCCCACATACGCCACCGTCGGCTGGCTGTTGCGCACACTGTCCAGGTACACCGTCCGCATCCGCACCCCCCGGCCCAGCAGATCCCGGTCATGCGGCCGGGACGCCTCGATGCTCTCCGGAGAATGCCCGCCACCCGGCGCGAACGTCATGATCTCCGCCGTCAGACCACGGGCCAGCGAAGCGATCCGGTCCCGGATCTGGTCCAGGCCCACCAACTGCTCCACCCCCGCGTGCGAGGCGGCCGGCCGCAGATCCGCGTACTCCGCGATCAACTGCGCAGCCGCCGCCCGGGACGCCTCGATCCGCAGCTGCTGCGCCGCCAGATCAGCCTGCTGACGGGCCATCAGCAACTCCATGCCGACCTGCGGCGACACCGCGCGCAGCTCGCCCTCCCGCTCGTAGGAGGGCCGGATCAGCGCCAGCTCGCTCAGCAGGTCCAGACAGCGCCGGACCTCCTCCTCGCTGCGCCCGAGCCGCTCCGCCAGCGCCCGCACCCCGTCGCCGGGATGCGCGAGCATGCTGCGGTAGACGCTCTCTGACACGGCATCCAGCCCGAGTGCGGTCAGCATGCCTCGTTACCCCCCGGTGTGTAAGGCCTGAATCGCCAATCGCTGCGTACGCGATCATCGCACGCGAGTGCGAGAGGGGGCCAGCAAGGGCCCTTGGACGGTTCCGGACACCGCCGGAACCGTCCAGGTTGATCCTCTATGCCGGGATGTCGACGGTTCGGCAGAGTCCGTTCCATGTACCTGATTCATGCCGAGATCCAGGCCCCGGTCCCGGCCCCGGCAGCGGCGCTCGCGCCCGACACCGCCGGGGCGCTGCTGGCGAGCGCGCGGCCCCAGGAGCGCATCGAACACGTCGCCGTGCACGAGGGCGCCGGCCCCGGCGCCGTCCTCGGCGTCTACCTGGTCGCCGGCCGGCTGAGCGCCGCCGAGACCGTCGTCGACACGTTCTGCCGGCGCGCGGTCGAGACCGTCCCCGCGCTGCACGGCTGGACGCTCACCCGCGTCGGCGCCCCGCTCGTCGCGCCGTTCTACGAGCGCCTGCTGGACTGATCCGGCCCGGCTGGACGGATCCGGACGCTGCCGCTTCCGTCCACCGGAGAGCCCTTCCACCCGCCCTGAACTGCGACGAAGCTAGTACTCGCCAGCAGGGCCCACCGCCCGGAGGCAAACCGGCCGAGCGTCTACCGCGGGACGCGACACCGGACTCACCGCCACCCGCCCAGTTCTCGAAAGAGGTCCACCCCCATGCTTCGCACCCCGCTCGCCAAGGCCGCCGCGGTCGCCGCCCTCGCCCTCGCCGCCGTCCTGCCGATCGCCGGCCAGGCCTCGGCCAACACCATCTGGGACGGCCCCACCCCCGCCCCGGCCGCCACGACGGCGAACACCATCTGGGACGGCCCCGCGCCGGTCACCACCCCCGCGCCGGTCACCGTCACCCCGGCCAACACCATCTGGGACTGACCCGACCCACGCCGGCCACTTCCGTGAACACCATCCGGGACTGACCCGCCCCGTGCCGCCCGAGGCCACCCGACCGCTGCTCCTGCAGGGCAGCCGTCCGCCTCCCTCCGGGCCACGCCCCTCGACTTCCCGCGCCCGCACCGGGCGCCCACCGCCGCTCTCACACCGTCAGGACGCGTCGTCATGCCCTCCGCGCTCTCCAAGCTCGCCCGCATCACCCTCGCCGCCTCCATCGCCGCCTCCGGCGCGATAGCCGCCACGGCCGTCACCACCACCGCGGCCCACGCCGCCGCCTCGTCCACCGTCGGCGGCCAGATCACCCGGTCGGAGATCCTCTCCCGCGCCCAGTACTGGTTCAACCAGAACCCGGGCCTCACCTACAACCAGGGCGCGACCTTCCCCGACTCCAGCGGCCGCTACTACCGCAAGGACTGCTCCGGCTACGTCTCCATGGCCTGGCACCTGGGCTACAGCGCCACCACCCAGTCCATCGCCACCGACGAGAGCTACGAGATCCCGCGCAGCGACCTGCGCCCCGGGGACGTCCTCAACAGCTTCTACGACCACGTCCTGCTCTTCGAGAAGTGGGACGACCCCGGCCACACCACCTTCTCCTACTACTCCTTCGGCTCCACCCCGGTGAAGCACATCACCGGCGCCTCCATCAACGCCGCGAAGTTCGACTCGCACCCCAACGGCGACTACAAGGCGCGGCGCTACAAGAACGTCGTCGAGGATGTCAGCACCTCCCCGTCCTCGCTGCCCTCCGGCACCCTGGTCAAGTCCCCGAACGGCGCCTCGGTCAAGGTCATCATCAACGGCGCGGGCCTGCCGGTCGCCGGCTCCGACGTCGCCCCCGACGGCTACGACCTGAGCAAGATCGTCCAGGTCGACGACGGCGCCTTCAACGCCCTGCCCACCGTGCCGCCGCCCGGCACCGTGGTCCACGACCAGGCCGGCGGCTCCTCCCGCTACGTCGTGGTCGGCGGCGCGGCGCTGGTCATCTCCGGCTCGGACTGGACCGCCGACGGCTACAACACCCGCGCCGACATGGGCGTCCCGTCCAGCTGGCTGCAGGGCGCGATCAACACCGGCCCGGCCACCGGACTCGTCGTGATGGACCAGTCCGGCACCGACGCCGGCCGCTACGTCGTCGTCAACGGCACCGCCATGCACATCTCCGCCGCCGAGTGGACCGCCGACGGCTACAACACCCAGTCCCTGATGGGCGTGCCCAGCGACTGGCTGAAGGCCGCCATCGCCAAGCCCATGCCCAACGGCACCGTCCTGATGGACCAGTCCGGCACCGACCCCAGCCGCTACGTCGTCGTCGGCGGCGCCGCCCTGCCCATCTCCGCCTCCGAGTGGACCGCCGACGGCTACAACCTCCAGTCCCTGATGGGCGTGCCCGGCGAGTGGCTCAACACCACGGCCAGGAAGACCGTCCCGGACGGCACCCTGATCAAGGGCCAGGCCGGCACCGACCCGTCGATCTACGTGATGGTCAACAACTCCGCGCTGCCGATGACCAGCGCCGAGTTCACCACCACCTACGCCAACCAGCCGGTCCTGGGCGTCCCGGAGGCATGGGAGGCCGCCGAGGTCGCCCGCCCGCTCGCCAACGGCACCCTGATCACCAACGCCGCCGGCACCGACTCCACCGTCTACGTGATGGCCGGCGGCCTGGCCGTCCCGCTCACCTACGCCGACTTCACCGGCTACGGCTACGACAAGCTGCCGCTGCGCGGCGCCCCCGGCAGCTGGGAGCAGGCGGCCGCCGCCAAGAGCGCCCCCGCCGACGGCACCCTGCTGCAGTCCTCCGACGGCCCCACCGTCTGGCAGGTCGTCAACGGCGGCGGCAAGAAGGCGGCCGCGCCCGGCTCCTACAACGCCGCCGACGTGGTGAAGGTCCCGACCGCGCTGACCGCCAAGCTCCCCACCGTCGCCTGACGCGCCCACCCCGCCAGGGCGGCCCGGCCACCGCCGGCCGGGCCGCCCGGCACCCGCACACCTGCTCGCACACCCGCTCGCACACCCGCCAACCCGCTCGCCAACCCGCACCTGCCCCAGGGGGAATTCCGTCATGACCGCCGCCGCCCGCAAGACACCGGCCCTCGCCGCCGCCACCGGCCTGCTCGCCCTCGCCGCCCCGCTCGCCCTCGGCGGCCAGGCCTCCGCGGCCTCGGTGTCCACCTGGGACAAGGTCGCCCAGTGCGAGAGCGGCGGCAACTGGAGCATCAACACCAACAACGGCTACTACGGCGGCCTCCAGTTCTCCCAGAGCACCTGGCTCGCCTACGGCGGCAGCCAGTACGCCCCCTACGCCAACCGGGCGACCAAGCAGCAGCAGATCCTGATCGCCGAGAAGGTCCTCGCCGGGCAGGGCCAGGGCGCCTGGCCGGTCTGCGGCCCGGCGGCCAACCTGGGCGCCGACCACGCCAACCCCTACCCGGCCGGCACCTCCTACCCCGACCCGGCGTCGCTGCCCACCGGCACGCTCGTCAAGTCGCCCAACGGCTCCTCGGTCAAGGTCCTGATCAGCGGCGCGGGCCTGCCCGTCGCCGGCTCCGACGTCGCCCCCGACGGCTACGACCTGAGCAAGATCGTCCTGGTGGACGACGCCCGCTTCAACGCCCTGCCCACCACCCCGCCCGAGGGCACCGTCGTCCACGACCAGGCCGGCGGTTCCTCCCGCTTCGTCGTCGTCGCCGGCGCGGCGCTGTCCATCTCCGGCGCGGACTGGACGGCGGCCGGCTACAACACCCGCCCCGACCTGGGCGTCCCCACCGCCTGGCTGCAGAACGCGCTCACCAACACCCTCCCGACCGGCCTCGTCGTCCACGACCAGGCCGGCGGCAACGCCCGCTACGTCGTCGTCTCCGGCGCCGCCCTGCCCATCTCCGGCGCCGAGTGGACCGCCGACGGCTACAACACCCGCGCCGACATGGGCGTCCCCGGCGCCTGGCTCGCCTCCGCCACCCGGGCCACCGTCCCGAACGGCACGGTCGTCAACGGCCAGGCCGGCACCGACCCGTCGATGTACGTCATGGTCAACGGCACCGCCCTGCCCATCTCCGGCAGCGAGTGGACCGCCGACGGCTACAACACCAAGACCCTGATGGGCGTGCCCGAGGCCTGGCTGCAGGGCGCCGTCGCCAAGCCCCTGAAGAACGGCACGGTCCTCACCGACGCCGCCGGCACCAACTCCACCGTCTACGTGATGGCCGGCGGCCTGGCGGTCTCCCTGACCTACGCCGACTTCACCGCGATGGGCTACGACAAGCAGCCGCTCATGGGCGTCCCCGGCACCTGGCTGGGCGGGGCCGCCGCCAAGAGCGCCCCCACCGACGGCACCCTGCTGCTCTCGCCCGACAGTTCCACCGTCTGGCTGGTCGCGGGCGGCGGCAAGAAGGCCCTCACCGCAGCCGACTTCGGCCCCGGCAAGTACAGCCTCGCCGACGTGGTCAACGTCCCGACCGCGCTGACCGCCAAGCTCCCGACCACCACCGCGTAACCCCGGCCCCCGACCACCCCCGAGCCGCCCGGCCACACCCGCCGGGCGGCTCGGGCGTGTGCCGCCGCCGCGCCGCGTGCCGTGCTTGCTCCCTGCGGTCGGAGGGGCGGCTCCGCACCGGCGCGGAATCGTCCGTGCACGCCCCGACCGGCTCTGCCGCGAGCCCGCAGTGCCCCCCGCGCCCCGCGGCGTCCGCGAGGGCACCGGCGCGTCGACGCCGGCGGGCGCGGGCCGACCCCCTTGACTTGGGGGGCGGGGCGCCCCGGACCGGTTCCGCCGTGTGTGCGCCCCGCGCCCGCCGGTTCGGAGAGGACGGCCTTGAAGGTTCTGACGCACAACGTGATGTTCCTGTCCGGGCTGACGCAGAAGAGCGAGGGCGACTGGAACAATGCGGCGCGCTCGCGGCTGATCGCCGAGTCCGCGTATGTCGCGGACCACGACGTGCTGGTCTTCCAGGAACTCTTCGACCCCGGCCCCTCCGAGGAGTTGATGCAGGGCCTGGAGGGCCGGGGGTACCGCCACCGCACGCCGGTGGTCGGGGTGGACGAGTCGGGCTGGGCCGCCACGCACGGCCGGCAGATCTCCCCGCTGCACGCCCGCGGCGGGGTCGCGATCGTCAGCCGGTGGCCCATCCTGCGGATGGAGCAGTACGTCCACGACGTGGCCTGCGGCTGGGACGCCGAGGCCGCCAAGGGCTTCGCCTACGCCGTACTGGAGGTCGACGGCCGGCGCGTGCACGTGGTGGGCACCCACCTGCAGTCCGACGACGGCGCGTGCCCGACCGGCCGGGCGAGGATCATGCGTCGCTCCCAGCTGCGCGACATCGACGTCTTCCTGACGGACCGCCGGATCCCGGCGCACGAGCCGGTGATCGTCGCCGGGGACTTCAACACCGACCGCCACTCGCCCGACTTCCAGGACGTCCTGGGCTTCGGGAACCTCCAGGAGGCGGGCCCCCGGACCGGCTGGAAGTACTCCTTCGACACCATCGCCAACGACGCCGCCCTGCACCGCCACCCGGCCGACCCCGCCGAGGACACGGACCACGTCCTGCTCCGCAAGGGCCACGCCCCGCCGTGCGACGCCTGGACGAGCGAGGTCCTGAAGACCGCCTCGCCGGCCTGGGAGGCGGGCGGCCGGGCGTTCACCGACTACAGCGACCACTACCCGGTGACCGCGGGCCACTGAGTCCGGGCCGCTGAGCCCGGGCCCTGGGGCGGTCGCCCGGCAAGCGCGAGTCGTCCGACAGGAGGAGCGGAAATGAGCTACTCGGCACCACAGCAGTTCGGCGAACTCACCTTCGTCTTCAGCACCGGCGAGACGAGACCGCCCGAGGGCTACCACGCCCTGTGCAGCGTCATCCCCGACGACGCCCCGATGACCTGGGTGAGGGGGAGCACCGGCGGCTCGGCCGCGCTGGCCGAGCCCAAGCAGTGGCGCAAGGTCACCGACTCCGACGGGGTGCTGCGCGGCCTGGTGCCGGTGGCCCCTCCCGGGTACCGGGCGCTGAGCGCGCTGTGGTCCTCGGACACGGTCCACGGGCCCCGTGACGTCCTGCGCGACCTCGGCGGCGCGGCCTTCGTCGCCCAGGGCGACCTGCGCTGCGTGAAGGAGGAGATCGGCGGACGCCCCTACGTGGCCGTCGGCGCCTGGCGCGGGCGCGGCGGGCTGGAGATCCCCGAGACCGTCCGCCCCGAGACGATCCCCGGCGGCACGGGCTGCCTGCTGACCCCCGGCATCGCGACCTGGATCTCCTACTTCGACGGCGACTACGAGGGGGAGGACCCCGGCGACGTCCACGTGCTGGACGTGCCGATGCGGCAGGTCCGGCAGGGGACGGCGAAGGGCCCGGCCGTCACGGACGGAGGCGACGCGCCCGAGCGGACCGAGCCCGTCGTCGACCGGGAGGTGGTCCTCCCGTGCACCGCCGTCCTCGACCGGGGCGCGTCCACGGAGTGGATCCTGCGCAACTCGCCGACGTACACGGTGCGGCGCCAGCGGTTCTACACCCGGGTCGCGGTCACCGACCTGCGGGAGGACCCGGGCCCGGGCACGGTCGGCGCCACCGTCCCGTGGGGGGTGGACGAGGCGCAGTCGCAGGCCTGCCGCGAAGCCGTCGGCCTGTCCGTGGGGTTCGAGGCGGGCGTCGAGATCGAGGGCCGCGGCGCCAGGGCGGCCGCGTCCCTCAGCCGCGAACTCGGCTACGACAGCACGCGTTTCGTCACCGCCATGACCCGGGAACGGCAGGAGGTCCGCGCCCCCGCGCCGGGCCTGCACCTCACCGCGCTGTACGTCGAGAGCCACCGCATCGAGGTCGTCCGCAACGACCCGGACCACACGCCCCCCTCGGACCGGGCGGGCCTGACGTTCAACGCCCACGCGTCCTGGACGGCGCCCACCCACCCGCCGCGCCACTGAGAGGTCAGCGTCGTCGGCCGCTGCACCCCGATTAACGCCGTCACCACGATGTTGACTGTTCATCAGATCTTGCGAACTCGTGGTCGTCGGCTGGTTGGGCCGGACGGGCGGTGGCTACGCTCGGCCGTGTCGTCCGATGGGGGGCGGCACCCGTCGCGTGCCGCGCGCGCCCGGCCCTCGTGGCCCTCGGGCGTCGGAGCGGAGCACGCGCGGGCGGTTCCCACGGGAGTGGATCATGAGCTCTGTTGGTCGCAAGACCGTCGCGGTGATGGCCGCGGCCTTGGCCTCGCTGGGTGCGGGGAGCGCGGTCACCGCGTCCGCGGCCGCCTCGTCGGCCCCGTCGTGCAGCGGGGCGGCGGAGTGCCCCAGCCTCAAGCCGACCAGGCTCACGACCAGCCAGGCGAGCCTGAACGTCACCCAGATGCAGCTGGAGAACATCCACGCGATGGCCTCCGACGCGGTGACCGGGGAGCCCATCCGCGGTGCCCGGATCGTGTTCGCCACCGTGGGCGGCCGGACGCTGGGCGCGGCCTACACCGACTACGACGGCATCGCCGCGATCACCGCCCCCGAGAACCTGGGCCCCGGCACCTTGCAGGAACTGCTGGGCGGCTACGAGGCCGCGATGGTCGGCGACGGCGTCCACGCCCCGGCCGGCGCGCACGGGGCCATCACCATCGGCACTGACCAGGGCCCCGGCGTCCCGGGCAGCCCGTGTGCCGTGTGCAGCGACCGCGGGCTCAAGCAGGACGTGGTCCCGGTGGACTGGAGCCGGTAGGGGCGCGGGTGCGGCACCGGCCGATGCGGCCCCGGGCGTGAGCGCGTCCGAGGCCGCATGACGACGAGAGGGCGGGACACCATGACAGGGCCGGACACCGCGACGGAGCGGGGTACTGCGACGGATCGGGACACCGTGACGGAGCAGCCGTCGCCGGTGAGCACGGACGCGATCTGGCGGCTCCCAGTGACGGTCTGCCGCATCACCGGGCTCCTGGGCGAGCGGACGGCCGGCGCCCTGCTGGCACGCGCCGTCGCCGTCGCCTCCGCAGGTGAGGCGTTGCAGCCCTCCCTGATCGGGGACCGGGAACTGGCCCCCGACTTCCGCCGCTCCCGCTCGTGCCGGGAGTTCGCCGCGCCCGAACTGCTGGCGGCCATCGACGAGGTGCTGGAGGCGGTCGAGCACACCCTGGGCGTCTCCTGCCGCGACACCGAGCCCGACTACACCCTCAACGTGCACAACGACGGCGACTTCTACCGGCCGCACCAGGACACCAGCGCCGAGTTCTCCCCCCGGCGCCTGCTCACCTTCGTCTACTACCTGCACGGCACGCCCCGGCCGTTCGGCGGCGGCGAACTGCGCGTGTTCGACGCCGCCCTGCCGCTGTACGGCGGGACGACGGGGGAGTGGGAGAAGCGCACCTGGCGGGACTGGGAGCCCGAGCACGACAGCATCGTGTTCTTCCGCCCCACCGCCTGGCACGAGGTGCGCCCGGTGAGCTGTCCGAGCCGGCAGGCCGAGGACAGCCGCTTCGCCGTCAACGGCTGGCTGTGCAGCCCCGATCCGGCGAACGGGGGGAGCGGGGCGCGCTGACGCTCAGTCCTTCAGCATCACCAGCGGCAGCCCGCTACCGTCCCAGGCGCGGCGCGTCCCGTCGGCCCGGTAGCGGTCGGCTTCCAGGTCGGCGGCGAAGGCCTCCAGGAACTCCCGCAGGCCGGCGGCCTCGTAGCAGGCCCGCCAGCTCTCGTGCGACCAGTCGATGATCTGGCCGCGGCGCTGCGGGGCGGGCGGGTCCAGGTCGATGCAGATCACGTCGCCGTTGCCGATGGAGATGAAGGGGATCCATCCGGCGGACCAGGCGACGTCCCGGCGGATCACGCCGTCCTCCGCCCGCTCGTCCCAGGGCGGGTCCCCGGCGTCGGCGGACCGTTCGCGCCAGTCGTCCACCATCGCGTCGAGCGGGTGGAGCGCGGTGTGTAAACCGATCAGGACCCCCGGCAGGCCGTCGTGGCAGCGGTAGGACTCCCGGACGTCCGGCGGGAGTTCCACCCCCATCGCGGCCTCCGCCGCCCGGATCTGCCCGTCGGTGGCGCCGGGCGGCATCGCGGCCGCCACCTCCGGGGCGATCCGTTCCAGCGCGGCCTCGATCCGCGCCCACAGCTGCTGCATCGGGAAGCCCCCTTCGTCGTGTCGAGTGATCGAGTCGAGGACCGGAACGTAGCACCGGCCACCGACAGTCATCAGTCATCGGGCGGTGCCAGGGCTCCTGTCAGAGCCACCTGGTAGGAAGGGGCTGATCGTCAGCCGACCGGCCGTCGATGCGTGGTCACCGTAGGAGGTCCGGATGTCCGTGGAAGACACTCCCGTGCGGGAGGACGTCATGACGGCCGGGGCGGCCCTGCGGATCTACCCCGATCCGGCGGACGTCTTCGTCGCCGACCAGGCCGAGTTGGCCCGGCACCTGCACCCGCTGGTATCGATCGACCTGGCCCAGGTCAACCCGGCCTGGCACGGGTGGATCCACCTGCTGAGCCCGCTGGAGCCGTCGGAGGGCTGCATCGGCGACCACACCTCGGCCTTCCACACGGGGCTCCAGGCGTCCAACTGGCTCGGCTTCACGCTGGAGGGCGACCGCTTCCGCCTGGCCGGCGACCTGCGCTACTTCGCCCGGGCGGCGGGCCCGGGCGAAGTCCCCGACCCCTGGCCGGGGTTCCACGCCGACCTCGCCGAGCACTGCGAACGCCAGGAGCGCAGTTACCGGGCGCACCGCGACAGCTTCCGCCGCGAGGGCCGGCTCGTCCACCTCGGCGACGACGGCCTGCCGTACCCCGGCAGTACCGGCGAGATGGCGCTCCTGGACCAGCTCGGCGGCTACGCCGACTCCGCCGGCAACTGGATCGAGACCGATGTGTTCCCGCTCGACTACGACGGCGACCGCACCTGGCCGGTCGGCCCGTCCGGCCGCCGCTTCGAGTTCGTGGCGGCGGTGCCCGGCTGGCACTACCGCAGCAGCGGCGCCGACTGGATCATGCTGTTCTTCGAACCCGTCGACCGGCTGGCCCTGTTGACCTTCGACTGGAGCTGAGGCGCGGCGATGCCACCGGAGGAGCGGCAGGGCGGCCAGGGCGGTCAGGGTGCGGCAGGCGCCCGAGCGGCCGCGCAGGACTTCTTCGACGAGATGCGCCGGTGGGAGGAGTGGATGGCCTCCTGCCGGCACGACACCACGGGCGGCGAGCAACTGGCGGCGGTGAAGGAGGTGTTCGCCAGGCATCTGGCGGCCAGGGCGCTGGCCCGGCACCAGTCGCGCTACGACCTGCTGTGCTTCGGCACGCCGCCGGAGTTCGAGGCGCCGATCCTGCGTGTCGAACAGGAGTCGCCGGTCAGGTGCTGGGTGTACGTACCGGAAGGGCTGATCGGCGGCGAGGCCCGCTACGCGATGGTGCGCGAGGGCGGTGCGTGGAAGGCCGCGTTCAAGGAGGCCGACATCGCCCTGACGGGCCGGTGGAAGAGGTGGCCGGATCTCTGACACCCGGGCCGGGCCGGCCGCTCCGGGCCGGTCAGGCGCGGCAGCGCAGCAGTTCCAGTGGCGGGCTGGCGAGGAGGTCCGCCCAGAAGTCCTCGCCGAACTCGCGCAGGCCGGCTTCGGACACCTGCAGCGGGACCCACTCGGCGTCGCCGAACCCGGCCGCCCGCAGGCACTCCTCGTAGACCTCGCGGCGCGGGGCCGCGCCCACGATGCTGATCGGCTGCGGGTCGAGGAGGGCGGTGATCCGCACCTGCGGGCCCGTCTCGATCTCCTCGCCGGTCGGCTCGCAGCGGAACCCGTACTTGTCCAGGGAGGGGCAGTCGAAGCGGTAGTCGGGTTTCTGGGCGAGCACGAAGAACTCCCCGCCCGGTACCAGGCTCCGGTGGATGTTGCGGCACATCCGCTCCATCGCCGCGACGTCCTCGGCGTAGTTGAGGCACTGAACTCCCAGTGCGATGTCGAACTTCCGCTCGAGGGGCCGTAGTTCGGCCACGTCGCCGACCTCGTAGCGCACTCCCAGCGGGTCGCGCCGCTCGATCGTGCGCGCGGCGGCGACCATCTCGGTGGAGATGTCGACGCCGAGGACGTCGGTGGCGCCGCGCCGCTTGAACTCCCTGCTGTAGAAGCCGGTGCCGCACGCCAGGTCGAGGACCGACCGGCCGGCCACGTCCCCGACCAGGCCCAGGAAGCTCGGCACCTCCCCGTAGCGGATCAAGGGCAGGGACTTGAACCCCTCGAACGCCTCGCCGATCCCGTCGTACTGCTGCACGCCCACGTGCCGCCCCTCCTGTGTGTCGCCCGCCGGGTCGCGGCCGTGGCGGAAAGTCTCCTCCGCCCCGCCGGGCCGCCGTACTGGCAGATGACACAAAGAAGTTGGCCGGTGGCGGCGGCTCGGGGTGCGCACCCTCCTATCGCCCGACACCGCTCTTCGGGGGGCGGGGAAACGCCGTCGAAGGTCCATTCGGGTGACGTCCCGCGTCCTCGCGTGTCCGAACGGCCACACTGGCAGCGCTGAGGAAGCCCGCCGTTCAAAGGAGACGAGTCCGTGAAGAGCCTCGGAAGGACGCTGGTCACCGTCGGTGCCGCTGCGGTTCTGTGCATCGCGGTCCCGGCCAACGCCCAAGCCGCGGAGGGGACTTTCACCTACATCAGCAACAACCAGGAGCACACGCTGGAGAACCCCGAGGGTGACCGGTGCTACGACCTCGGCCGCCGTGTCGCCGAGCTGTACAACGACACCGACGCGGAGGTGGCCGTCTTCCTCGGCGCCGGTTGCCAGGACGAGATCGGGACCATCAGGTCGGGTGGTTCGAGCACCCGAAGCGGCATCGGTTCGGTCAGTTTCACCGACGCCGAGTAGTCGGCGCACCCGGCGGTGGGGCGGCCCGGCCGTCCGACGTGATCGTGAAGGGCTCGGACCAGTTGCCGGAATCACCGGACAGGACGACCCGGTAGTCGTCTCCAGGGGGGACGTCCGGCACGGTCACCTCCATCCGTCCCAGCAGGATGTCGAAGTCACTGGCGAGGACGCGGTCGAGGAGGGTGACGCCGCCTGCGCGCAAGGTGATGGACCCCGTGCGGTTGGTGATCTGCGCCGGCGGATCCGAGACGTCCCAGGTGACTTCGACCCGCTCGCCGACCCGCCAGAGCGCCCCCGCCCGAGGGGAGAGAATGCGCGGCACGTAGACGTCGCGCCGGGACGTGCGCTCGGCGGAGTGGGCGGCCACCGCCAGGCCGGCGGCCTGTGCCTGCGCCGGCACCGTGGTGAGCAGGCTCGGCATCGCGGCGGCGGCCAGTGCCACCACGCCCAGGACGGGTCCGTTCCAGATCCTCATGGCCTCAGTGTCTCGGTTCGGCCCCCGACGAGCGCACGGACGGGCGCCGCTTCCCTCGATCGGGGGAACGGCCGTCGGCGACGAACGGCCCGTGAGGGGGACGTGGCCCGGGGCCTGAGGGCGGCAAGCGGCCCGTCAGCCGCGTGACGGGATGTGAGGTGCGGGCGTCACGGCTCCTTTTCCGGTGCAGGTCGGTCGCCTACGGTGGGTCACCCCGAAGACGAGGAGCGGAGGTTCCCTGTGGCGGACGAGGCGACGCAGTACCGCAGCTATGCCTGGGAGGACGAGCACGGCGTCAAGTACGTGGCCGCCTACCCGGGCGACGAGGAGGCCGACGAGGAGCGCAAGGCCGAGCTGCGGGCGTTGGGCGCCCGCGTGTCGGCGGACCTGGTGGCCGAACAGGAGGCCGAGCGGGAAGCCGAGCGGCGCAGGGCCGGGCGAGGGGCCGGGCGTGCGGGGCCGGCGCTGCGGCTGATCCGTGGTGAGGGTTCGTCCTGAGTGCGTGACCGGGCCCGCCGGTCCGCAGGGCGCGGACGGGCGGGCCCGCTTCAGGCCGGGCCGTCGGGGGTGTGGTCGAAGGTGTGGGCGCGGTGCCGGGCGAGGTCGCTGAAGGAGCGGGCGGCGGCGCTCTGGTAGGCGGTGTCCCGGCGGAGCAGGGCGACGGCGCGCGAGGGGAGCGGCGGGTCGACCGGGACGGAGCGCAGGTGGGGGTGTTCGCGGGTGGTGGCGTCGGGTAGCACGGTGGCGAGGCCGGTGCGTTGGACGATCGCGACGAGCGCGCTGACGGAATTGGCCTCGATGGCGATCCGCGACCGGACCCGGTGGTCGGAGAGGAACCGGTCGATGTGCTGCCGGGTCGCGAAGTCACCGCTGAGCAGGGCGAGTTGCTGGTCGCCCAGCTCGCGGACCGGGAGCGGGCCCGAGTGGGCCGCGTACGGGTGGTCGGAGGCGACGACGAGGCCGAGGTGCTCGGTGAACAGGGTGGTGGCGGTGACGGCCGGCAGGTGCGCTCCGCCGAAGGCGATGCCGAGGTCGAGCTGGTCGGCGGCCAGCTCGGACTCGATGCGTTCCTGTGCCATCTCGCGGACGTCCAGGCTGATCCCGGGGTGGCGCGCGTGGAAGTCCCCGATGAGGGGCCCGGTCAGGTAGGCGGTGAAGGTCGGGGTCACGGCCAGGCGCAGGGTGCCGCGTGAGAGGTCCTTGACGTCCCGCACCGCGCGCTCGGCCGCCGCGAGGTCGCGCAGGGCCCGGCGCGCGTAGTGGGCGTAGGCCTGGCCGGCGTCGGTGAGGCGCACGGTGCGCCCGGAGCGGTCGAGGAGCTGCACGTGCAGAGAGCCCTCCAGCTGCTTGATCTGCTGCGAGAGGGTCGGCTGCGAGACGTGCAGGGCTTCGGCGGCGCGGGTGAAGTTGGCGTGCTCGGCCACGGCGAGCAGGTACCGGAGGTGGCGCAGTTCCATGAGCCAACTATAGGCAGTACTGATGGCAATGATGGTTACCACGTCTTGGACGCTATAGGGCCAGGTCATGCATCGTTGAGGTCATCGGCAGGCACCAACGGTCGTCGAAGAAGGAGTGACCTCATGAACGAGATGGCGCAGGGTTTCCAGCGGTTCAGCCGGGACGTGTTCCCGACCCGGGCGGCACTGTTCAAGAGGCTCGCCACCACCCATCAGCCGACCGCGCTGTTCATCGGCTGCTCGGACGCCCGGGTCGTGCCGGAGCTGATCACCCAGACCGATCCGGGCGAGCTGTTCGTCATCCGCACCGCCGGCAACCTCGTGCCCCCGTACACCCGGGGCGCGGACGGTGTCGCGGCGAGCATCGAGTACGCGGTCGGCGTGCTCGGGGTCACGGACGTGATCGTCTGCGGGCACTCCGCGTGCGGCGCGATGACCGCCCTCGCCTCCGGCGGCGACCTCACCGGCCTGCCCGCCGTCGCCACCTGGCTGCACCACGCGGACGTCGCCAAGGCCCGCACCGACGCGGGCGGGCACCCGGCCGGCGCGGAGCGGGTCGCCGCCCTGGTGAAGGACAACGTCCTCGCCCAGCTGGCCAACCTGAAGACCCACCCGTCGGTGGCCAAGGCCCTGGTGCAGGGCAGGTTGACCCTGCACGGTTGGGTCTACGACATCGGATCCGGCTCCGCCGAGACGCTCGACACCGACAGCGGACGGTTCGTCGCCCTGGCAGGCTGACCACCGCGTCCCCTCCGACCACTCCCTCCCACCACCCCCAGACCAGGTCCGGGCACCCGCCCCGGACCCATCCCCGAAAGGCTCACCCCATGGTGCACGCGCAGTTCGACCAGACCGCCCGTCAGCAGCTCGCCCTGGAGGTCGTCGACGCCAAGATCCGCAAGGACCTCACCTGGCAGGAGCTCGCCGACACGACCGGCCTGTCCGTCGCCTTCGTCACCGCCGCCCTGCTCGGCCAGCACGCCCTGCCCGCCGACGCGGCCAAGGCCGTCACCGAACTCCTGGGCCTGGACGAGGACGCGGCCCGGCTGCTCCAGACCATCCCGCTGCGCGGCAGCATCCCCGGCGGCATCCCCACCGACCCGACCATCTACCGCTTCTACGAGATGCTCCAGGTCTACGGCACCACCCTCAAGGCCCTGGTCCACGAGCAGCTCGGCGACGGCATCATCAGCGCCATCAACTTCAAGCTCGACGTCAAGACCGTCGAGGACCCCGAGGGCGGCCACCGCGCCGTCATCACCCTGGACGGCAAGTACCTGCCCACCAAGCCGTTCTGACCCCCGGGCGGGCCGGGGCGGACCGACAGGTCCCCCCGGCCCGCCGTCCCGCCCCTGACCAGCAAGGAACCGCCACCGTGGACTTCGCCCAGCACACCATCGACCTCGCCCGTCGCAACGTCGCCGAAGGCGGGCGCCCGTTCGCCACCGTCATCGTCAAGGACGGCGAGATCCTCGCCGAGAGTGCGAACAAGGTCGCCCAGACCGGCGACCCCACCGCGCACGCCGAGATCCTCGCCATCCGCGACGCCTGCACGAGGCTCGGCACCGAGCACCTGACCGGCACCACCATCTACGTCCTCGCCCACCCCTGCCCGATGTGCCTGGGCTCGCTGTATTACTGCAGTCCTGACGAGGTCGTCTTCCTCACCACCCGCGACGACTACGAACCGCACTACGTCGACGACCGCAAGTACTTCGAACTCGCCACCTTCTACACCGAGTTCGCCAAGAACTGGGACGAGCGACGGCTGCCGATGCGCTACCGGCCCAGCGACGCGGCCATCGACGTCTACCGGGCGTGGCGCGAGCGCAACGGCGGCGAACGCCGCGTCGCCGGCGCGCCCGTCGCGGCCTGACGAGGGCGCACACGATGCCCGAGCCGATCGAGAAGGCCGCGTGGATCCGGCCGGAGAACGGCCGGGTCCTCGCCGCAGTCGGCTTCCTCCTCCGCAGGCCACGGGTCACTTCGCCGAGAGGCGGGGTCTACCGGTCGTCGAACTCGCCGGTGCGGGTGGCGGTGACGAAGGCCTGCCAGGCGGGGGAGGGGAAGCAGAGGACGGGCCCGTCGGGGTCCTTGGAATCGCGCACGGGCTGCACGCCACTGAAGCCGTCGGCGACCTCGATGCACTGGCCGCCCTGGCCACTGTGTGAACTCTTGCGCCAGGTGGTTGCCATCGCGGTTGCCTCCTGTGGGTGGAGTGGGAAGTCGGTGGGGATGACTTCCCACTCTGGCGTCAGGTAGGCCTAGTTGGCGTCGAACTCGCCGGCGCCGACGGCGGTGACGAAGGCCTGCCAGGCATCGGCGGGGAAGGCGAGGGCTTGGCCGTCGGGGTCCTTGGAGTCGCGGACCGGGACGATACCGGGGAAGCCGTCCGCTACCTCGATGCATTCGCCGCCTTGGCCGCTGAACGTGCTCTTGCGCCAGCGAGCGCCGGATAGGTCAAGGTGCACTTTCAAGTTCCTTCCGTACTGCGCGGATCAGCTCAAGCGACGGGGCCAGAGGCAGTGCCTCGGCTTGCAGCCGATCGTACTCCCTGGCCCAGCCTGCGAGGGTTTCGGCGTCGCGCTCCAGATGGCCGCGCAGGTGGCTCTCCGAATAGCCGAGCAGCGAACGATTCGGCATCGTCAGAAGCGTCACCGGGTGTGCGAACGGCCGGTGCTCTCCGAGACCGAGCGGAGCTACCTGGATGGTCATGTTCGGTAGACCGGCCAACTCCTCCAGGTGGGCCAGCTGGCTCACCATCACCGCTGGTCCGCCGATTGGCCGTCGCAGGCTCCACTCGTCGAGTACGGCCTGGACGTATGGCGGAGACGGTCGGTTGATCCGTTCCTGTCGGGTGAGGAGGAACCGCATGCGCTCGTCGGCCTGCTGCTGAGTGACGGTCCCGCGCGTGACCGGTGCCTGTTCATAGGCTGCCGCATACTCGGGAGTCTGCAGCAGCCCTGAGATGACCCCGATCTGGAAGAGCCGGATGGTGGTCGCCTCGGCTTCCTTGTCGGCGTACTCAGGGAAACCCTCTATCAGGATGCTGTGTTCGAGCTGGTCGAGCATCAGGCCGAGCGTGCCGCCGGTGGCGAGGTGCTCGTCCACGAGATCGACGAATCGGCGGCTCGGCGCGCGGATGCCGCGCTCGATGCTGGAGATGTAGGCGCCGGAGTAGGCGATGGCCTCTCCGAGTTCCGTCTGGGTCAGGCCGCGTGCCTCGCGTGAACGGCGGAGCTGAATCCCGAGGGTCGCGTAGGGAGATGACGCAGGATCAAGCTTCTTACGGTTCATGATGCTTCCCAACTGAACCATGCTGAACTGGCGACTTCAGATGCTTCCCTAGGAGGGGGTCGTTCCGCAAGTCTTTCCCACACAGAACGTGAAGGATCGACAGCGGAAGGTTACTCCCATGGGTGATGTCCAAGTGCCCCGGCTGCACGGCTACGGGGTGCGGTGGGACCCGGAGGGCCGGTGTTACCGGGTGCGGAACGAGACGACGGGGGAGTGGCTGCGCAGCGGCACCTCGGGTGAGCTGGCCTCCTTCTCCTCGTTCTCCGCCGCCTACAGCGCCTGGCGGGGGTTCGAGGTTCGGCGGCAGGTGGGGGCGTGATGGGATCCGTCCTCAACCGCGCCACGGCAGACCAGCGACGCCAGGCGGCCGACGTCGTCGACGACCTGACCACTGTCCTCGCCCTGGCCGGGGTGAAGCTGCCGTCCATCGAGGTGGATTGGGAGCACGGCCGCAGGACGGGCTGCTACCTCGTCAGCTTGGGCTGCGCCCGTCCGTCCGAACTCCTGCGGGTGGTCGACCTGTTGCGCAAGGGCCTGCGTTACGAGCGCCTCACGCGTGACGGCTGAACTCCTGGTCCACCTGCTGTGGTGGGCGGGCTTCTCCCTCGTACTCCTTGCCGCCCTCAGGAAGTGAACCCCCGATGCGCGACCCCCGCCTTCTCGCCAAGCCGCCCGTGTGCCGGCTCGGCTGCCTCGCCCTCGTCCGCAACCCGCGCGGCGACGTCCTGCTCGTCGACCCGGACTACATGGACGGGATGATCCTGCCCGGCGGCGCCGCCCAACCCAACGAGCCCCCCAACCTCGCCGCCGCCCGCCGCCTCCTCGCCGAGACCGGCCTCAACCTGCGTCTCGCCGACGTCCTGGCTGTCGACTTCACCCCCGCCGACCGTTACCTGGAACGCCTCAACCTGGTCTTCGACGGCGGCACCGTGCGCGACGACACCCGCCTCACCGTCCCGCCCCGGCACCGCAGCGGCCTGTTCGGCGCCCGCTTCGTCCCCGCCCACGAACTCCCGGACGTCATGGCCCCCGCTCAGGCCGCCCGCGCTGCCGAAGCGCTCGCCAACCGCGCCGTCCCCCTCCTCCTGCACGGCCAACGCTCAAGCTGAAGGGCGTGATCTTAAAACCGCCTTTGACGAAGCCGCCGGGTGGCCGCCGCCGGCCGCCGCCACCCGCCGGCGGGAAGCGCCGGGCCGTCCGTGCGGTGGCCTGGCGTTTCCTTTGCCTGATGTGGCCGGAACCCGCGCAGTTGTCACCGTACGGTCACCACGGGGTGAACAACACCTAAAGGTCCAGACCACCGCCCAGTGCGGCCAGGACGTCCGCCGGGTTCCAGTGCCCGGCGGCGCCCGGGCGGGAGGCCAGGTAGTCGGCGCAGTGGCGCGCGTTCCAGCCGTGGGACTCGGCCAGGCCTGCGGCCAGGGTGCGCAGATAGGGCGCCGAGGGTGGATTGAGTGCGGCGCCGGCCAGGCCTTCGGGGGCGGTGAAGGTCAGCAGTGGGTGCCCGTCCAACTCGCCCGCGTGTACCAGCGTCTCGTACCGGCCGGGCCCGAGCCGGTCGCGTCCGTGCGTGAGGGTGCGAGTGAGGTCGAGGTCGGTGTCGGGGGAGCGGCGCATCTCCTGGGCGGCGATGTCGCTGAACTGACTGACCGTCATCAAGTAGGCGCGGCAGGGGAGTTCGCCCGGTGCGTCCGGATCGTAGAAGCCGCTGCCGCCGCCCCACACCGCCGACTCCCGCGCGAAGTACAGCGTGCCGGGCAGGGTCGTGGCCACGTCCCGGCGCGGCGGGTGGTGGTCGCGGCAGCCGGGGTAGGTGTGCGCGCCGCCGTCGGGGCGGCCGCCGCGCAGGTAGCAGGCGAGCCGGGCGGCGTGCAGGTTCGACCCGTACGCCGCGTACCAGACGAGCCGCACGCCGCCCTCCGCGCCGCCCTCCGCACTGCC
Source organism: Kitasatospora sp. NPDC058243 (assembly GCF_042882025.1). Classification (NCBI taxonomy): domain Bacteria; kingdom Bacillati; phylum Actinomycetota; class Actinomycetes; order Kitasatosporales; family Streptomycetaceae; genus Kitasatospora; species Kitasatospora sp. NPDC058243. The sequence goes on from NZ_JBHVWW010000067.1 coordinate 40,640, forward strand.
GGACGCGCCGTCCCCGAGGCCGCCCCCACCCCCGGCGGGCCACCGGCGGGATCCGGCCACCATCATCGCTAAACCTCCAGATTTGGTGGGTCCGCTTTCACTACCGGTAGTGTCCCCGCCGCTATGGCGTAGACCACTCTTCGCCTTCCCGTCATATGCCTCCTGCCTCCGGCGATTACCCTTCGCCACCGAAAGCGATCGAAAAACCCCGAAATGACTTTCGAATCGTTCCCTGATGCCCCCATATGTCGCCGAAAATGAAAAGTTCCTTTGACTCCACCTCCACGGCATCCAGCGGGCTCCCAGTGGAGTCATGGTGAGTGAGGCACCACGCAAGGTGACTCCCCGCATTCATCCTTAATGACTACTCCCAGCCGAGGACACTCCTTATGGACGCACGCCAGGACATGGCAGGCCCGGGAACGCTGAACCGTCCCGGGCCCGCTCACGCCGCCGGTTGGCCGGCCGTCCGGCCCGCGCACCCCCGCAGCCTGCTCGACATCGTCACCGCCACCGCCGACGCCCACCCGCACGCACCCGCGCTGGACACCGGCACCGCCGTACTCGACTACCGCGCCCTCATGCACGAGGTCGACACCCTCGCCGGCGTCCTCGCCGGGCACGGCATCGGCGCCGGGGACCGGGTCGGCGTGCGCATCCCCTCCGGCACCGCCGACCTGTACGTCGCCATCCTGGCCGTGCTGCGCTGCGGCGCCGCCTACGTGCCCGTCGACGCCGACGACCCCGACGAGCGCGCCGACATGATCTGGCAGGACGCCCAGGTGTGCGCCGTCCTCGGCGCCGAACGCCGGCTCGCCCCCGGCTCCGGGGCCGGGCCCCGCGGCAACCCCGCCTGGCCCACCCCCGCCGACGACGCGTGGATCATCTTCACCTCCGGCACCACCGGCCGCCCCAAGGGCGTCGCCGTCACCCACCGCTCCGCGGCCGCCTTCGTCGACGCCGAGGCCCGCCTCTTCCTGCGGCAGCAGCCGCTCGGCCCCGGCGACCGCGTCCTGGCCGGCCTGTCGGTGGCCTTCGACGCCTCCTGCGAGGAGATGTGGCTGGCCTGGCGCCACGGCGCCTGCCTGGTGCCCGCCCCCCGCTCCCTCGTCAAGGCCGGCACCGACCTCGGCCCCTGGCTCGTCGAACGCCGCATCACCGCCATCTCCACCGTCCCCACCCTGCTCGCCCTGTGGCCGCAGGAGTGCCTGGACGCCGTGCGCCTGATCATCGTCGGCGGCGAGGCCTGCCCCGCCGAACTCGTCGAGCGCCTCGCCACCCCCGGCCGCGAGTTCTGGAACACCTACGGCCCCACCGAGACCACCGTCGTCGCCACCGCCGCCCGCATGCTCCCCGGCCAGCCCGTACGCATCGGCACCCCCCTGGACGGCTGGGAGATCGCCGTCGTCGACGCCGCCGGCCACCCCGTCCCCTGGTACGAGACCGGCGAACTCCTCATCACCGGCATCGGCACCGCCCGCTACCTCGACCCCGCCAAGGACGCCGAGAAGTTCAGCGCCCACCCCGCCCTCGCCTCCCCGCGCGTCTACCGCAGCGGCGACCTCGTGCGCAACGACCCCGAAGGCCTCGTCTTCGTCGGCCGCGCCGACGACCAGATCAAACTCGGCGGCCGGCGCATCGAACTCGGCGAGATCGACGCCGCCCTCCAGGCCCTGCCCGGCATCCGCGCCGCGGCCGCTGCCGTCCGCAAGAGCCCCGCCGGCGCCGACCTGCTGGTCGGCTACCTCGTCGCCCAGCCCGGCACCACCCCCGACCTCACCGCCGCCCGCCAGCACCTGCTCGGACGCCTGCCCGCCCCGCTCGTGCCCGTCCTCGCCCTCGTCGACTCCCTGCCCACCCGCACCTCCGGCAAGGTCGACCGCAACGCCCTGCCCTGGCCGCTCGCCACCACCGGCACCGCCACCCCCGGCACCGCCGCCCCTCTGGACGGCACCGCCGGCTGGCTCGCCGGCCGCTGGGAGAGCATGCTCGGCACGGCCCCCGGCCACGGCGACGACTTCTTCGCCCTCGGCGGCTCCAGCCTCACCGCCGCCCGCCTCGTCTCCGAACTGCGCACCCGCCACCCCGGCGTCTCCGTCGCCGACCTCTACGCCCACCCCGTTCTCGGCGACCTCGCCGACTACCTCGACAACCTCGCCGGCCCCCCTCATACCGGCGGCGCCGCACACACCCCCACCCCCGCCCCCGTCCGCACCGTGCGCCGCACCCCCGCCAGCGCCGGCCTGTGGCAGACCCTCATCCTGCTCGGCGTCTTCGGCATCTCCGGACTGCGCTGGATCCTCGCCCTCACCGCCTTCGACAACCTCATCGGCAGCCAACTCAGCTGGGCCCCGCACAGCTCCTGGTGGCCCGTCGCCGCCGGCCTCCTCCTCTTCTACAGCGCCCCCGGCCGCACCCTCCTCGCCGCCGGCAGCGCCCGCCTGCTCACCGCCGGCCTGCGCCCCGGCAGCCACCCCCGCGGCGGCCAGGCCCACCTGCGACTGTGGGCCGCCGAACGCGCCGTCACCCTCTTCGGCGTCGGCGCCCTCGCCGGCACCCCCTGGGCCCGCCGCTACGCCCGCGCGCTCGGCTGCCGCATCGGCACCGGCGTCCTCCTGCACACCCTGCCCCCCGTCACCGGCCTCGCCCGCATCGGCGCCGGCGCCACCGTCGAACCCGAAGCCGACATCGCCGGCTGGTGGCTCGACGGCGACACCCTCCACCTCGGCCGCATCGACATCGGCGACGGCGCCCGCATCGGCGGCCGCTCCACCCTCATGCCCGGCGCCCGCATCGGCGCCGGCGCCGACATCGCCCCCGGCTCCTGCGTCACCGGCGCCGTACCCGCCGGCGAACACTGGCACGGCTCCCCGGCCCGGCCCTCCACCGAGGCCCGCACCACCTGGCCCGCAGCCGCCGCCACCCCCCGCTCCCGCTTCTGGAACCTCGCCTACGGCGTCGGCCTGACCGTCTTCGGCCTCCTGCCGATCATCGCCGCCCTCCCCGCCCTCGCCATCGTCTTCACGATGGTCGACACCGACCGCACCCTCACCGCGGCCCTCCTCCAACTCCTGCCCGCCACCATCCCGCTGGCCGCCCTCACCCTGGTGTGCCACGCCACGCTGATAGCGATCATGGTCCGCCTCCTGTCCATCCCGCTGCGCCCCGGCTTCCACCCCGCCCACGGCCGCGTCGCCTACTGCGCCTGGGCCGTCACCCGGCTCAGCGACACCGCCCGGCGCACCCTCTTCCCCTTCTACGCCAGCCTCTTCACCCCGGTGTGGCTGCGCCTGCTCGGCGCCAAGGTCGGCCGCCGTGTCGAAGCCTCCACCGTCCTCGCCCTGCCCGGCCTGATGCGCGTCGACGACGGCGCCTTCCTCGCCGACGACACCCTCGTCGCCCCCTACGAACTGCGCGGCGGCTGGCTGCACATCGGCCCCTCGCACGTCGGGCGCCGCTCCTTCGTCGGCAACTCCGGCATCGTCGGCCCCGGCCGCCGACTGCCCGACAACTCCCTCGTCGGCGTCCTGTCCGACACCCCCGTCAACGCCCCCGAAGGCTCCTCCTGGCTCGGCCGCCCCGCCTTCGCCCTGCCGCGCGTCGCGGCCGCCGGCGGCGACGCCCGCACCTACAACCCGCCCCGGCGCCTGATGTGGGCCCGCGCCGGCGTCGAACTGTGCCGCCTGCTGCCCATCGTCCTCGCCGCCCTCCTCGGCGACCTCGTCCTCGCCACCCTCCAGGAACTGCGCGACGACTACGGCCTGCCGCGCGCCCTCGCCGCCGCCGGCCTCGTCCTCATCGGCGCCGCCCTCATCGCCTGCCTGGTCACCACCGCCGCCAAGTGGCTCCTCGTCGGACGCTTCCGCGTCGCCGAACACCCCCTGTGGTCCACCTTCGTGTGGCGCAACGAGCTCTACGACAGCTTCGTCGAGGAACTCGCCATGCCCTTCGGCGGCTCCAGCATCACCGGCACGCCCTACCTCAACGCCTGGCTGCGCAGCCTCGGCGCCCACATCGGGCGCGGCGTGTGGTGCGAGACCCACTGGCTGCCCGAGAGCGACCTCGTCACCGTCGAGGCCGGCGCCAGCGTCAACCGCGGCACCGTCCTGCAGACCCACCTCTTCCACGACCGGGTCATGCGCCTGGGCCCCGTCCACCTCGGCCCCGGCTCCACCACCGGCCCGCACTCCATCGTCCTGCTCAACTCCTCCCTCGGCGCCGGCACCACCGTCGGCCCCGCCTCCCTGGTCATGCGCGGCGAGAACGTCCCCGGCACCACCCGCTGGCTCGGCAACCCCGTCGCCGCCTGGAACGCCGACCCCGCCCTCGCCCCCGTCGCCGGGCGGCGGGCCAAGCGCAAGGTCGGAGTATGACGCAGATCACTTCGGCCGGGCGATGAGTTGACGATGCGGTCGCGGTCCTACCTGGGTAGACCGCGACCGCATCCGTTCCCGAAAGGGCGTACCGACCATGACCGCCACCCCCGCCAAGGGCCCCGCCAGCTACTTCCCGTCCATCGAGAAGAAGTACGGCCGACCCGTCGCCGAGTGGAAGGACCTCATCCGGGCCTCCCCGCTCGGCAAGCACATGGAGCTCGTCGCCTGGCTCAAGACCGAGCACGGCCTCGGCCACGGCCACGCCAACGCCCTCGTCGCCCACACCCTCGCCGAAGCGGCGGCCTGAGCCCGCCGTGCGGCTCTGCCGGTGACGCCCGGCCCCCGGCTCTGCTGGTGACGCCCGCCTGCGCCCCGTGGCGGGTGGTGGGCCGGCGGACGACGACGGGGCCGGGGCCGCCTGCGGCACGATCGGGAAGCAGGCGGCCCCGGACCCGGGTCGTTCCGTACGGGCGGGGCATCGACCGCGATGCCCGTACGGCTGCGGTCGGGACTATTCGACGACTTCAACAGCACTTGAAGTCAAGCCCCCGGCGGCCCGGGGCGCCACAGGGCGGGGTAGCCTCGCTCCCGGCGGGGGCCGGCGGACGAGGTTTCAGGGGCGGTCGAATGGAACAGCAACAGCGCGGCTACTGGCGGGTCGCGGACGGTTCGGCGGTCAGCTCCACCCAGGCCCAGGTCGCCTGGACCAGGGCCGCCTACCCGGCCCTGGTGGACGTGGCCCGCCGCTACCACGCGGTGATCACCTACTCCGAACTGGCCGAGACCGTCCAGGAGGCGGCCGGCGTGCGCACCCGGGTGCACCAGCGCACCTGGATCGGCAAAGTCCTGGCCCTGGTGGTGCGCGAGGCACACCGCCGCGGGGACCCGCCGCTGACCGCACTGGTGGTCCACTCCACCGACGGCATGGTCGGCGTCGGCTACCAGGAAGTACTGGCCGTGGCCGGACAGCCGCCGCTCGCAGCGGACATGGACCGCGAACACCACGCCGCCGCCGCCCGCCTCGCCTGCTACCGGCACTTCGGCGCCCAACTGCCCGCCGACGGCGGCACCCCCGCCCTGGCCCCGCGCCTGCAAGCGGCCGTCAACCGCAAGGCGGCCGCCGCCACCCCGCCCCGCCCCCCGGCGATCTGCCCCTCCTGCTTCCTCCAACTGCCCGCCACCCGCATCTGCGACTCCTGCGGCGCCAGCGCGTAGGGGCTCTCTTCCGGATCACGCCGGGGTGGGGCCGACGGGCCCGGACGGAGCAGCAGGCCGGATGGGATGATCTTGCCGGCAGTTCCGTACGAGGAGGCACGGTGGACGACCACTCGAAGCACGACCACTCCCGGTGGGAGGGCGTCGTGATCGCGGCCCGCGAACGTGCCCGCTCGCGGCAGGCCCTCATGGTCGAGCGCTTCGGACTGTCAGGCGACGTGCAGTACCACTGGTCGATGGACGACGCGCGGATCACCTGGTCGCGCAGGAGGAAGTGGTCGCGCAAGAGCGAGGTGTTCCTCACCGGCCGGCTCACGATGATCGGCAGCGTCAGCCTCGCCCGGCAGACCTGGCTGTGGTCCTGGGCGAACGAGTCGCTGCCGCCCGCCGTCCTGGGCGACATCGAACAGGTACGGCGCTTCGGCGAGGACAACGACTTCCCCGTCCTGCCGCGGCCGGGCTTCGACTCCCACCCCGAACTCGTCGCCGAGGCGCGGGTGGTCGCGGCCTCGGTGCTCGACGCCGACGGGCTGTGGATGGAGTCGACGGACGACACCGAGCTCCACTTCCTGCTCCACGACCTGGTGCCCGCCGCGGCGGGCGACTAGACGGACGGCCGGGCGGGAAGCCAGACGGCCGGGCGGGCGGCGGGGGCTCGCGGACCTGCGGCGGGGCGTCAGGCCCGGACGCCGGCGGGCAGACGGCCCGGCATCTGCCAGCCCTCGGCGAGGCGGGAAGGGGCGAGCCGGCGCCCGTCGCCGAAGAACTCGCAGAACTTCATGATCAGCGGATCCCAGCCGAGCGGGTCCACGTAGTGGTCCGTGCCGGGCACGATCAGGCGCTCCTCCACGTGCGCGCGCACCACGGTGACCTCGAAAGCGGTGCACTGCGGGTTGCCCGCCAGCGGCGTGGCCGCCTCCAACCGGCACTCCAACTGGACCGGGCACTCGGCGACGCGCGGCGCCCGCACCAGCTCCGACGGCTGCTCGGTGAGCCCGGCGGCGGCGAACTTGCCCCGCTCGAAGCGGTAGCCCTGCTGGCGCCGGCGCTCGGTCACATCCGGGTTGGCGGTCAGCAGCGCGAGGGCGTCGACGGCGTCCACCTGCCCGGAGGAGGGCAGGTTGAGCACGCACTCGCCCTCGCGCCGCAGGTTGACGGCCGTCTGGGCAGTGTTGCCGAGGCCCAGCACGCAGGACTGCCCCAGCCACCACGCCGAGGACATCGGCGCCAGGTTGGCGCCGCCGTCCTCGTTGCGCGAGCTGATCAGCACCACCGGGGTGCCGAAGTAGAGGACCTTGAGATCGGTGGCCTTGTGCACGGGAATGCCGTCCTTGGGTGGGAAACCGTTGCCGGCCTCCGACTCTGCCCCCGCCCGGGTGCGGGCGCTGGCGGTGATCGGACACGGCGTTCCCGGCCCCGGCGGACGGCCCTGTACGCGGGGCGGCCCTACGTTGGCCGGCCCTACGCGCCGGTTCGGCCGTACGGGCCGGTTCAGCACCCGTACGGGCCGACGGTCAGAACGCGGCGCTGACCGCACCGCGAGCGGCCACCGTACGAGCCTGGCCGTCGCGCAGCCGGTAGGACAGGCCCACGACGGCCGCCGAGCCCTCGGCCACCTTGGCGGCCAGCAGCTGGGAACGCTCCAGCAGCAGGTCCACGGTCTGGCGGATGTGCTCGTCGACGATCCCGTCCGGGTCCTCGATGCCCGCGGCCCGGGCCGACACCACGCTCGGGGTGACCCGCTCCACCACGTCCCGCACGAAGCCGCCCGGCAGCCGCCCCTGGTCCAGCGCCTCGATCGCCGCGCCCACCGCGCCGCACGAGTCGTGCCCCAGTACCACCACCAGCGGACACTCCAGCACGCTCACCCCGTACTCGATGCTGCCCAGCGCCTCCGCCCCGGTGACGTGCCCGGCCGTCCGCACCACGAACAGGTCGCCCAGCCCCCGGTCGAAGATGATCTCGGCCGCCAGCCGGGAGTCCGAACAGCCGAACAGCACCGCGAAGGGCCGCTGCGCCGGCGCGAGGGCGGCCCTGCGCCCGGCGTCCTGGTTGGGGTGCTCCGGGCTGCCCGCGACGAAACGGGCATTGCCCTCCATCAGCACCTGCATCGCCTGGTCGGGGCCGGATATCGGTGAGGAGATCATGCCTGCACCCTAGATCGCCGCAGGTGGGGCCCGCAGCAGGGGGCCGGGGCAGGGGGCCGCCACCGCGTCGCTCCTCACCCGGCCGGCCCAGTCCACGGCCCAGTCCACGGCCCGCCCACCCTGCTGCGCACGGCCTTGCCCGGCCGCTTCGCCGCCCGTGTGGCGGGAGGCCGGAGGATATCGTCAACTCGCAGCTTGCGTAGCGGCGTTGGACGCGACAGTGCCGGTCATCGGCCCGGCCTGCCCTTGGAGACGAACACCTGGACCGTCGAGTGCGCAGGTACGGTGTGGCCGGCCTGCGGCACGGAGTTGATGACCGACCCGGCGGGCACGTTCCAGTCGGTGAACTCGTGCACCTCGTAGCGCAGTTCCGCCGTCTCCAGCGCCCTGATGGCCGCGTCCTTGGCCAGATTGGCGACCGGCGGCACACTCACCTGCACCCCGTCGGTCGGCTGCATCGGCGGCGGCGTGGGGGTGCCGAAGGCCATCGAGGGCCCGGGCGCGGGAGCGGACCCGGTGGGGGAGGGCGTGCCGGAGGACATCGGCGCCGAGGCGTTCGCGGGGCCCGCGGGCAGGCCGCCGGAGGGCGACGGACCCGAACCCGGCGCGAGCAGTGCCGCACCCGTGCCGATGGCGACCACCGCGGCCGCCGCCACCGCGCCGCTGAGCACGGTGCGACGGCGCACCGTGCGCCGGATGGCGAGGGCGTCGATGACGGGGGCCGGGGTGTTGTCGGCGAATGCGGTCATGGCGGCGAGGAGTTCCTTGTCGAAGTCGGGGTCGAAGTCGGGGGCGGAGCCGGGGCCAGGGGAGGGGTGGTCGGGATCGTGGGACGGGAAGCGGGTCATCACGCACCTCCGCGCGAGGTCGGCGGCGCGGACGGGACGTCCTGCCGGGGCAGTGCGGACCGCAGTTTCGCGAGGCCGCGGGCGAGTTGGGAGCGCACGGCGCCGGGGGAGATGTCCAGCGTCTGCGCGATCTCCTGGTCCCCCAGGTCGTGGAGGTAGTACAGGACGACCACGGTGCGCATCCCCATCGGCAGCGTGTGCAGCGCCGTGACGAGCTCCGCGCGCAACTCCACCGACCGGTAGGCGTCGCGCGGGTCGGCGTGCTCGGCGCCGGGCGCCGCGCCGGGCCGCTCACCGGAGCGGCTCAGCCGCCGCCAGCGGTCGTTGACCAGGTTCACCAGGATCCGGCGCACGTACGCCTCGGGCGCCTCCGCGGCCGCCACCCGCCGCCAGTTGCGGCAGGACCGTTCCAGCGCCTCCTGGACGAGGTCCTCCGCGGTGTGTGCGTCCCCGGTGAGCACGTACGCCGTCCGGAACAGCGCGCCCGAACGCTGCTGTACGAACTCGACGAAGTCGATCCCGGGACTGGCCCTGCGCAGCCTCACCCGCTGCCCTCGCTCTCTTCACTCTTCTCACTCTTCCGCCGTCGCCTTCGCCCCCATGACGGCCCCCGGCGCCGCCCTGCTGCACCGCCACCGCGAAAGTGACGCGGCTCACAACGCTTCGAGGCCGAACGGGTCGAACGGGCCGGGACCCGAGGCAGCCCGGGGGGCGCGCGGGCACAACGATGCGCAAACGATGCGAGTAGCCCGGGCGATGGCCGCTCCGAGACGGTCGCAGTGTGCACGCACTGATCGACCGGCCGGCCACCCGGCCCCCGGCAGACAAAACTCCCGGCACCGAACCCCCCGGCAGTGAACCCCCGGGCGACGGCGGGCAGGCCGGGCTGCGCGCCCTGGCGGCACGCGTTTCCGGCGGCGACGAGCGGGCCTTCGAGGAGCTGTACGCCGCCACCGCCGGAACCGTCCTGGGCCTCGTGCTGCGGGTGCTGCGCGACCACGCCCAGGCCGAGGAGGTCACCCAGGAGGTGTTCCTGCAGGTGTGGCGGGAGGCGGCGCGCTACCGCCCCGAACGCGGCGAGGTCCTGCCCTGGATGCTCACCCTCGCCCACCGGCGCGCCGTCGACCGGGTCCGTTCCGCCCAGGCCACCGCCGACCGCGACCGCACCGCCGCCCTGCGCGCCTACACCCCGGTCTTCGACGAGGTCGCCGACCAGGTCGAACGCGACCTGGACCGCGGCCGGGAACGCGAACGGGTCCGCCGCGCCCTGGCCACCCTCAGCGACGTCCAGCGCGAATGCCTGCTGCTGGTCTACTACGGCGGCCGCACCCAAGCCCAGGCCGCCGAAGCCCTCGGCGCCCCCCTCGGCACCGTCAAGACCCGCATCCGCGACGCCCTGCTACGCCTGCGCACCCAACTCGCCGACCCCCCACCCCACCCGGCACAGCCCCGAGCCCGCACCTGCCTGCCGAATCTGTAGACCGACCTACATATTCTCCCCGGACCTGCGGTCGTGGTGGGGGGAGAGAGGGGAAGGGGGGGAGGTCCCTTTTTTGCTGGCGGGTTTCTCCGGGTGGGGCCCTTTTCTTCTCCCCCCCCCCCCCCCACCCCCCCCCCCCCCCC
>NZ_JBHVWW010000067.1:50858-52468 GCF_042882025.1 Kitasatospora sp. NPDC058243
CAAAACCTGGCAAACCCCCCCACCCCTCCCCCCCTGCTAGTGGTGTGGGGGCAACAGAGGGATAAACTCTTCTGTCCGTCGGCGGCGCGCCGATGGCTTCCGCGGAGCGAGCCCTGCTGCGCCGCCCCGCATCCGCGACGCCCGCTGCCCCGGCCCGCCCCGCATAGGCTCACGCATGTGCCCGTCCCGGTCCCCGTCCCCGTGTCTGCCTCCGCCGGCCGGCCGTCGGCCCAGGCCAGCCTGACCACCGGTGCCCTCGCCCGCATGCTCGGCGTTTCCCCGACCACCGTCCGCTCCTGGGAACGCCGCTACGGCATCGGTCCCGCCCAGCGTGACCCCGGGCGCCACCGCCAGTGGAGCCCGCGGGACGTTGCCGTCCTGGCGGAGATGTGCCGCCTGACCGCCCGCGGCGTCACCCCGGCCGAGGCCGCCCGCCTCGCCCTCGCCGCCGAGGCTCCAGGACCGGCCGGGCCGTCCGGGCCGCCAGAGACGTCCGAGGTGTCCGGGCCGTCCGAGCCGCCGGGGCCGCCTGCCGGTGGGCCGGCCCCCGGTGGCGGGAACGCCCTGCCCGTCGGCACCGTCCGCCCCGAATGCCGGGGGCTGGCCCGCGCGGCCGTTCGCCTCGACGCCCCCGAGCTCGCCCGGATCCTGCGACACAGCGTCGACACCCTCGGCCCGGTCGCCGCCTGGACCGAGGTGATGATGCCCGCCCTGCGCGCCGCCGGCCGCAAGTGGGCCGCCGAGGGCGAGCGCTATGTCGAGGTCGAGCACCTGCTGTCCTGGCACGTCGCCGCCGCTTTGCGCCGCGCCGCCGACCGGGTCGAGCCGCCGCAGGGTCCGGCCGTCCTGCTCGCGGGCATGCCCGCCGAACTGCATGCCCTGCCACTGGAGGCACTGGCTGCGGGGCTGGCCGAACGGGGCCTGCCGTTTCGGATGTTCGGCCCGGCCCTGCCGACCGAAGCCCTGTTGGAGGCGGTCCGCCGCACGGGCCCGCCCGCCGTCCTGCTGTGGTCCCAGGTCGCCCGCACCGCCGACCGGGCCCTGGCCCGCCGTGTCGCCGAGACCGCTTGGGGCCCCCACGGTGCCCGCACCCGTCCCGTCGTCCTGACCGCCGGCCCCGGCTGGACCGGCCCCCGCCGCCCCCCGGGCGCCCTGCGCCCCCGCGACCTGCCCACCGCCCTCGACCAGCTGGAGCACCTGCTGCGCTGAACCCCGCCCTGCGGAACCGCGACACGTGCGCCGTACAGCCTTGCCCGCAGGCTCGCGCTGCTGGCTCCGGAGTGAATATACCGACCGGTCTACAGATTCGATCGTGCCCGCAGTGCGCACAGGAAGTCGGCCTGCCCGACTTCCTGCGCGGGGCGGCTCACCCTCGGCCTTGCCGCGCGACGAGGCCTGCGAACGGAGTCCTGAGAGCGGAAAAATATATCGGTCGGTCTACATATTCGGCTGCGCGCACAGTGGGCGGGCGGGGAGCCGGGAAGTGGGAGCGGTTCGGCGCGGGGGGGGGGGGGGGAAGGGACAAGTCTCCCCGCAGCCGGAAAAAGGGGCAAAAAGGAAAGGGCGCGAGACCCCAAACCCCCCCCCTGCGGGGGGGAAAGGACAAGCAC
>NZ_JBHVWW010000067.1:52478-54608 GCF_042882025.1 Kitasatospora sp. NPDC058243
TTTTTTCCTCCCTTTTTGGGTCGAACGGGGGTTGTGTGGGGGGGGCGTGGGGGGGTGCGAGTCTCTCTCACCCCCACACCCTTCGCCCCCCCCCCCCCCCCCCGCGGCCGGAACTGTGGCGCAGGAGAAATATGCCGGTCGGTCTACATATTTCCCTGGTGGGGGCAGAAGCGCCGCCATGCCACCGTGCACAGGAAGTCGGCGGGTCCGATTTCCTGTGCACGGGCGAGCCTGCGAGACGTGGGAAGAATATGTCGGTCGGTCTACATATTCGGTCGCCGGGCAAGCGGGCAAGCGGGCGGGGGAGGTGGGGGGTGCGGCCCCCGGCTACCGGGGGGGGGGTGTTCGCCGGGGGCCGCGGTTCATGGGCTGATGCCGGGTCAGGAGGCGGGCATCAGGACGGTGTCGACGATGTAGACGGTGGCGTTGGCGGTCTGGACGTCGCCGCACAGCACCTTGGCGGCGGAGTTGACGGTGAAGTCCGGGGCGGCGCCGGTCACGGTGAGGTCGTCGGCGGCCAGGGTCTTGTGTCCGCCGGCGAGTGCCGCGGGAGCCAGGCGCTGGGGGACGACGTGGTAGGTGAGGATCTTGGTGAGCTTGTCCTTGTCGGCGAGGACGGCGTCGAGGTCCTTCTTCGGGAGCTTGGCGAAGGCGTCGTTGGTGGGGGCGAAGACGGTGATGTTCTTCGCGGAGTTGAGGGTGTCCACCAGGCCGGCCTGCTTGACGGCGGTGACGAGGGTGGACAGCAGCGGGTTGTTGGAGGCGGCGGTGGCGACCGGGTCCTTGGCCATGCCGGTGAAGCTGCCCGCCCCGTCCTTGGGGACGGCCGCGCACGCGGTGCCGAACGGCTGCCCGGCCGTCACCTGCTCGGCGGCCGGGGCACCGGAAGCCTGGGCGCTGGAAGCCTGGGGTGCGGCGGCCGCGGTGGTGCTCTTGGCCGTGTCCGAGGACTTCGCGTCGCCGCCGCTGCTGCTGCTGCTGCACGCGCTCAGGGAGGCGGCCAGCAGGCCGGCGGCGAGGACGGCGGCGAAGGGCTTGCGGACCAGGACGGTCGTGTTCATGGACGGATTCTCCTGTCAGGGGGCATCGGGCGGATCCCGGATGCCGAAGGGGTGGGGAGGTCGTGAGGTGGGGTCAGGTGACGGTGACGACGACGCTGTGCCAGCCCGTCGCGCCCGAGGGATAGGGGGGTGTGCGGGTGGCGGGCTGGACGGCCCCGGTGGCGTCGGTGGCGCGGGCCTCGATGCGGTGGGTCCCGGGGGCGGCGCCGGTCCAGGTGTGGGTCCACTGGCGCCACAGGTCGGGCCCGGCGTCGGCGGCCAGTTCGGCCTGCCGCCAGGGCCCGCCGTCGACGCGCACCTCGACGGCGGCGATGCCGCGGTGGGTGGCCCAGGCGGTGCCGGCCACCGTCACGTCGCCGGGCGGCACGCGGGCGAACGGCGCGGGCACGTCGATCCGCGAGGCGGTGCGGACCTCGCCGGTGCGGTCCCAGCCGCGCTGCACCCAGTACGGGTCGCGGGCGGCGAAGGTGGTCACCTCCAGGTCGACGAGCCACTTGGTGGCCGAGGTGTAGCCGTAGAGGCCGGGCACCACCGTGCGGCACGGGAAGCCGTGTTCGACGGGCAGCGCCTCGCCGTTCATCGCCACCGCGAGCAGCGCCCGGCGCCCGTCGAGGAGCGTCTCGACCGGGGTGCCGATCGTCATGCCGTCCTGCGAGCGGCCGACGAGCTGCTCGGCGCCGGAGCGGACGCCGGCGCGGCGCAGCAGGGCGGGCAGCGAGGCACCAAGCCAGCGGGTGGTGCCCGCGTAGGGGCCGCCGACCTCGTTGGAGACGCAGGACAGGGTGTGGTCCAGCTCCTCCAGCCCGAGGGCGAGCAGGTCGTCGAAGCCGATCACCAGCGGGCGGTCGACCATGCCGTGCAGCCGCAGCGACCAGGCGCGCGGGTCGATGCGCGGCAGGGTCAGGGCGGTGTCGACGCGGTAGAAGTCGGCGGTGGGGGTGATGAACGGGGGCAGGCCGGGGACCGTGGCGCCGACGGCGCGCGGCAGCGGTGGCGCCGGGCGCAGCGGCGGCGGCAGGCGGACGGCGGCGCGGGCCGCGCTGACGTCGCCGCGCCGGGCGGACAGGAG
>NZ_JBHVWW010000068.1:0-54591 GCF_042882025.1 Kitasatospora sp. NPDC058243
GCCCGCCGGCGGGAAGCTGCGCGGGATCGGCCAGGCACCCGGCGCGGGCCCGGCGGGCGCCGCGGGGGCTGCCGGTGCGATCGGTGCGGCCGGTGCGGCCGGTGCAGGGGCCACCACAGGGGCCGCCGCGACCGGCGCGGCCTGCACCGGGGCGGTCTCCACTACGGGCACCGGCGCCGTCGCCGTCGCCGGAACGGGCGCGGCCATGGTCGCCGCCACCGGCACCCCCACCGCCATCGGCGCGGCGAACCCGCCCGCCGCCGCCCGGCGCTCCAGCTTGTCCAGCCGCGCCTGCAACGACAGCTCGTCGCTGTAGGCACCCGGCAGCATCACCCGGGCGCAGATCAGCTCCAGCTGCAGCCTCGGCGCCGCGTTGCCGCGCATCTCGGTCAGCCCGGTGTTGACGATGTCCGCCGCCCGGCTCAGCTCCGCCGAACCGAACGCGTCCGCCTGCGCCTGCATGATCGCGACCCGGTCCGCCGGGGCGTCGATCAGCCCCTTCTCCCCCGCCTCCGGCACGGTGGCCAGGATCACCAGGTCGCGCAGCCGCTCCAGCAGGTCGGCGACGAAGCGGCGCGGATCGTGCCCGCCCTCGACCACCCGGTCGATCACCTGGAACACCGTCGCCCCGTCGTGCGCGCCGAAGGCGTCCACCACCTCGTCGAGCAGCGCCGAGTCGGTGTACCCGAGCAACGAGGTCGCCATCTGGTACGTCACGCCGCCCTCGGCGGCGCCGGCCAGCAGCTGGTCCATGACCGACATCGAGTCACGCACCGACCCGGCCCCGGCCCGGACCACCAGCGGGAACACCGAGTCCTCGACCTGGATGCCCTCCCGGCCGCAGACCTCCACCAGGTAGTCGCGCAGCGTGCCCGGCGGGACCAGCCGGAACGGGTAGTGGTGCGTCCGGGACCGGATCGTCCCGATCACCTTCTCCGGCTCCGTGGTCGCGAAGATGAACTTGAGGTGCTCCGGAGGCTCCTCGACCACCTTGAGCAGCGCGTTGAACCCGGCCGAGGTCACCATGTGCGCCTCGTCCAGGATGAAGATCTTGTAGCGGCTGTGGACCGGCGCGAAGAACGCCCGCTCCCGCAGCTCGCGCGCGTCGTCCACACCACCGTGCGAGGCCGCGTCGATCTCGATCACGTCGATCGAGCCGGGCCCGCCGGTCGCGAGGTCGCGACAGGACTGGCACTCTCCGCAGGGCGTCGGCGTCGGCCCCTGCTCACAGTTCAGACAGCGGGCCAGGATGCGCGCACTCGTCGTCTTCCCGCAGCCGCGCGGCCCGCTGAACAGGTACGCGTGGTTGACCCTGTTGTTACGCAGGGCCTGCTGGAGCGGAGCGGTCACGTGCTCCTGCCCGATGACCTCCGCGAAGGTCTCGGGGCGGTAGCGGCGGTACAGGGCTAGGGACACACCCCCGACGATATCGGGACGCACCGACAAACGCGTCGCCCCTCGCCTCGCCACCGTCCCCCGGCGACCGCCCGGGAACGCAAAGACCCCCCGTGCACCCGCCAGAGCCCTCTTACCCTTGCTGCCTTCCGGCCCTGGGGGGTTTCAGAGAGATAACGCCACACGAGGGGCTGACCCCCACACTACCGGATCCGAGCCCCCACGATCCACAGGCGACCCCACCCTCCCGCCTACGGGATTGCTGGTCGCGACCACCCCCGAACATGTACTAAGCTCTCCCACGGAGGATTCGCCTAGAGGCCTAGGGCGCACGCTTGGAAAGCGTGTTGGGGGCAACCCCTCACGAGTTCGAATCTCGTATCCTCCGCCGGCAGAAGGCCCGGACCGTTCCGACGGTCCGGGCCTTCGTCGTTTCGCGGCGCGGGGACACCGCTGGGTGAACTCCGCGCGCTGGGCGGTTCGGCTGCGGCATAACTTTGAGTTATGAGACTTCACTCTTCGCGCACGAGGTTCTGGGGGCGGGTCGGCGTGGTCGCCGCCGCCGCGGTGGTGTTCGGCGCCACGGCGGTGGGTGGCGCCGTCGGCCGGGCGCCGTTCCTCGGGCCGCTGAACACCGTGTCACCGGTCGCCTCGACCGTGCCCGCGAACGGGGACCAGAACCCGTACGGCACGTTCGTGGTCCAGCACAGCGTGGGCAAGCTGCGCCGCGGCAACGTCCTCATCAGCAACTTCAACAACGGGCAGAACCTGCAGGGCACCGGGACCACCCTGGTCCAGGTCAGCCCGGACGGCGCCGTCGGCGAGTTCGCCCGGATCGACCCGGCGAAGCTGCCCGGGCCCTGCCCCGGCGGGGTCGGGCTCTCGACCGCGCTGACCGTTCTGCCGGGCGGCTGGGTCGTGGTCGGCAGCACCCCCACCACCGACGGCACCTCCGCCACCGTCCAGGCCGGCTGCCTGCTGGTCCTGGACAGCAACGGGACGGTCCGCGAGACGATCGTCGGCGACGGCATCAACGGCCCGTGGGACATGACGGCCGTCAGCTTCGACGACCGCGACGAACTGTTCGTGACCAATGTGCTGAACGGCACGGTCGCGGGCGGCGGGGCCGAGGTCGACCAGGGCACCGTCCTGCGGATCACCCTGTGCCGGCAGGGCGACGCGCCGCCGCAGCGGGTCGCGACCACCCGGATCGGCTCGGGCTTCGGCCAGCGGACCGACCAGGCCGCCCTGGTGATCGGCCCGACCGGCGTCGGGCTGGGCCACGACGACACGCTCTACGTGGCGGACACCCTCGCCAACCGGATCACCGCGATCCCCGACGCCGTCCACCGCACCACCGACGCGGGCACCGGCACCACCGTCAGCACCGGCGGCCACCTCAACGGGCCGCTCGGCCTGGCCGTCGCCCCGGGCGGCGACGTCCTCACGGTGAACTCCGGCGACGGCAACCTCGTCGAGACCACCCCCGCCGGCGACCAGGTCGCCGTCCGCACGCTCGACAGCAGTGGCACCCCGCCCGGCGCCGGCGCCCTGTTCGGGCTCGCGGTCGACCTCGACCACGACGCCGTGTACTTCGTCGACGACGCCGCCAACTTCCTGAACGTCCTCCACTGACCGCAACGGGCGGCGACAGCCGGAAGACCCGGACCGCCTCACGCGGTCCGGGCCTTCGTCGGCTCCACGGCCCCGACTGGTCGGCCGGTACCGGAAGTGACTTCCGCCCTCCCGAGCTGCGCCGCGAGGTGGACTAATCGAGCCTTAGTCTCGGAATTAGTCCGGGTTAATACATAGACACCCGGACACATGGCGTGCAAGTATCTGTCCTGCCGCCAGACGGGCGACACGTCGGAGGGGAAGAAACATGACGCAGGACAGCCAGCAGTTCATCTCGGTGCCGGTGCCGGCTCAGTACGTCACGCAGGTGTACGCGTTCCTCGCGGAGCTCTCGGGGGCCGCTGCGGGGGCCGCGGTGGCGGCGGCGGCCGAGAAAGGGCCGCAGGAGGACGGCGAGTGGCCGTTCGTCGAGTGGACCGTGCAGGATCTGCGCCGGCTGACGGCCGATCCGCTGGACTCGGTACAGGCGGTGACCGGGGTGCTCGACATCCTGGCGAAGCAGCCCGGCGAGCGGGTGAGTTACACGTCCCTGGTCGAGCTGCTCGACGTGGACCGGAAGCGGCTGCGCGGCGTGCTGTCCGCGTTCACCCGGGTCGTGCACAAGCACTACGGCCGGCGGAACTGGCCGATGAGCTGGGTGGAGGCGCTCAGTGACGGGGCCGAGTTCAAGTCGGAGTTCTTCTACACGGTGAGCGAGACCACCGCCAACCGGTGGCGGGCGGTCCGCGCCCAGGGCTGACGGCACCCAGGACTGACGGCGCGCAGCCGGTTCGAGGCGGACGCCGCGGTCAGGCCGCGGTGTCCAGCCGCCGGCGCTGGTCCTCGTCGAGCACCAGGTCCAGGGCGGCCAGACTCTCGTCCAGCTGGGCGACGGAGCTGGCGCCCACGACCGGGATCGTCGGCACCGGGTGGCCCAGCAGCCAGGCGAGCACCACCTGGTTGACGGTGGCCCCGGTCTCCTTCGCCACCTCGGCCAGGGCGGCCAACTGGGCCTGCACCACCGGCCACTGGTACTTCTCGGACAGCGGCCGGTCGGGCCGGCAGTACGCGCCGCCGAGCAGCGGGGAGTACGCCAGCAGCAGCAGCTCCGGCCGCTGCGCGACGTACGACAGCAGCTCCTCGTCGGCGTGCTTCTGGATGCCGAAGTCCGCGTCCGGCCGTGGCCGGAGGTAGCTGTGGCGCTGCTGGACGCACCGGTAGCCGGGCCAACCCCGCTGCTCGGCAAGCTCGTTGGCGGCAGCCAGGTCCGCGGCGCTGTGGTTGCTGCAGCCGAGCCGGCCGACCTTTCCGTCGGCCACCAGCTCGGCGAAGGCCCCGAGGGTCTCCTCGACCGGGGTGGACGGGTCCGTCACGTGGGCGTAGTAGACGTCCACGCGGTCGGTGCCGAGCCGGCGCAGGCTGCCCTCGGCCGCGTTGTGCAGCGCAGCGGCGGACAGCCCCTCCATGTGTTCGGGGAAGGGGAGTTCGGACACCGGGCGGGCTCCCGCCTTGGTGGCGAGGACCAGTTCGGCACGGTTGCGCCGGCGGGCGATCCAGCGGCCGAGCAGTTCCTCGCTCTCGTACCCCGTCCCGCCGGGGGCCCAGAAGGCGTAGTTGTTCGAGGTGTCGACGAAGGTCCCGCCGGCCTCGGTGAACCGGTCCAGGATCGCCGTCGCGGTCTGCTCGTCCACGGTGGTGCCGAAGGTCATGGCGCCGAGGCACAGCGCGCTGGCCTTCGGTCCGTCAACTCCGAGGCTGCGGTACAGCATCAGTCATCCCTCCCAGGGGTCGGTAATGGTGGTGCGGGCCACGATCGGGGCGTGGCGCGCCGCGATCCGGTCACCAGAATCATCACCCCGGCCGCGCCCGACTCGGCCAATGCGCAGACCAGCCGGGAAACCGTCCGATTCGTTCAAGACGGGGCGTCCGGGCGCCGCCTACCGTGACGGGCATGAACAGCACACCAGCACCGCAGTTCGCCGTCGTGGGCCTCGCCGTCTCGGACCTGGCCGCCTCGATCGCCTTCTACCGGCGGCTCGGACTCGCGTTCCCCGACGGGGCCGAGCAGGAGCCGCACGTCGAGGCCGTGCTGCCGGGCGGGCTGCGCCTGGCCCTCGACCCCGAGTCCACCATCCGCTCGTTCCACCCGGACTGGCGTCCGCCGGCGGGCGGCGGCCGGACGGCACTGGCGTTCCGGTGCGCCGACCCCGCCCAGGTGGACGCGGTCTACGAGGACCTGGTCGGCGCCGGGTACCACGGCGAGTTGAAGCCGTGGGACGCCTTCTGGGGCCAGCGGTACGCCGTGGTGCACGACCCGGACGGCAATGGCGTCGACCTGTTCGCGCCGCTGCCGGGCGCCACGGACTGAGTCAACGGGGCAGCAGGGCGGTCGCCGGCATTCCCGCCAACTCCCGTACGTCGCGCGCCAGATGGGCCTGGTCGGCGTAGCCCGTCCGGGCCGCCGTCTCGGCGAGGGGCACGCCGGAGCGGGCCAGCGCGAGGGCGCGCTGCAAGCGGAGGATCCGGGCCAGGGTCTTGGGACCGTAGCCGAAGGCGGTCAGTGAGCGGCGGTGCAGTTGCCGCGCGCCGAGGCCGACCGCCTCGGCGGTCGCCGCGACCGAACGGCCGGCCGCCAGGGCATCGGCGACCGCCCGGACGAGCGGGTCCACCGGCCGCGCGTCGGCCGCCAGGCGCAGCGCCAACTCCTCCAGGGCCACGGCCGGGTCGGGCGCCGCGTCGATGCGCCCGGTGCGGCGGCGTACCTCGGCTCCGGGGCGGAGGTCGGCCAGGTCGACCCGCCGGTCGCGCAGTTCGTGTGCGGGCACGCCCAGCAGGGCGGGGGCGGCGCCGGGCGGGAGGCGGACGCCCGCCCACGGGCCGCGCAGCCCCGGTCCGAGCTGGAAGGCGCGGGTGTCCGGCCCGGCGACGAGGAGCCGGCCCTCGGTCCAGAGCAGGTCCATGCAGCCGTCGGGCAGGACGAGCCCGGCCGCGCCGCCGCCCGTGCTCCCGACGGCCCGGCGCCTCCACACGACCGCTCCCGGCAGCCTCGACGCCCGCTCCGCGTACTCGGGGGACATGAGGCCCAGGCTACGCGCCGCCACCAGGCGCCGCCGGGGGTCGGCGACACGCCGGCGGCACGCCCACGGCCCCGGCCGCGCGAGGCGGACGGGGCCGAGACGGACAGGAAAGGGCCGAACAGGACAGGGCCGGGCAGGACAGGGCAGGCTCAGCCCACCCGCTGGACGGCCTCCGCCACCTCCGCCGCGTCCTCGACCGGGCCCGCCGCCGGAGCGGTCTTCCGGCCGTCCCGCATCAGCACCAGGGTCAGCCCAGCGGCCGCCAGGACGGAGATCCCGCCCGCCGTGAAGGTGACGGAGGCCGCGGTGTTGAACGCGTCGCGCGCGGCGGCGGCCAGTCCGCCGTCCCCGGTGCTCGCGGCGAGGGCGAGCGCGTCCGTGATCGCGTGCTTCCCGGCGGCGGGCGTGTCGGTGGGCATCGAGCCGGTGAAGGTGCTGGACAGGACGGCGCCGAGGATGGCCACGCCCAGCGCGGAACCGGACTGCTGGATGGTGTCGTTGAGCGCGGAGCCGACACCGGCGTGCTCACCGGGGATCGCGCCCATCAGCGCGTTGGACGCGGCCGGCATCGCGAGGCCGGAGCCGGCGCCCAGCACCAGCATGGCCAGGGCGACCTTGGCGAAGCCGTCGCCGACCGAGAGCGTGGCCAGCAGCCCGAACCCGGCCGCGATGATCAGCATGCCGGCCGAGGTCGTCACCCGCGGGGCGACCTTCTTGCTGAGCACGGCGCCGAGGGCGTTGAACACCAGCGAGGCGACGGCCAGCGGGAGGAACGCCAGGCCGGTGTCGGTGGCCGAGAACTTCAGCACGAACTGCAGGTACTGGGTGAGGACCAGCATCAGGCCGCCGGTGGCGAAGGTCAGCAGGACGAGCGAGAAGCTGGCCCCGGTGAACACCCGGTTGCGGAACAGCTTGAGCGGGACCATCGGCGAGTCGGTCCGGACCTGGCGGACGGCGAACCCGGTCAGCGCGAGCACCCCGACGACGAGCGTGCCGAGCGTGCCGGGGCTGGTGATGCCGTCCCGGGGCAGCACGGTGATCGACCAGACCAGCGCGGTCATCCCGGTCATCGAGAGCACCATGCCGGGCAGGTCGGGCCGGCGCCACGGCCCCCTGGACTCCGGCATCAGCACGACCGCCGCGATGACGGCGACCACTGCGACCGGCACGTTGAGCAGGAAGACCGCGCCCCACCAGAAGTGCGCGATCAGCGCACCGCCGAGCACCGGCCCGCCGATCATGCCGATCATGGCCACCGCGCTCCACGCGGCGATCGCCTTGGGCCGTTCCTCGTCGTCGAAGACGGTGATCAGGATGGAGAGCGTGCTCGGCATGACCAGGGCTCCGCCCACGCCCATCAGCACGCGTCCGGCGATGAGCTGGCCGGGGCTGTCGGCGACGGCCGCGACCAGGGAGGCGGCGCCGAACACCACCAGCCCGATGATCATCATCTTCCGCCGGCCGAACCGGTCGGAGAGGCTGCCCGAGGTGAGCAGCAGCCCGGCGAAGACCAGGATGTACGAGTCGATGATCCACTGGATGTCCTCGGCCCCGGCCCCGAGGTCCGCCGCGATCTGCGGGATGGACACCGTGAGCACCATGTTGTCGACCACCAGCACCAGGCTGCTGAGACAGAGCACGACCAGGATGAGCCAGCGGCGCGGATGTCGGTCCACCGCGGTCCCCCTTCGAAGTGAGCGCGCCGGCCGTAGCCGGACGGAAGTCGTCGCGGGTGCACCGCGGTCCGTCCCCACGGCCGCGGTGCACCTCGATCCGCACACCGTGCGGACGCCACACACTGTACGGAGACCGCACAGCGTTCGCAAAGCCGTACGGTGTGCGGCGCGGCTTATGCTGAACGGAGCAGCCGAGCCGAGCACAGGCGGGCGAAGACCGAGAGGAGGGCCGGATGCCGGCCAGGTCGAAGGACGCGCCCGGGACACCGTGGAGCCGCCCCGAGCGCCCCCGGCGCGAGCAGCCGGCGCTCAGCCGGGCCCAGATCGTCGCGGAGGCACTCGCCATCCTGGACAGCGACGGCATCGAAGCCCTGAGCATGCGCAAGCTCGGCGCCCGCCTCAACGCCGGCGCCACCTCGATGTACACCCACGTCGCCAACAAGGACGAACTGCTCGCCCTGGCCGTCGACGAGGTGTTCGGCAAGATCTGGATCCCGGCGGTCACCGACACGAACCCGGCGGACTGGCGCGCCACCGTCGCCGAGTGCGCGGGCAGCGTGCGCCAGGTCATCCTGCGCCACCCGTGGATGGTGTCGGTGATCGGCGACCTGGGGCTCGTCTACTTCGGGCCGAACTGGATGCGCCTCTCCGAGGCCCTGCTCACCTTCCTGGAGGCAGCCGGCTTCACCCCGATGGAGGCCAGCGACGCGATGAGGGCCCTGCTCGGCTATGTCATCGGGACGGCCAGCGTAGAGGCCTCCTGGCTGAGCGCACTGGCCCGGCACGGCCGGGAGGAGCAGGGCTGGATGGACGAACTCCTGCCCGCCATCATCGAGGCCACCCGGGACTTCCCGCGCCTGCACCGCCTCTACACCACCGACGCCAACGGGGTGACCGACGGCTCCCGCGACAGCGGCTTCACCAACGGCATCCGGCTGATCCTGGACGGCATCGAGGCCACTCGGCAGGCCCGGCCTGCCAGTTGACGGGACGTCAGTTCCGGCTCAGCGCCCGGGCCCCGACGTAGCCCGGCCCCGAACCGACCTCGCCGCCCGCACCACCGACCGGGCCGCCGGGGCGGGCAGTCGGTGGTGCGGGCGGCCGGTGGTGCGCAGCACCCTCCGGTCAGCCCAGGGCCGCCACCCCGGCGGCCGGAGCCGCGCCGGCCAGCGGCGGGCGCAGCGAGGCCGTGCCCAGGCCGGTCGGGCCGAGCGGCACCGCGGCGGGCACGGGCAGTTCCTCGACCGCCGCCCCCGCCCTGAGCTGCCGCTCCGCGCCGAAGTGCCGCAGCAGGTCCTCCTCGCGGTACCGGCGGCAGTCCCGGTGCCAGACCAGGATGCCCGCGAGCCAGTGCTCCAGCTCCTTCACGTACCCGTCCAGCAGCTCCCGCGCTTCCGGCTCCAGCGCGAAGTCGTCGTACAGGACGGGGAGTTCCTTCGCCGCGACGTGCTGGAACTGGTCCAGCCGGGAGTGCATCAGGTCGTCGACGATCCGGACCGCCGACGGGTAGTCGCAGTTGAAGAAGTTCTGCACCACCAGGACGGCGTTGTGCACCTCGCCCTCGTACTCGACCTCCTTCTGGTACGAGAACAGGTCGTTCATCATGCACGCGTAGTCCGCGGCCGAGTTCTCCAGCGAACGCATCGAGCCGTGCTCGTGCACCCCGGGCGGCACGGCCTTCCCGTGGGCGAGCCGGCACAGGCTCATGGTGAGGTCGGAGCCGAAGGTGGCGCGGCGCATCTCCAGGTAGTCCACCGGGTCCGGAATCCGGTTCTGCACCTGGTTGTTGAGCTCCCAGATCCAGCTCGCGGTCATGTCCTCGACGGTCTGGCGGAACGTCCGCCGGGCGTCCGCCGTCATCGGGCCGGCGGTGCGCTCCCAGATGTCGGCGAGGCCGCGTTCCAGGGCGTTGGCGGGCTCGGGCGCGGGGCTGCCGTCCACCGGCATGAACAGCGGGAGCCGCTCGTTGGCGAGCTTGGCGCCGGCCAGGTCGCGGGTGCGTCCGAAGACCGCCGGGTAGTAGTCGTCGGCCCAGGTCCCCCAGGCCAACCAGGCGGAGGAGACGTCGAGTTGGTCGGCGGTGGCGTTCGGGTGGATGCCGGCCGCGCAGAGCGGGAGGTCGTAGTCCCGCATGGACGCGGCGTCCCAGATGCCGGATCCGGGGATGCCGGGCTGCTCCGCCAGCAGGCCCATCCGCTCGGCCCACTCGATCACCCGCTCCCGCGCGCCGCCCAGGTGCGGGTTCAGGGTGGCCTCGAACGGCAGCTTGAACTCGGGCAGTCGGGACGGTCCGACGGGCTGGTACGGCACGTGGGCGTGCGACCGGGCCCGCCGGACGGCCGGTCCGACGCCGCCCGGGCCGGCCTGGCCGGCCGCAGGTCCACCGCCGCCCATCGCCGTGCTGCGCAGGATGTCCAGCGCCGAGGTGCCCACCCCGCCGATCGCGAACGGGTCCCACCAGTTGCCGGTGCCGGGCAGCGCGCCGCCCGTTCCCGCCGCGACGCGGCCGCCCGAACCGGCCGCCGCACCACCGCCGTTCATGTACCGGCTGGAGCGCATGTGCCACTCGTGGCCGCCGGACTGCCAGTCCTGGAGGCCCTTGACGTACGCCAGCACCCGGGCGCGGCCCTCGGGGGCGAGCCCGGTCTCGGCGAACAGCACGGGCAGTTCGGTGAACACGGTGTTCTCGAACTGCTGGAGCCGCGAGGTGAGCAGGTCGTTGACCGCCTCGGCGGCCTCCTGGGTGGAGCACTCCAGGAACTTCTCCAGCACCAGGATGCCGTTGCTCAGCTCGCCCTCGTCCTCCACCTCCCGCTGGTAGGAGAAGATGTCGTTGCGCAGGTGCACGCCGTCCGAGAAGGCGTCCATCAGCACCCGCAGCGCGCGCGAGCCGGAGACCTCCTTCGGGACCTCGGCGCCGGCCGCGTACTCGACCAGCTGGGCGGACCAGGGCGCACCGCCCACCTTGCGGCGCATCTCGATGTACTCGACCGGGTTGGAGATCCGGCCGGCGTTGATGTTGGCGAGCTCCCAGAGCGACTCGTTGAGCAGGTTGCGGGTGCTCTCGGCGAAGCGGATCCGCCAGTCCTCGCCCATCACCGGCACGGTGCGCCGCCACAGGTCGGCCAGGCCCGCCTCGACCGGGTTCTCCGGCTCCGGCATCGGGGTGGCCGGGTCGGCCGGCATGAACAGCGGCAGCCGGTCGAGGTGCGCCTTGCCGGCCTCGCGGTCGTTGCTGCGCTTGAACATGTCGAGGAAGTGGTCGTCGAAGAAGAAGACCCACACGTACCAGTCGGTGACCAGCGAGAGCGCCTCGGCGGAGGCGTCGGGGTGGGTGTAGGCGCAGAGCAGGCCGTAGTCGTGGGCGTCCAGGTCGGCCTGGTCCCAGATGCCGGAGCCCTCCAGCATTCCCATCTCCCGTGCCCAGACGGAGGAATGGGCCCGCGCCTCGTCCAGATGGGGGTTGAGGCGTGCCGGGTGCGGCAGGTAGAAGGACGGCAGTTCGAACGGCTGGGTCACGGCGGGCGAGCCTTTCTGGACGCGTCGATTGCACCAAGAATGGCCCGCCGGCAGGTCGCCGCACCGGCGCAACGGAAACAGTCATACAAGATGACCTACTCGCTCGAACCCCCCACTCGAACTTCCGCCCGAATGCGCGGTCCCGACTGGATCGCACGCACGGGTCGTACGCTCGCCGACCTCCGGTCCCGCTGCGCCGCCCCTCATCCTCAACCCTCGTGCCAGTCCTCGGATCCATGCCCGGTCCCGTGCGAAGTACCGCTCGCAGCGAATCCGTTCAACCCGCTGTCGACCTTGCCCCAGGAACCAAACGGGCCGTCACTACGGTCCTCTGCCGGACGTTGCTGACCTGGAACCGCCCCTGCGCCTCCATCACCGTCCCCACGCAGACTCTCCCGGATCAGCGACGCCTGATTCGGACGGCCCATCGCATCGGTGAACTCCGCCACTCGGTGCGCGTAGAGCCTCCGCTCGGGGGAGTCCTTCATCAGATCGACGTCATCCAGCAGCTGGTTCAGCGGCCCGACCACCCGCGGCCCCGTTCCGGACCCGTTCGGCCCCTCCGGCCCAGGAGTCCTCGGAGACCACGGCGCAGCCCCGTCTTCCCCCTCATCGCCCCCGCGAGGCCACCTGGGCGTCACATCGTCCTGGAAGGGACCCGCCTCATCGATCGGCCGCGGAACCAGGTGCTCGTACAACTCATCCACAGCCTCGTTGTTGGCCGCCGCCGACAGTTGCGCGAGCGGACCGATCATGTCGACGGCCTGTACGACCTCGTCGTCATGACGCGCCAGCCACCACACCACCGCGCTGCCAGGCGATTTCAGGACGTCCTCGCCGAGGTAAGCCCGCTTGCTCTGCTCGTACCGCCGCTCGTGCTCCCAGACCTCCTCCGTCTTCCGCACCTCGGACAGCTTCCCCAGCCGGCTGCGGTCATCCTCCGGAAGGCTGAGCGAAACCCGTCCACCCATGACCTCCACCAGGGCCGAGGGGTCCTGGCCCTGAATCCCGAGCACACCGTTCAGCTGGTGCCGGACCAGGTCGAGCCGCCCCGGATCCTCCTTCTCAGTCACCTCCCGCGCGCGGGAGAGCACGGTCTCGATCGCCAGACTGGCGGGACTGGCGTGCACCAGGCCGGTCATGTTCGGGATCGGGCGCCACCAGACCGTCACCGAGAAGATGAAGTCGTAGTCTGGGACCCGGCTGGGCAGCGCCACCCGGTCCACCCGGGCCTCCTCATACGGGGGCTCGTCCGACTCCGAATCGGCATCCGTCCCCACCTCAGCCTCCGACTCCGGGGCTCGTGCCATGGCCAGCAGGGCCGCCAACACCGCAGCCACCACCGCTGGCACCGCCCAGAGCCAGACCGGCCACCGTGCCGACAGGCCGAGAACCACGGTGACTGTCCCGGCCGCGAGGGCCAACCCGACGAGCGCCGCCTTCCCAGCGCCCTTCACCTGCCTCTCCCCTCGGTCGATTCGGCCGAGGACAGGTCCAACGGCTCGATGCCCTGCGCGCGGTCGATCTTCCGGTGGAAGCGCGCCGCCACGTCGGCTCGGCTTACAGATGCCAGTGCCTCATCCGACGTGGCTGCCCAGTCGTACGCCAGAAGGTAGTAGCGGCTGAGCACGGCGATCCGCCGGTCAGCGGTGTGAAGACGGTCAGCGGCATCAATCAGGATCTCCATCAGCTGCTCACCCCCATCCTCCGCCGGCCGAGCGGCCGAGAGCCATGCCTCGACCCCCGACACCCACAACTCCGTTGGTGCCACCGCAAGGACCCCCGCCCAACCCCGCGCGAGCACTTCCTTCGACGCCTCGACGGGCAGTGGATCCACCAACGCCAGAAAGATCTCGACGTCCGGCCGCCAGGGCTCCGACCGCTCCAGGCCCTCGCACACCCGGCCCAGCAACCGCGGATACAACCGTCTGTCCGTGCGGGCCAGTTCGAGCAAGGCCTCCCGGGCATAGTGCGAGCCGTTCACCTCCTCCCTCCGCGCGAGGTGGTGCAGCCGGACGAGTGCCTGACCGGGGTGGTGAGGAGCCATGACGTCAACGCAGATCTGTACCAGCCCCCGCACCAGGCCGGGATGGATTCCCGGGTCGATCGACCAGTCGTAGATCCTCATCCGGAAGTCCGAGCCCCAACGCTCGTCCATGAGCCCCTGCCTCAGCACCACCAGCGCCTCCGGAAGCAACCCGGTCCCCTCCATCCACGCTTCCACGAGGTCCGTCAGCGAACGGAAGTCACCAACGTTCAACACCTGTTCGGCGAAGCGGCCGACCAGACGCTGCCGCTCGGCCGGATCCAGCCACTCCGTCGCCCTGACCGCATCATCGACCCAGGTCCGGAACGTCTGGCGCAGGTCCGGGTAGTACAGCCAGAAATGTGCGCGAACGGCTGACCCGTACGCCAGTGCCTTGAAGCGAATCCGCCCCTCGATCACCTCCACTCCCAGCTCACTCAGGCGTTGGTTCAGATCGGTGCGGTCGAGCCGGGGACGCTCGTCCTCCGGGTAGTCGACCCTCGACAACAGCCGTTCGGATAAGCGGAACACCGAATCGACCGGCGCCCCGTCCAGCATCGCTGCGGTGAACAGCAGCGCCCGCTGGCGCCCGTCGTTCAGGCTGGCGATCTGCACGGCCGCCTCCCTGCCGCGCTCCCGGAGGGCCACAAGAGCCAGGCCGGCCCACGTATCGAATTCACCGCCTTGCGAGCGGGCCTGGATCACCAGTTCGGACAGCTGCTGCAACTCCCGCATGGGAGAGCTCCCCAGAAGCTCTCCCAGAACCGACCTGTCCAGCATCGAGCGCGACACCTCGATGTCCGCCCGACGCAGGTGCCGTTGCAGTACCGCACCGCCGTTCGGACGACCGATCGACACCACCAGCTGGCGGAACTCCGACCGCAGGAGATGGTCGTGTTCCGGAGGCAGGACCACGGCTAGCCAGCCGCAGCAGCGCTCCACCCTGCCCCAGTACGTCTTCAACAGTGCCTGCGCGTCGACGAACTTCTCCTCGGACACGTCCGACAGGTCGAAGAGAACGCGCTCGCCCTTTGCCAGGTCGGTCGGCTCATCCTGCAGACCGTCCAGGGAGATCTCACGGAACGGGTCCTCAGCCTTACCCGCCTGGTGCAGCAGCACGGCAGCAGCGGTCCGGCGTCCAGCTCCGGAGGGCCCGGACACGAGGACGGACGAGCCGGGCGTCTTCAGCTTCTCGATCGCGCTTCCGTAGCCGGACGGAGCGATGAATCGCCGGCTCAACCAGCGCCTGTGTTCGAGCGCCACCCGCAGCGGATCGCCGCCGCTGCGGATCAGTCGCTCCCCAGCGTCGTAGCGGTAGTAGAAGTTGTATTGGGCCCCGTTGCCCGTGTGCGTCTGTCCCTGGACGTTGTGGATCCGTGTCCCGTCCTCGTGGTAGGTCACCGCCGCCGCTCCTCGCGGTCACGGCGGTCGCCGAACTCCTGGTTGACGTTTCCGCGTTCGAGGTAGTTGCCGCCGTCACCGTGGAACTCGACACTGCCGTGTCGGATGGTGTTGTGCTGATCTCCGCCCCCGGTGTGCACCTGGCCGCTCGCGTTGTTGATGAACGTCCCCACGTCGCCGCCCACAGTCCCGACGCCTCCGCTCTGCTCGTGCCGGTAGTCCTGAGCCTGTACCACGCTGCCGTCAGTCCGGCCCACCTGGTTGCGGGTGCTTTCGGCACTGCCGGCGTTCGCGATCCGCCGCTCGGCCGCCGCGAGTTCGGGGATCGCCTCGGCAAGGTCGTCGCCGATCCGGTTGAGGCCGGTCTCCGCGTCACGGGTGTCAAGACGGCGATACTGGCATTCGGCCAGCTCGGCGATCTCCGGGGGGAGATCGTGCCGGTCAAGCCGTGTGGTGCGGCCGACGAGCACCGGCACGACGAGAGCTCCGCTCTCGAAGGCCTCGGCGATCTCCTTCCGGGTCCAGTCCTCAGGATCGTCCAGCGCGCGCCGCCCGTCCGCCGTGCGGGCCTCTCCCCAAAGCGGGCCGATGACCGCGATGAGCACGCTGCTGCGGCGGACGGCGGTGAGTAGTTCCTGGGGGAAGCGTCGACCGATCTTGATGGACTTGCTGGCGCGGAAAACCCGATCGCTGCCGAAGCGCCGGGAGAGCTCTCGCTCGATCAGGGTGGCGGCGGCTTCCTGGTCACTGGTGCGGTAGTTGACGAAGATGTCGGGCATGACGGGTCACCTCTCTGGTGGATGTCGGATGGGGACCGGCCGTGGACGGGCCGAGGCTTCACGTGGTCTACGGGTGTAGCGCGTGGGCTAGCAGGGGCTGGAGGTCCCGTACCGCCCGGCCGGTCCGGAACCGGTTCAGCTCACGGGCGAGCCGCTGCACGTCGGCCCGGATCGTGGCCGACCGCAACGCCGGGACCAGCGGCAGGAGGACTGAGGCGACCTCGCTGGCACGCTCCGGCTCCCCGGCGGCGGCGTGCGCAAGGGCGCGTCGAAGGCCGTAGCGGGCTCGGCTGCGGACAGCCTGTGCCGGAATCCTCGGGTACTCGCGGTCGAGCACCTCGGCCGCTGGTCCAGGGCGACCGAGGTCGTACAGACACCAGCCGGTGACCATGGAGGCCGGGTCGGCCAGGTTCGTGGTACCGAGGACGGGTGTGCCGCCACCGTCCTCGACCTCGGCCTTGGCCAGCAGGTCGCGGGCGCGATCGAGACTCCGCAGGCAGGCGGTGTGGTCCCCGGCGAGAGCGTGCCCCTGGGCTTCGCGCTGAGCAGCGAGGCCGCGGATTCTCGGTGGCAGGCCGCTGGTCTGCGCGGGCCCGACAAGCTGTACGGTCTGGGTCGCATCACCTGCGTAGAAGGCGACGAGGGCGCGCCGGACCAGGGCATACGAGGCGAGGTCGCGGTCGCCACCGGCCTCGGCAAGGTCGACGGCCCGGGCGGTCCATCGAAGCGCAGATGGATTGTCGCCTGCTTCCTGGGCCATCCAGCCGGCGTACTCCGCGAACCGAGCGGCCAGCACGAGTAACCGGCCGTGGTTCGCGCCACCGGCCTGCATGGCGAGTTCGCGCAGGGCGTGTGTCTGGGCTGTGAGCAGGGGAAGCAACGTGCCGGGGTGGCTGGACTGGCCGAGGCGCCGCATCTGGTCGAACTGGGCGCGGAAGATCTCCACTGGGGCCGAGTCCGTCACCGCTTCCGCTGTGGCGACGAACGGTAGGGAAGCTGGGGGCCCGCACCCGAGCAGAGAAGTGGCCCCGGCGGCGAGCAATTGCCGCCGTCTGAGCTCTCCGGACCAGCGAACGCCGCCGCGTTCGATCCGGAACAGCGGCTCCTCGTCTTCGGTGACCACCTCCTTGTCGAGCCGTGTCGGCTCAGCCGGGAGAAGTTTCTCCAGCTCGCCACCAGCGGCGAGCTGGGCGTCGCAGCGGCGGGCAAGCTCGGGCGGTGGCGCCTTGTGGCCGCGTTCGATCTTGCTGAGGTGACCTTTGCTGTAGCTGAGCAGTTCGGCAAGCCGGGTGAGCGTCAGCCCGGCTGCGAGTCGGCGCCTGCGCAGCTCCGGGCCGAACCCATTCGAGCTATTAGACATGGCCATGCCAATCCTTCTTCTGGAATCCGACCGTCCACGGTTTCGCATCTTGGGCCGGAAGCGGCCTCCCCTCGCTTCCGCCTGAATCTTGGCATGCGATCGAGCCGGTGAAACGGGGAATGTCAGGGTTTCCCGTTTCCTCTTTCCTGCTCGAATGACCATGCGAACAAAAAGAGTTAGCGACATATCCATGCACGAGAGCCCGCAGCGCGAACAGGCAGTTCGCCGACCCGGCTTCGAGGGCCAACCGGACGGACGACAGCACCGAGGTGCCCGTGGCCGACGCGGGCAAAAAGTACTCCGCCGGCTCTCCCGACCGCCGGATCGGGCGTCTC
Organism: Kitasatospora sp. NPDC058243; assembly: GCF_042882025.1. Classification (NCBI taxonomy): domain Bacteria; kingdom Bacillati; phylum Actinomycetota; class Actinomycetes; order Kitasatosporales; family Streptomycetaceae; genus Kitasatospora; species Kitasatospora sp. NPDC058243. Next base: position 17,183 of record NZ_JBHVWW010000068.1, read on the forward strand.
GGGCGGTCGCTCCGCCAACGAACAAGCCAGCTACGCCAAGGCCCTGGAACACCAAGACTTCCCCTGCTACGGGCGTGTTGACCGCCTCCGCCCCCGCCCCGTCCACCAGACTGGGCGCCGACCCGACGTCAACTCCGAGGAGGGCAAGCCCATGAACGTCACCGTCCGGCTCGCACAGCAGCCCGAGGCCGACGAACTGCTCGGACGGAGTGCGCTGGCCGCGCTCGTCGGCATGTTGCTTGACCAACAGGTGCCGATGGAATGGGCGTTCACCGGTCCGCTGACCATCGCCCAGCGGCTCGGACGCAACGACCTGGACGCCCGGGAGATCGCCGTGTACAACCCGGAGGAGTTCGTCGCCCTCCTGTCCGCGAAGCCCGCCGTGCACCGCTACCCGGCCGCGATGGCCAAACGGGTCCAGCAGCTCTGCCAGTTCCTGGTGGCGCAGTACGACGCCGACGCCGCCGCGCTCTGGAAGGACACCCGCACCGGCAAGGAACTGCTCAGCCGCCTCAACGCCCTGCCCGGTTTCGGCAAACAGAAGTCGCAGATCTTCCTGGCCCTACTCGGCAAGCAGTACGGCGTGCGGCCGGAGGGCTGGCGCGAGGCGGCCGGCGTGTACGGCGAGGAGGGCGCGCACCGCTCGGTCGCCGACATCACCGGGCCCGAATCCCTCGACCTGGTACGGGAGTTCAAGCAGGAGATGAAGCGCGCCGCGAAGGAGGCCAAGTCCGCGGCGAAGACCACGACCCGGACGACGGCGGTGAGCACGGCCGGGGCGCGCTGAAAACCGATCGCCCGGCCGGCCCCGCCGGGAACCGTTGCCGAGCCGCCGAGGAGTCCACCGCCGTACGGTCCACGGCCTCCCAGGATGCGCTGAGGGCCCCGGTCGCGCCGCGCGACCGGGGCCCTCAGCAGTGCCTGTCAGGCCAGGACGGACTCCCGCTCGTCCGTCGGATCCGCCGCACCCGCCGTCGCCGGCGCGTCCACCGCACCCGCCGCATCCGCGCCGGCCGGCGCGACCGCCTTGCGCCGCGGCAGCGCGAACATCAGCAGGAACACCACCAGCAGCGCCCCCGCGACCCACCACATCGCGTGGACGAACGCCCCGCCGAACGCGGTGCCCATCGCCTCCGGCGCGACCACGTCGTCCATCGCCCCGAAGAAGGCCACCGACACCAGCGCGAGCCCCAGCGCGTTCCCCATCTGCTGGACGGTGTTGATCAGCCCCGACGCCGAACCGGCGTGTGCGCGCGGCACCTCCGCCAGGATCGCGTCGGTGATCGGCGCGACGATCAGGCCCATCCCCAGGCCCATCACCACCAGCGGCAGCGCCATCTGCCAGGGCGCGATCGCCGTCCCGTACCGGTCCGCCTCCCAGATGTACGTCAGCACGCCCGCCGCCATCACCAGCGCGCCGGTCTGGAGCACCCGGCGTCCGAACCGGGGCACCAGCTTCTGCACGGACAGCCCGGCCGCGGCCGAGACGGCGAGCGAGAACGGGATGCCGGTGGAGCCGGCCTTGAGCGGGCTCCAGCCGAGGCCCAGCTGCATGTACAGCGTCCAGACCAGGAAGAAGATCCCGCAGACCACGCCGAAGGCCAGCTGCACGCCGATGCCGGCCGCGAAGCTCTTCACCCGGAACAGCGACAGCTCGACCAGCGGCGAGCCGTCCCGCCGCGTCTTGGCCTTCTCGTACGCCACGAACAGCGCGAACACCACCAGGCTGCCGGCCATCGACAGGTAGCCCCAGAGCGGCCAGCCGGCCTCCCGCCCGTGCGTCAGCGGGTAGATCAGCATCAGCAGGCCGACGCTCGCCAGCGCCACCCCGACCAGGTCCAGCTTGAGCGCCCGCTCGGCCTTCGACTCGTCGATGAAGCGGCGCCCGAGCAGCAGCCCGGCGATGCCGACCGGCAGGTTGATCAGGAAGATCGGGCGCCAGGCCAGGCCGAACAGGTCCCACTCGGTGAGCAGCGCGCCGATCAGCGGCCCGGAGACGGCGCCCAGCCCGACCACCGCGCCGAACATGCCGAACACCTTGCCGCGCTCCTCCGCCGGGAAGGTCGCGTGGATGATCGACAGCACCTGCGGCACCATCATGGCCGCCGTGCCGCCCTGGAGCACCCGCATCCCGACCAGCATCTCGGGGCCGGAGGCCAGGCCGCACAGCGCGGACGCCACGGTGAACCCGCCGATGCCGATCAGGAACAGCCGCTTGCGGCCGTAGATGTCGCCCAGCCGACCACCGGTGATCAGCCCGATCGCGAAGGCCAGCGCGTAGCCGCCGGTGACCCACTGGATGGCGCTGAAGGAGGCGCCGGTGTCCTCCTGGATGCTGGGGATGGCGATGTTGACGATGGTGACGTCCACCAGGTCCATGAAGGAGGCGACCATCACGATCGCCAGCGCGATCCACCTCCGTCGGTCCGCGTCCGCGGTCTTCATTCGGTACTCCTCATCCGTCCTGCTCGTCCTGCTCGTCCTGCTCGTCCTGCTCGCGCTGCTCGCACTGCTCGTCGGCACGTCCACGAGGGTACGGGGCATATAGGTCAGATCCTGTCCCAGTTGTCCGGCATCCTGGACGGCATGACGGACACCCCCGCACGGCTGCTGAACCTGCTGTCCCTGCTGCAGACCCCGCGCGAGTGGCCCGGCAGCGAACTCGCCGAACGGCTCGGCGTCAGCCCCCGGACGATCCGGCGCGACATCGACCGGCTGCGCGACCTCGGCTACCCGGTGCAGGCCACCATGGGTGCGGTCGGCGGCTACCGGCTGGTCGCGGGGACGGCGATGCCGCCGCTGCTGCTGGACGACGAGGAGGCCGTCGCCATCGCGGTCGGACTGCGGGCGGCCGCCGGGCACGCGGTGGTCGGCATAGAGGAGGCCTCGGTCCGCGCCCTCGCCAAGCTCCTCCAGGTGCTGCCGGGCCGCCTGCGGCACCGGGTGGGCGCGCTCAACACCGCCACCATGCCACTGCTCACCGGCGACGGCCCGACCGTCGACCCGGACGACCTCACCGTGCTCGCCGGCGCCGTCACCAACCGGGAACGGCTGCGCTTCGCCTACCGGGCCGGCGACGGCGCCGAGACCAGGCGCAACGTCGAACCCGAGCGGCTGGTCTCGGCCGGCCGCCGCTGGTACCTGGTCGGCTACGACCTGGACCGGGACGACTGGCGGCTCTTCCGCGTCGACCGGCTCAGCGAACCCCGCGCCACCGGCGCCCACTTCACCCCGCGCCCGCTCCCGGCCGAGGACGCCGCCGCGTACGTGGCGGGCAAGCTGCGCCGCCAGTCACCGGCCCGCGCCGTGGTCGCCACCGTGCACGCCCCGGCCGCGAACGTCCGACGGCACTTCGCCCGGGGGGACTCCGAGATCGAGCCGATCGACGAGCACCGCTGCCGGTTGCGCTCCCGCACGGACTCCCTGGAGTGGACGGCGGTGCGGCTGCTGACGCTGGACTGCGAGTTCGAGGTGCACGAGCCGCCGGAGCTGATCACCCACCTGCGCACCCTGGCCGCCCGCGCCGACCGGGCCACCCGCGCGGGCGGCTAGGGCCCGCCCGGCAGGATCCGCCGGGCAGGCCCTAAGCCTCGATCCGGTACCAGCAGTCCCCCGCGCGGAACCACAGCGCGCCGTCCCGGCCGTGCGCCCGCACCCGGTCGAGCGCGCCGGGCACGCTCAGCTGCCGGCGCCGGGTCTGCTTCCACTCCTTGCCGATCAGCTGGTACCAGGTCAACTCTCCACCGCTGGAAAGGAAGACGCCCTGCCCGCCGCGGATCGCGAAGCCGACCGGCAGCCGGACCGGGCACGGCACGGTGGTCGACGGCCGGTCGACCGCGTCGATCCGGGTGAGGTGGCTGACCGACGAGCTCGGGTACCAGGCCAGCCAGGCGCTCCGGCCGTCGGTCGCGCCGGCCAGGCCCTCCAGCGGGTAGGACGGCAGCTTGTCCGGGCTCCACACCACCCGGCCCCGGGTGTCGGCGGCCCGCAACCCGGCGGCCGCCATCGGGTGGTCGCCGTAGATGCCCTCGTCCCCGTAGGCCATCCAGATCCGGCCGTCCAGGTCGGTCACCAGCACCTGGACGTCGTCACCGAGCGCGAGCTCCCGTTCGAGCGCCCCGTCCGCGCCGTACACGGCCGCGTTGGGCAGCCATTCCTCCCCGTCCTGCTCGGCCCGGTACCCGGCCAGCAGCACCCGGCCGCCCGGCAGCAGCCCGAGGTGGTCGGGCGAGCAGGAGACGCCGGACAGCGGCACCCGCCACTCCCCCTGCGGCGCGGCCACGACCACCTCGCCGTCGAACGGCAGCCGGACCGGCGGCCAGGATCCGGCCGGCGCCAGGTGCTGCTCCGGCACCACCAGGAGGGCCAGTTCCCCGGCCGGCCCGACCGTCCAGGCCACGGCCCTGCGACCGGCCGACCGGTCCTCCTCGGGCAGCCGCCAGACCTCGACCGGATCGTGGCCCACCGCGCTCAGACCCCGTACTCGGCGGTGAGCAGCGCCCGCCCCAGCGTGTGGAAGGTCAGGTGGAAGCCGATCTGGGCCGCCGGGGTGTCGGCGGAGACGTCCAGCTTCTCGACGTCCAGGGCGTGCACCGCGAAGACGTACCGGTGCGGGGCGCCGGGCGGCGGGGCGGCGCCGTCGTACTGGTGGCCGGGGAAGTCGTTGCGGCCGTGGAAGGAGGCCGCGCCGGGCAGGTCGTCGTCCGAGGAGCCGGCGCCGCGCGGCAGTTCGACCGTGTCGGCGGGCAGGTTGAGGGCGAGCCAGTGCCACCAGCCGGAGCCGGTGGGCGCGTCCGGGTCGTAGCAGGTGACGGCGACGCTGCGGGTGCCCTCGGGCAGCCCCGACCAGGCCAGTTGCGGCGACCGGTTGCCGCCGGCGTGGCTGAACTCCCCGTCCAGTGTGCCGCCGTCGGCGATGTCCTGGCTGGTCAGCGGGAAGGACGGCACCTGCGGCAGGAAGTCGTACGGCAGCGGCGGGCGAACGCTCATGGGGTGGTCACCTCTCAACGGGCCGTGGACGGCCTCGGGCTGAAGGACGCTGAAGAACACGGTCCGACGGGCACGGCCTGTCGGACACGGTCTGTCGGACACGGCTCACTGTAGTGGGGTGCCCGTCCGGTCCGGCCGCCCCGATCCGGTCGCCCCTCGTTCGGGCCCGGTCCGCTCAAATCGCCAGGTATAGACCAATCCGGCCCCTGCGGCTAGCGTGGACAGCGCACCCGCCCCCAGCTCCGGAGCCGCACCGTGGAGTCGTCCGTCCTCGCCTTCGCCACCGACCTGCTCGACGAGGGCGCCGACACCTTCTTCGGCAACCTCGCCGACCGCGCCGGGGTCGGCGGCGTCACCCTCGCCTCGGTCTACCACGAGGCCCGGGACGTCTTCCCGCACAACCCCCGCCGGGTGATCCGCTACCTGGAGCCGGGCGCGGCGTACTTCCGCCCCGATCCGGCCCGCTGGCGGGGCCGCCGGCTCGCGCCCGCCCCGTCCACCGCGATCGGCGACCGCGACCCCTTCGCCGAGGCCGCCGCCGAGACCCGCCGCCGGGGGCTGAAGCTGCACGCCTGGACGGTGTTCTGCCACAACGACCGGCTCGGCTTCGCCCACCCGGACTGCGCCCCGGCCAACGCCTTCGGCGACCGCCACCTCACCGAGCTCTGCCCGGCCCACCCGGAGGTCCGGGAGTACGCGCGGACCCTGGTCGCCGAGCTGGCCCGGTACGGCGTGGACGCGATCCGGGCCGAGTCCCTGCACTTCCACGGGCTGCGCCACGGCTACCACCACGAGCGCTACTTCGAGGAACTGGGCGCGGGCGCCGAGGCGCTGCTCGGCATCTGCTTCTGCCCGCACTGCCGCGCCGCCGCCACCCGCGCGGGCGTCCCGGCGGAGGAGGTCGCGGAGGCCGTCCGCACCGAGCTGCGCCGCCGGCTGGCCGACGAGGCGGCCGCCGCCGAGCCCGCCGACCTGAGCGCGCTCGCGGACGGCGCCCTGGCCGCCTACCTGGACGCCGCCACCACCACCGTCACCACGCTGGCCGCCGAACTGACCGAGGAGGCCCGGCGCCACGGCATGCGGCTGAGCTTCATGGACGGCGCCGGCCCGGGCAAGGGCTGGCTGTCCGGCATCGACCTGCCCGCGCTCGCCAAGGCGGCCGACCAGATCGAGACGCTCGGCTACGCGAAGACCCCGGAGGCCGTCCGGGAGAAGATCGCCGCGTTCGCCCTGCACGGCGTCCGCCCGCAGGACATGGCGGTGATCCTGCGGCCGATGGCCTCGGACTGCGACGGCCCGGCGAACCTCGCCGCCAAGATCGCGACCCTGCGCGAACTGGGCGTCCCCGAGGTCGAGTTCTACAACTACGGCCTGATGCGGCTGTCCTCGCTCGACCGGATCGGCGCCGCCCTGGCCGGGTAAGGCTCCAGTCCTGCGGGGCCCGGCCGCTACCGCCGCCGCTTGGACGTCCCGAACAGGCTGCGCGAGATCTCCTGCCCGAGCTGCTTCCCGGCCGAACGTGCCAGGGACTTCACCGTCGGGTTGCTGAGCAGCGAACCGAGCAGCCCGCCCGCCCCCTTCGGCTCCTCCCGCCGCGGGGCGGGCTCCCGCTCCTTCGGCACCCTGGCCGGTGCGGCGGCCTCCGGCCTGGGCGCCCGCGCTGCCCGCGCGGCCAGCTTCTCGTACGCCGACTCCCGGTCGATCGCGTCCCGGTAGCGCGCCGTCAGCGGCGAGGCGTCGACGACGGCCCGCAGCGCGCCCGCCTCGATCGGCCCCATCAGGGACTGCGGCGCCCGCAGCCGGGTGGCCGCGACCGGCGTCGGCGCGCCCTTCTCGGAGAGCACCGTCACCACGGCCTCGCCGGTGCCGAGCGAGGTGAGCACCGCGCCGAGGTCGTAGGAGGAGCGCGGGAAGGTCGAGACGGTGGCCTTGAGCGCCTTGGCGTCGTCCGGGGTGAAGGCGCGCAGCGCGTGCTGCACCCGGTTGCCCAGCTGCGCGAGCACGTCGGAGGGGACGTCACGCGGGGATTGGGTGACGAAGAAGATGCCCACGGCCTTCGAGCGGATCAGCCGGACGGTCTGGGTGATGGCCTCCAGGAAGGCCTTGGAGGCGCCCTTGAACAGCAGGTGCGCCTCGTCGAAGAAGAACACCAGCTTGGGCTTGTCCAGGTCGCCGACCTCGGGCAGTTCCTGGTAGAGGTCGGCGAGCAGCCACATCAGGAAGGTGGAGAACAGCCGCGGCCGGTCCTGGACGGCGGGCAGTTCCAGCACCGAGACGACGCCCCGGCCGTCCGGGGCGGTCCGCAGCAGTTCGGCGGTGTCGAACTCGGGCTCGCCGAAGAACGCCCCGGCGCCCTCGTTCTCCAGCAGGGTGAGCGCGCGCAGGATCACCCCGGCGGTGGCCGACGAGAGGCCGCCGATGGTCCTCAGCTCCTCCTTGCCCTCGGGCGAGGCGAGGAAGGCGATGACGGCGGTGAGGTCCTTGAGGTCGTACAGCTCCAGGCCCTTGGTGTCGGCGTAGTGGAACACCAGGCTGAGCGAGGACTCCTGGGTCTCGTTCAGGTCGAGCACCTTGGCGAGCAGCAGCGGCCCGAAGCTGGTGACGGTGGCGCGGATCGGGATCCCGGCGCCCTGGCCGCCGAGCGAGTAGAACTCGACCGGGCAGCCCTGTGGGGTCCACTGCTGTCCGACCTCGGCCGCGCGGGCGGCGGTGCGCTCGCTCGGCGCGCCGGGCGCGGCGACGCCGGAGACGTCCCCCTTGACGTCGGCGAGGAACACCGGCACGCCCTGGGCGGAGAGCTGTTCGGCGATCAGCTGGAGGGTCTTGGTCTTGCCGGTGCCGGTGGCGCCGGCGACCAGCCCGTGCCGGTTGAGCACCCCGAGCGGGATGCGCACCTGGGCGTCCGGGTAGGCGGTGCCGTCCAGCAGCACCGCGCCGAGGTCGAGGGCGGGCCCGGTGAAGGCGTACCCGTCGGCGATCTCCCGGACGGCCGGCGGGGTGAGGGCGGAGGACATCGGGGCACTCTCCTGGGCGGTGCGGGGAGGCGGGGCGGGCCCGGAACCCGGTCCCGGGCGGGCCGTGTCCCGATCGGAACCCGGCGATGTTCGCGACATTTCCCATCAAACAGCCGCAATCGCCCTCCCGCAGCTCACACCCGAGCGCGTGGCGGCGTCGCGGCGGCTGCGCCATCCGCCGCCCAAACGGTAGGCTTTCCGTGTGATCTTCAAGCGCATCGGCAATGGGCGGCCGTACCCGGATCACGGCCGGACGAGCACCCGACAGTGGGCTGACGTCGCCCCACGCCCGGTGCGGCTCGACCAGCTGGTGACCACCAAGGGGCAACTCGACCTCGAAACCCTGCTCGCCGAGGACTCGACCTTCTACGGGGACCTCTTCGCGCACGTGGTGAAGTGGCGCGGCGACCTGTACCTGGAGGACGGACTGCACCGGGCGGTGCGGGCCGCACTGCAGCAGCGCCAGGTGCTGCACGCCCGGGTCCTCGAAATGGAATGACGGACCCTCTGCACGGGCTCCTGGACCGCCCCCTCGCCACCCGGCGGAGGGCGGTCCGCGCGTACCCGGGTACCCCCTTTCGGGTACCGGCGTACTCCAGATGATGATCATTTAGTACCTTCGCAGCCGGACGGCACTACGCTGCTGACTACGGCCGCGACCAGGGGATCCGCCCGCACCACGGGATCCACTCGCACCAGCCGATCCGTCATCCCGACCCCGCCCTGGCACGAGGGGGAGACAAACCGTGAGCATGTTGACTCCCCAAGGCCTCAAGGGGAAGCAGTACCGCGTCACCGGCAACGCCTATCCACGACTCGGCCGGCCCCCGAGGAAGAGCCGCAAGGTGATCTCCGGGCTCGCGAGCCTGCTCGCCCTGGCCCTGATCGGCCTCGGTGGCGTCCAGCTCTACGACATCTTCAGCGGGAAGAACAAGAACTCCTCCGCCCAGGCCTGCGTGACCCCGTCGGGCAAGCCGCTGGCCGCCCCCTCCCCGGGCGCCACGCCCGGTGCGCCCACCGCCTCCGGCGCGCCCGCCGCCCCGGGCGACCCGCACGCGATCCCGCAGCCGGCCGGCGTCACGGTGAACGTCTACAACGCCACCGCCAAGGGCGGCCTGGCCGGCCGGACCGCCGAGGAGCTCAAGAAGCGCGGCTTCACCATCGGCAAGGTCGGCAACGCCCCGGCCGAACTGGACAAGAAGGTGCCCGGCACCGCCCAGGTGATCGCCGGCCCGGCCGGCGCCGGCGCCGCCACCCTGCTCGGCTCGCAGATCGCCGGGGCCACCACCACCGCCGACGCCCGCACCGACGGCACCGTGGACTTCGTGGTCGGCGACAGCTACAACGCCCTGCTGGACGAGACCCAGGCGGCCGCCGCCCTCGCCCTCGCGACCAAGCCGTCCCCCACCCCGACCGCCACCGGCAGCTGCTGAGGCCGGTCGTCCCGCGCAACAGGAGAGCCCCCCGGCAACGCGCCGGGGGGCTCTCGTCCGTTCGGGGGATCCGCTCAGCCGGCGGTGCCGTACAGGCGGTCGCCCGCATCGCCGAGGCCGGGCACGATGTAGCCGTTCTCGTTGAGCCGCTCGTCCAGGGCGGCGGTGACCACGGTGACCGGCAGGCCGGCCAGCTCGCGCTTCATCACCTCGACGCCCTCGGGCGCGGCCAGCAGCACCACGGCGGTGACGTCGGTGGCGCCGCGCTCGATCAGCATCTTGATCGCCACGACGAGGGTGCCGCCGGTGGCCAGCATCGGGTCGAGCACGTAGACCTGGCGGCCGGAGAGGTCGTCCGGCATCCGGGTGGCGTAGGTGGAGGCCTCCAGGGTCTCCTCGTTGCGCACCATGCCGAGGAAGCCGACCTCGGCGGTCGGCAGCAGTCGGGTCATCCCGTCCAGCATGCCGAGACCGGCGCGCAGGATCGGCACGACCAGCGGGCGGGGGTAGCTGAGGCGGGTGCCGAGCGTGACCGCCACGGGGGTGGTGATCTCCACCTCGTCGGTGCGGACGTCCCGGGTGGCCTCGTAGGCGAGGAGGGTCACCAGCTCGTCGGTCAGGCGACGGAAAGTCGGCGAGTCGGTGCGCTCGTCGCGCAGGGTGGAGAGCTTGTGGGCCACCAGGGGGTGGTCGACGACGTGGAGACGCATGTATCGAGGTTAGCCCGGGTCTGCACGCCTGTACGACTCGCCGCGTGCCGACCGCCCCGTCGCCGGGGTGCACCCGGCCGTATCGCGCCGTGACGCCCCGCGAATGTCCGGACGGAAGCGCCTCCTGTGGTATCAACCGGGCTGATCTGGGAATGTCACGTCTTATGACGAGCAACCCGAACGCCGGGGACGGCTCGGCGGACGAGCCCGCAGGCCGGTCGGGCAATCGCCCCGGCCCGCCACAGGACCCCCCGGAGACCGAGGCGGACCGCCGCAGGCGGCGGGCCGTCTTCCTGCGCGAGCTCACCGAGGCCCGCGAACTCCGGGAGCGGGTCCAGCCCCGGCGGACCAAGGAACGGCGGATGCGCGAAGCCATGCGGATGCGAACCTTCCGGATCTGACGAGGATCCGAAGCGGTTCCGGCGCGGCTCCCCCCGCAGCTCCCCCTGCGGCTCCGCCGACCGGCCGGTCCGGATCCGGCGGGCCCCGGGCGGTGGTGCCGGCGCCACACCGGCCGCCGGCCGGCCCTTCCGACACGACCTGCAAAGACGCGCTGCCGAACACCCCCCGCAAGGGCGGGCTTTCTGTCACGATTCCGATGGGACGGTCCGAACGAGCGGACCGCCTCTGGCGCGGGGGCGGCCAGATTTTCGCGTTGCCCGAGCGCGCCGACAGCCGAGACCGAGATCTTGGGAGTGTCCCTGGTGGCGTACTTCGCTGCAGTGCTTGCTCGCACCGAGGACGGGTGGGATGTGAGCGAGACGGAGCTCGACGACGTCGAAACCCTCGCCGACCTGACCGAACTGGCCCGCGACTCCACGCAGGACGACGACAGCGTCCTGATCTTCATCGAACAGGAGGACGCCTGGTTCGCCATCGTCCGGGTGGACGGCGAGGAGGACCCGCGGATCTTCGTGTCCGACGGCGCCGCCGCCGCCCGCAGCTCCTACGGCTCCGTCCTCACCGACGAGCTGGTCGACCAGGCCGGTGAGAGCGAGTTCGGCGACCTGGACCACCTGGTCGTCGAGCTGGAGGAGGACGAGGAGGCGCAGGAGCAGGACGAGGACGCCCGCAGCGGCGTCCCGGTCGGCCCGCTCGGCGACGCCCACCTGCTCACCGAGTTCGGCCTGGCCGCCGAGGAGCTGCTCGCCCTCAGCGGCGAGGGCGCCGTCCCGGGCGACGCCCTGGAGGAGATCGCCGAGGCCCTCGGCTGCGGCGAGGTCCTGGAGGCGGTCCGGTAGCGGGCGGTGACCAGGCCGGTGACCAGGCCAGTGCCCACCGCCGGATACCCGACACTGGATGCCATGCAGTCCGCATCCGCCCCGCAGGCCGTCCCCCGCATCGCCCCGCTGCCCGCCCCCGTCCGCCCCGACCCGGTCCGCGACCGCTGGGCGGCGCCGATGCGCCTCGCCATCGCCGAGGCCGCCCTGGCGCCGGCCACCGGCGACGTCCCGGTCGGGGCGCTCGTCCTGGGCCCGGACGGCGAGGTGATCGGGCGCGGCCACAACGAGCGCGAGGCGGTCGGCGACCCGACCGCGCACGCCGAGGTGGTCGCGATCCGGCAGGCGGCCGAACGGATCGGGGAGTGGCGGCTCAGCGGCTGCACCCTGGTCGTCACCCTGGAGCCCTGCACGATGTGCGCCGGCGCCATCGTGCTGTCCCGGATCGACCGGGTGGTCTACGGCGCCCTCGACGAGAAGGCCGGCGCGGCCGGCTCGCTCTTCGACGTGATGCGCGACCGCCGTCTCAACCACCGCCCCGAGGTGGTCTGGGGCGTCCTCGCCGACGAGTGCGGCGAGCAGCTGCGCGAGTTCTTCGAGTCCCACCGCTGACGTCCGGCGTCGACTTCCGCCGCCGGGTCCCCCGCCGGCCGCCCGTCCCTATGGATTTCGTGACCGCGCACCCGTCCGGTAGAGTTCCCCTCGGTAGCGTGTCCGAGCGGCCAAAGGAGCACGCCTCGAAAGCGTGTGTGGGGGCAACTTCACCGTGGGTTCGAATCCCACCGCTACCGCTGGAAAGCCCGAAGGCCCGTCCGATCCGGACGGGCCTTCGGCGTTTCCGCGCACCCTCGAACGCGAAAAGGGCTCCGTACTCCGGGCTGATGACCACCAACGCCCGGAGAGTACGGAGCCTGGAAAGGGGGAGCGGCTCGGGGGGACGACCGCTCCCCCGGCGGAGTCCCACAACCGGCGCCGCGTCGGGGGGAAGCCGCGGCGCCCGGTCCCACAGCGGGGAGCTCCGGATCCACGCACCGGGGATTCCTGCCAGATCCTCGGCACGTCTCCCATCCTGCCGCCCGGGCCGCTTCCGGGCATCCGGAGAAAGGCCCCACTCACGGGGACCTTCGTCCCGCCGGGCGAACGCGTCGCACACTTGATAGCCCGTCCGATGGATAAGCTGCTTCCGCAGGGCCGCTCGGGGACCCGGATGGCGGCGGCCCACAGCAGGAGAGGACGACACCCGATGGCGCAGGCGAAGAAGATCGGCATGGCCCTCCTGCTCATCTTCGTCCTCTACTCGATCATCAGCTCGCCGGCCCGCTCCGCCCAGCTCGTCCAACTGGGCTTCGAGGGCATCTCGAACGCGGCCAAGGCGGTCGGCACCTTCATGACCGGACTGATCAAGTGAGCGCTCCGCTCGCGTAGGGCCCGTCGTCCCGCCCCGGCGCACCGGCTACGGTGTGCGGGACCCTCTGTCCCCGTCCGCGAGGAGCGGCAATCGTGATCCGGCATCTGGTCCTGTTCAAGCTCAACGAAGGCGTCCGCAAGGACGACGAGCGCGCGCTCGCCGGCGCCAAGGCGTTCGCCGAGCTGGGTTCGCTGATCCCCGAGCTGCGCGAGTGGGAGTGCGGCTGGAACACCACCGAGCGGGACATCGCCCACGACTACGCGATCAACAGCCTGGTCGAGGACCGCGACGCCCTGCACGCGTACCTGACCCACCCGGCCCATCAGGCCGCGGCCGGTCAGTGGCGCGAATTCGCCACCTGGGTGATCGCCGACATCGAGGTCTGACACCCGAGGCACCCGGGTCCGTCCCTCGGACGGCCCGCCGCGCCCCGTCCGGCCACCGGACGGGGCGCCTTGCTCCGCCCCGGAACGATCCGTGCGGCGCCTGGGCGGGAAGCCCGGTGAAGCCCCGATGCCGCACCAACACACCTCCGCCGGGTGCTTGCCCGACCTGCGCCCGCCTTGTGATGCTATGACCGGTTTTGCCGGACATGGCGAGGTGGTGAAGCAGCCGCGACACCCGATCCGCAGGGCCCTTCGTTATCGACTGAGGGAGGGGTGACGTGTCCGACGAGGTACTGGCGTCGATCATCAGCCCGGCCGGCGAGCTCCGCCCGGACGGTCTGCGCGGCCCCGGCGGCCGCCCCGCGGTGGACGTCCGGACGCTGACCCGGGTGCTGTTCGAACGGCTCGCGGAGCTGCCCCCGGGCACCCCCGAGCGGGAGCGGGTCCGGGCCGCCCTGATCGAGGTGAACATCCCCCTGGTCCGCTACGCGGCCACCCGCTTCCGCAGCCGCAGCGAGCCGATGGAGGACGTCGTCCAGGTCGGCACCATCGGCCTGATCAACGCGATCGACCGGTTCGACCCCACCCGCGGCGTCCAGTTCCCCACCTACGCACTGCCCACCATCCTCGGCGAGATCAAGCGCTACTTCCGGGACAACGTCCGCACCATGCACGTCCCGCGCCGGCTCCAGGAGCTGTGGGTCCAGGTCAGCGGCGCGATGGAGGAGCTGACGGTGCTGCACGGCCGGGCCCCCAAGGTGCCGGAGATCGCCGCCAGCCTGCGGATCCCCGAGGAGGACGTCCGGGCCTGCCTGGACGCCGGGCGGGCCTACAACGCGGCCTCGCTGGAGGCGGCGCAGGAGCACGAGGGCGGGCTCGCCCTGCTGGACCGGCTCGGCTACGAGGACTCCGCGCTGGCCGAGGTCGAGCACCGGGACATGGTCCGCCACCTGCTGGTCCAGCTGCCCGAGCGGGAGCGGCGGATCGTGATGCTGCGGTTCTTCGCCAACCTGACCCAGTCACAGATCAGCACCGAGCTGGGGATGTCCCAGATGCACGTCTCGCGGCTGCTCTCCCGCATCCTGACGAGGCTTCGGACCGGCAACTCCTGGGAAGACTGAGATTGCAGCGCGTTACCCTCGCGTGACATCTTGCGACGTTCGGGTTTGCCGTGCACCGTGTTCCGGTATGGAGGGGGAGGGCCCCCGCCGGGAACCTCCGTGCGACGGCCCCCGTTCAACTGTCAGTCACAAGGGGGTGGGCGCATGTCCGGAGAGCTGGGCACTGCGGAGATCCACGCTGGTCAGGCCAACGGTACGGCTGTCGCCGAGGACCGGATCCCGCTCCAGCGGGTCCCGGCCGCCGCGCCGCCCGGGCCCGAGGCGCCGCCCGGCTCCGGGCTGGACACCCGGACGCTGTCGCGCTCGCTGTTCCTGCGGCTGGCCGCCCTGGAACCGGGCAGCGCGGAGCACACGTACGTCCGCGACACCCTGATCGAGCTCAACCTGCCGCTGGTCCGGTACGCCTCGGCGCGCTTCCGCAGCCGCAACGAGCCGATGGAGGACATCGTCCAGGTCGGCACCATCGGCCTGATCAAGGCGATCGACCGGTTCGACCCCGAGCGCGGGGTGGAGTTCCCCACCTTCGCGATGCCCACCGTGGTGGGCGAGATCAAACGCTTCTTCCGGGACACCAGCTGGTCGGTCCGGGTGCCCCGACGGCTCCAGGAGCTGCGGCTGGCGCTCACCAAGGCCGGTGACGACCTGTCCCAGCGGCTGGACCGCTCCCCCACCGTCGCCGAACTGGCCACCTGCCTGGGGGTCAGCGAGGAGGACGTGGTCGAGGGCCTCGCGGTGGGCAACGCGTACACCGCCAGCTCGCTCGACTCCAGCCCCAGCGAGGAGGACGGCGACGGACCGCTGGCCGAGCGGCTCGGCTACGAGGACCTCGCGCTGGAAGGCGTCGAGTACCGGGAGTCGCTGAAGCCGTTGCTGGCCAAGCTGCCGCCGCGCGAGCGCCGGATCATCATGCTGCGGTTCTTCGGCAACCTCACCCAGTCGCAGATCGGCGACGAGATCGGCATCTCCCAGATGCACGTCTCCCGGCTGCTCACCAGGACGCTGACCCAGCTCCGTGAGGGCCTGATCAGCGAGGGCTGATCCTGCCCCGGGAGGCCACCCGTCGCCGTCCTGGCAGGCTGCGCGTCAGCCTGCCGGGACGGCGTCGTCCATCGCCCGGCCGACCACTGCGGCGGCGCGTTCGACGGCGAGTTCGACGACGAGTTCGGCGGCGCGCAGGTAGTCGGCGAGGACGGGTCCGCGGTCGGCGCCGACGGCGTGCGCGCGGGGGCCGAAGTCGTCGGCAACGACATGGTTCAGGCCATCACTGCACAGGGCCACAGCGCACCACGGCGCCCGCCCGCCCGGCCGTCCAATAGCCGCCGGGATCACGGGCGTTGGCCTTACCGCGGCAGCCCGGGACTGCGCCCGACCAGCACCGTTCGACCGGCTCCGGCGCCGCTTTCCGCCCGACCCCGATTGCACCGGACTCGGTCCGCCGATCGACCGCGCGTGCACCTCCATTGCATATTCGGACTGTCACATGGCACAGCGGTGCCCGATATTGCATGAACCTGCCCAAGGCGTCGGCAAGATGTGCAAGAGTGTCATGCGCGACGACGACAGTGTAGGTGTCCGGTGGTCCGCCCAAGCCGCACGGGCGGTAACCAGGTGTAGCTCTCAGCTTCCGCTTTTTCATTCTCAATTCATTATTTGCATGGCCGGTCCGGTTCCGGTCACAATCGGCGCCTTCATGGCTTCGCCATGAACGTTGGTAACAGGTTCGCTGCACTCTCGCCCAATTGGTCCCTCGCAGAGGCCCCCCTCGACCAGGATGGGCGCCGGGCAGCCTGCTGCCCGCGAACAGCTACAGGGCAGGCGAGCGCTGAGCAGCGAGGCGCCTACCCAAGGGGAGGATCACCATGGGTCGAGCGACCCGAAGAGTTGCCGCGTGCGCGGCGGCAGTTCTGCTGGCCAGCGGCCTGCAGACCACCCTGGCCCACGGCGACACGCCGCCCAGGATCGACCTCACCATCCTGGTCATCGACGACGGAGGCCCGTCGGTCGCGGCGATCACCGCCGAACTCAAGAACCAGGGCACCCCGTACAAGGTCGTCAACCTCAACGACACCAACCGTCCCATCATCAACTCCGCTTTCCTCAGCGACACGGTGAACGGCCAGCCCCGCGGGAAGTACCAGGGCATCGTCCTTCCCAACGAAAACCCCTTCCCCAACAGTGCGGCCGAGATGACGGCCATCGCGGGCTACGAAGCTGCATTCGGAATCCGGCAGATCGACGCGTACACGTTCGCCAGTCCTGCGGTGGGGCTGAACTACGCGGTGAATCCCGGTTACTACGGCACGCTGGACGGATTCCAGGGCGCCACCACCACGGCCGGCACTTCGGGCCCGTTCGGGTACCTGAAGGGCAGCGTGCCGTTCGAGGACAACGATCCGACCGTCAGCGAGAGTTACGGCTACCTGGCCACGCCACTGGCCAACCTGCCGGCCGGCGCCTCGTTCGTCCCGCTGGTCGACGCCGCGATCCCGAGCACCACCTCGCGCGGTTCGCTGGTCGGCGAGTACACGCACGACGGCCGCAAGGAACTGGTCGTCACGTTCGTCTACAACCAGTACCAGCAGCAGTACCGCCTGCTGGCCCGCGGCATGGTCGACTGGATCACCCAGGGCGTCCACCTCGGCTACGACCGCAACTACTTCGCGGCCCACGTGGACGACGTCTTCCTGGCCGACGACCGCTGGGACACCGTGCTCAAGTGCACCCCCGGCGACGTCACCTGCCCGCCCGGCACCCCGGACACGGCCAACCCGATCCGGATGACGCCGGACGACGCCCAGCACCTCAAGCAGTGGCAGACCGCCAACAACTTCACCCTGGACATGGTGTTCAACGGTGGCGGCAGCGAGGACTGGAAGGCCGACCACCAGACCACGGTGGACCCCACGGTCAACCAGATGATCGCCGACCAGAACAGCTACCGCTGGGTCAACCACACCTACAGCCACCCGTACCTGGGCTGTGTCCAGGACGTCACCGTGGTGCCGTGGCGCTGCACCAAGGACTCCGCGGGCAAGACCGTCTGGACCGACCAGAACACCATCTCGGGCCAGATCAAGGACAACTTCGACTGGGCCGCCAAGAACGGCCTGAAGGTCGACCCGCAGGCCCTGGTCACCGGCGAGCACTCCGGTCTGCTGACCGCCCCGCAGGAGACCAGCGACAACCCGAACCTGGCGCCGGCGCTGGCCGCCAACGGCATCAAGTTCACCGGCAGCGACGCCTCCCGCGAGCCCGCCCAGCGGGCCGTCGGCTCGTCCACGCTGACCGTGCCGCGCTACCCGATGAACGTCTTCTACAACGCCGGCACGGCGAAGGAGGAGGCTGACGAGTACAACTGGATCTACACCAGCAAGGCCAACGGCGGCAGCGGCGTCTGTGAGAACAACGCCAACTCCACCTGCCTGACGCAGCCGCTGGACGTGAACACCGGCTTCCAGTCGTACATCGTGCCGCTGGAGGCCCGGATCGACCTCGGGCACGTGCTGAGCAACGACCCGCGGCCGCACTTCATCCACCAGTCGAACCTGTCCGAGGACCGGATCCTCTACCCGGTGCTGGAGAAGATCCTCGGCACCTACCGGTCGCTGCACGCCGACAACACCCCGATCGTGAACCTCGGCGAGCGCGAGATCGGCCAGGAGTTCCAGCGCCGCGCCGCCTGGAACTCGGCCGTCTCGGCCGGCCAGGTCACCGGCTACCGGGTCGGCAACACCGTCACGGTCAACGCTCCGGCCGGTGTTCAGGTCCAGGCCACCATGCCGACCGGAACTTCTCAGAAGCTGGTCATCGGATCGACCGCCTTCGGTTCGTCCTACGCCGGTACGATCTCCGGTTGGGTGTCCCCGGGCACCCTGCAGAGCAGCGTCTCCCTGCAGCTCCCCTCGGCCGGCACCCCGGCCGCCCCGGCCGCCGTCGCCCCCGGCGTCGCGGCCAAGTCCGTCCCGGCCCCGGCCCCGGCGGACAAGAAGGTCGTCCCGCAGGGCGTCGCCACTCCCGTCCCGGTGGGCCCGAGCGACACCGGTCGTACCAGCGCCCCGACCCTGGTCCCCGGTAGCGGAACCCCGGTGCCCGGCAAGGACGTCGCCACCAACGGCAACGGCGGCATCGCCGCGGCCGCCAAGAGCGGTAAGGCCACCGGGGGGGCGGCCTCGCTCGGCACCAGTACCACCGGACGCTCCGGCAACCGGTAGCCCGCAGCACCCGATGGCAGGGCCGGGCCGGTCGCCCGGTCCGGCCCTGCCTCGGGTCCCGTTCCGGCCACCCAGACCGGACACCGAAGCAAGGAACAGGAGGGGGGACAGGAGATGCGCGTCACCCTGCTCACCGAGGGGACGTATCCGCACCAGCACGGCGGTGTGAGTGTCTGGTGCGACCAGCTCGTTCAAGGCATGCCGGACGTCGACTTCGACGTCATCGCCGTCACTGGTACCGGCCAGGAGCCGCTGGCCTGGGAGCTGCCCGCCAACGTGCGGTCGGTCACGACCGCACCGCTGTGGGGCCCGGCCTCCGAGGCCGGACCGCCCCGCGGCAAGGAGATGCGGCGCTTCCTCAACGCGTACGAGCGCTTCCTCCACTCCATCCTCGATCCGGTCTACACCACCCACTTCGGCACCGAGCTGTACGGCTTCGCCGACCTCGCCCGGCGCGGGCTGCTCAGCCCGGCGCTGCGCAGCGAGCGCGCCCTGCGCACCCTCCAGCACGTCTGGACCCGGGACTACCTGCCCACGGCCGTCTCCCGGCCCACCATGCACGACGCCCTGAACGCCACCGACCTGCTGGAGCACGCCCTGCGGCCGCTCTCGGTCGAACCGCCCACCGGCGGCGTCGCGCACGCCGCCAGCGGCGGGCTGGCCACCCTGCCGGGGCTGATAGCCGCCCAGCAGTACGGCGTACCGTTTCTGCTCACCGAGCACGGCATCTACCTGCGCGAGCGCTACCTCGGCTACCGCACCGGCCCGTACCGCTGGCCGGTCAAGGCGCTGCTGCTCGGCTTCTACCGGATGCTCGCCGAGGAGAGCTACCGGCAGGCCGCGCTGGTCACCCCCGGCAACCGGTACAACCGGCGCTGGGAGGAGCGCGGCGGCACGCCGTCCGCCCACATCCGCACCGTCTACAACGGCGTGGACCCGGCGGCCTTCCCGCCCGCCGGGCCCGAACCCGAGACGCCGACCCTCAGCTGGGCCGGCCGGGTCGACCCGATCAAGGACCTGGAGACGCTGATCCGGGCCTTCGCCATCGTCCACCGTGAGATCCCCGAGGCGCGGCTGCGGCTCTTCGGCGGAACCCCCAAGGGCGGCGAGGCCTACCGGGACGGCTGCATAGCCCTGGCCGCCGAACTCGGCATCGCCGACTCGGTGGCCTTCGAGGGCCGCGTCGCCGACATCACCGACGCGTACGCGGCGGGCAACGTGGTCATGCTCTCCAGCATCAGCGAGGGCTTCCCGTTCACCCTGATCGAGGCGATGTCCTGCGGCCGCGCGACCGTCTCGACCGACGTCGGCGGCGTCCGCGAAGCCGTCGGCGACACCGGACTCGTCGTCCCGCCCCGCGAACCCGAACCCATGGCGGCCGCCTCGATCGAGCTGCTGCGCGACGCCGAACGGCGCGCCCGCCTGGGCGAACAGGCCCGGCTGCGGGTCATCGAACAGTTCACGCTCCGCCAGAACATCGACGGCTTCCGGGGCATCTACACCGAACTCCTCGGCACCGCCCGCTGGATGCCGGACGGAGTGGTGGCCGTCACCGACCAGACCCCCACCACCGACTGGGACCAGCAGCTCGCCGCCGCCCAGCCCCAGCACAGCGAGGTGGGCGCGTGAACGAGCGGAGCGAGAGAACCATCGACAGGTGCGTGTACCGCGAAGCGGCCACCGAGCGCAGCGAGGTGGAAGCATGAGTGGCCCCCTGCGGCTCGTGGAGGACGAGGGCGGCTCCGAGCGGACGATGCAGCTGCGTACCCTGCCGCTCAAGCGCCGCCGCCCCACCTCGTCGGCCCAGCCCGAGCCCGAGGAGCAGCTCGACCTCTCCGCGGACCCGCTGGACGAGCTCGCCGAGCGGCTGCACGACATCTGCGCCGATGCCGTCCACCCGTACGAGATCGCCGCGTTCCTGGAGTCCGACGGCCTCTCCGACGAGCAGGCCGCCCTGCTGTACGGCCGCCCCGACTCGTTCACCCTCGCCGAGGAGCTGTTCGAGAAGGTCGAGCGCCGCTACCCCGGCCCGAGCTCCGAGTTCGCCAACCCGTGGCGGGCCGACCCCTGGCGCTGCGTCGTGCGCGGCCTGGTGTTCGCCCTGCCCGGGCTCGGCTACCTGCTCGGCGCCAACCTGTTCGCGGCCACCCGGATGCGGTTCGGCCTGCCCTCCGGAATGCTCGCGCTGTCCGTCGCGACACTGGTCAGCTGGGGCTTCAACCAGGCGCTGGCACACCGCTCGTACCGCTGGCTCGGCCGGCTGCGGCGCCGCGAGGCCGCGATCTGCCTGGCCCTCGGGGCGCCGCTGGGCGCGCTGGTCGCGTCCGCCGCGGCGTACGTGGTCGGCGGGCCGCTGGGCGCGCTCTTCTTCGCCGCCGGGCAGTCGCTGTACCTGGGCGCGGCCACCGTCCTGCTGGTGCTGGGGCGGGAGAAGTTCCTGCTGCTGGCGCTGGTTCCGGCCTCGGTGGGCGCGGGCGTGGTGCTGGCCGCGGACGTCCCGCAGGTCGTGCGGACGGTCGTGCTGCTCGTCTCGCTGGTGCTGGCGGTCGGCCTGGCCGCCCGGGAGCTGCTGTTCTGCATCCGGGGCGGCGAGAAGGAGTCCGTCGAGCTGAAACTGCCGATCCGCCAGGAGGTCCCGCACCTGCTGTTCGGCTTGGCCTGCGGCACCCTCACGCTGATCGCCGGTCTCGGCGAGACCATCCACCAGGCGGTGCAGACCGGCGCCGCGCACGGTGCGAAGGCCACCCCGACCGGACCGGCCATGATCGCGCTGACGCTCAGTCTCGGCCTCGCCGAGTGGCTGCTCTTCCGCTACCGGGCGATGGCCGTGGCCGCGCTGCGCACCAGCCACACCAGCGGGCAGTTCACCCGCCGCACCGGCGGGATCCTGCTCGGCTGCCTGTTCATCTACCTCACCACCGTGGCCGCGCTGGACGCCGCCACGACCGTGCTGTGGCCCGGCGCCCCCGCGCTCGGTGTGCCGCAGCTCGGCGCGATGCTGCTCCTCGGCGGCTCGCTCTGGCTGGCGCTGCTGCTGAACGCCTTCGGGTTCAGCTGGAGCACCGCCCTCATCTGTCTGGCCGCCGCGGGTGCCGAGAGCGCCGGGCTGCTGACCGGTGCGGATCCGATCGTCCTGCAGCTGATCGGCTGCGGGGCGGCCGCCTTGCTCCTCACCGCCATCGCCGGGCCTGCGCTCGGCCGCACCACCCAGCACCGCTGAACACCGAACACCGAAATCACGCACGCCCAATTCGCGTGCACCGCTCGACCCGCTTCACCCGAACACGCTCCACAACGCGCTTCACCCGAACACGCTTCACCTCAACGCGCTTCACGGCACAGCTGAACCACCACCGGCCGGTCGCCACCGGGAGTCCGGCCGTTCCCAAATTCGAGAGAGCGAATCACGCATGAGCAGCGTCGCGGTCACCGGAGCCGAGGGTTTCATCGGCTCCCACCTCGTCGAGTCCCTGGTCGCCGACGGGCACCAGGTCCGGGCGATGGTCCAGTACAACTCCTTCTCGTCCTTCGGCTGGCTGGAGACCCTGTCCAAGGAGGTGCTGGACTCGGTCGAGATCGTCCTCGGCGACGTCCGGGACCCGGGCTCGGTCAACGGCCTGGTCAAGGGCACCGAGGCGGTCTACCACCTGGCCGCCCTGATAGCGATCCCGTACTCCTACCTGGCCCCGCACTCGTACGTCGACACCAACGTCACCGGCACCCTGAACGTGCTGGAGGCGGTGCGCCACCAGGAGATCCCGCGCCTGGTGCACACCTCCACCAGCGAGACGTACGGCACCGCGCAGACCGTGCCGATCACCGAGGACCACCCGATCAACACCCAGTCCCCGTACGCCGCCTCCAAGGCCGGCGGGGACCGGCTGGCCGACAGCTACCACGCCAGCTTCGAGACCCCGGTCGTCACCCTGCGCCCGTTCAACACCTTCGGCCCGCGCCAGTCGATGCGCGCCGTCATCCCGACCGTGATCGCCCAGGTCGCCGCCGGCGAGACCGAGATCACCCTCGGCGACCTGCGCCCGACCCGCGACTTCATGTTCGTCAAGGACACCGCGCACGCGTTCCGCACGGTCGGCACCGCTCCCGCCGAGACCGTGGTCGGCAGGACCTTCAACGCCGGCACCGGTGGCGAGATCTCGGTCGGCGACCTGGTCTCCCTGGTCGGCAAGCTGATGGGCGTCGACCTCCTGGTGAAGGAGGACGAGCAGCGCATCCGCCCGGCCAACTCCGAGGTCATGCGCCTGGTCGCGGACGCCACCCGGCTGCGCGAGGCCACCGGCTGGGCCCCCCAGTTCACCCTGGAGCAGGGTCTGGAGCAGACCATCGAGTTCTTCCGCGACCCGGCCAACCTGGCCCGCTACAAGACCGACATCTACAACGTCTGACCGCCGTACCGATCAATGCCCGTCCTGGTAACCAAGGTTCGTGTCCTGCACATCCTTTCCGTGGGGGAAACACCATGCATGCAGTGATCCTGGCCGGCGGTAAGGGCGTCCGCCTCCGCCCGTACACCACCGCCCTTCCCAAGCCGCTCGTCCCGATCGGCGACCAGCACGCGATCCTGGAGATCGTGATGCGCCAGCTCGCCGCCGCGGGCTTCAAGACCGTCACCCTGGCCATCGGCCACCTCGGCCACATCATCCGCGCGTACGTCGGCAACGGCTCCCAGTGGGGGCTGCGGGTCGGCTACGCCGTCGAGGACAGCCCGCTCGGCACCATGGGCCCGCTGCTCACCATGCAGGACCGCCTGCCGGAGCACTTCCTGGTGATGAACGGCGACATCCTCACCGACCTGGACTTCGCCGGGGTGCTCAAGCACCACGAGGCGTCCGGGGCGCCGCTCACCATCGCCACCTACGCACGTCAGGTGAAGATCGACTTCGGCGTGCTGACCGCCGAGTCCGGCAGCATCACCGGCTTCCAGGAGAAGCCGAGCATCGACTACCGCGTCTCGATGGGCGTGTACGGCGTGTCCCGTTCGGCACTCGCCAAGTACACCCCCGGCCTGCCGCTGGGCTTCGACGAGCTGGTGCTGGACCTGCTCGCCGCCAAGACCCCGCCCGCCGCGTACGACTTCGGCGGCTACTGGCTGGACATCGGCCGCCCGGACGACTACGACCGGGCGAACGCCGAGTTCTCGTCCATCCGGCCGGTGCTGATGCCCTTCGAGTCGGCCGGCGCCGGCCAGGGCGTGGCGGAGCTGCCGATCCCGGCCGCCCGCACCGCCCCGGACGACACGGCCGAGGCTCCCGCCACCGCGGGCGCCCAGAGTGACGGACGGGCCGCGTGAGAATCCTGCTCCTCGGCGGCGACGGCTTCCTCGGCCGTCACGCCACCACCGTCCTGCGGTCACTGCCCGGTGCCACCGTGCTGACCGCGGGCCGGCGGCCCGCCCACGACCTCCGGCTGGACCTGGCCACCGCCCAGGCCGGCCCGCTCGGCGAGGAACTGGCCGCGCTGGCACCCGACGTGGTGGTCAACTTCGCCGGCGCGGTGGCCGGCAGCGCGGTCAAGCTCGCCGAGGTGAACGCGCGCGGCCCGGCCGTGCTCTGCGAGGCGCTGCAGCTCGGCGCCCCGAAGACCCGGCTGGTGCACATCGGTTCGGCCGGCGAGTACGGCGTCTGTCCGGCGGGCAGCTCGCTGTCCGAGGACTCCGACGCCCGCCCGGTCGGCGTGTACGGCGCGACCAAGCTGGCCGGCTCCCTCGCGGTGGCCGGCTCGGCGCTGGACGCCGTGGTCCTGCGGGTGTTCAACCCGGTCGGCCCGGGGGCACCGGCGGGCTCGCTGCCCGGCCGGCTGGCCGCCGAGCTGCTCCGGGTGGCGCCCGAGGGCGCCGACGGCGTGATCACGGTCGGCGACCTCTCCGCCTACCGCGACTTCGTCGACGCCCGGGACATCGCCCGCGCGGTCGGCCTGGCCGCCGCCGCGGACCGTCCGCTCCCCCGGGTGCTCAACCTCGCCTCCGGGCAGGCCCGGCAGGTCCGGGCGATCGCGGACGGGCTGGTCGCCGCGGCCGACTTCGCCGGCCGGATCGACGAGAGCGGGGCGGGCTCCGAGCGCTCGGCCGCGGTCTCCTGGCAGCAGGCCGACGTGTCGGCCGCCGCCCGGGAGCTCGGCTGGCACCCGGAGACGGACCTCGCCGACACCCTGCGCGACCTGTGGCTCAGCACCGCCGAGCCCGCCTGCCCACCGGTCGTCGCATGACCGGCGGGATCATCCCCGACGGCCGCCTGCTGGTGCCGCTGTACGTCCACCCCGCGGTGGACCCGGCGGCCTGGCAGGCGGTCGCCGCCGCCGACCCGGGCCGGATCGCCGCCGTCGTGCTCAACCTCGCCGACGGGCCGGGCGAGAACCCGGACAACGTCTTCGCCGAGGCCGCCGACCAACTCCGCGCGGCCGGAGTGCCGTTGGTCGGCTACACCGACACCGACTACGGCCGCCGACCGCACGCGGCGGTGGTCGCCGACATCCTGACCTACCGTCAACGCCACGACATCACCGGTGTCTACCTCGACCAGGTGGCCACCCACCCGGGCGCCCTCGCGCACTACCGGCGGCTGGCCACGGCCGCGCGCGCGGCCGGCTGCGGCACCGTGGTCTTCGGCCACGGCGAGCACCCCGACCCGGGGTACGCCGAAGTCGGTCTGGCCGACCTGCTGGTCACCTTCGAGGGCGACTGGGACACGTACCGCGCGATGACGCTCCCGCTGTGGACCGGCCGCCACGCGGCCTCCCGCTTCTGCCACCTGGTGTACGACGTCCCGGCCGAACACGCCGAGGACGCCACCGCGCTGATCGCCGCCCGCCGGGCCGGCGTCGGCTGCGCCGTACCGGGCACCGGGGAGAACCCCTGGCGCACCCTGCCCTACGGCCTGACCGCTGCTGAACTGACCTGACCTGATCCGGAGTTCGACTACCGTGAACCGCCGTACCCGGCTCCTGCCGGTCGCCATCACCATCGCCGCCGCCCTGCTGGCGACCTCGTGCAGCAGCTCAGGCTCGGACGACGACAACTCCTCGGCCGACGGCTCCCCGAGCAGCCCGCCCGCGGCCACCGCCCCGACCAGCCCGGACGGCAGCACCGCCCCGGGCACCCCGTCGGACGCCGCCAGCACGCCCCCGGCCCCCGGCACGCCCAGCGCCCCCGGCTCGCCCACCGCGCCCGGCGCCACCACTCCCCCGGGCGCCACCACCGCCCCGGGCACCCCCAGCGCCCCCGGCGGCACTCCCGGCGGCACCACCTCCCCGCCGCCGGCCGGCGCCCGCTGGCAGCCCACCCCGGGCCTCGCCTGGCAGTGGCAGCTCGGCGGCACCGTCGACCAGTCCGTGGACGTCCCGGTCTACGACATCGACGGCTTCGAGAACGACGCCTCGGTGGTGGCCGCGCTGCACGCCAAGGGCCGCAAGGTGATCTGCTACATCAACGCCGGCTCGTGGGAGAACTTCCGCCCCGACTCCGCCGCCTTCGCCAAGTCCTTGCAGGGCTCCGACACCGGCTGGAAGGGCGAGAAGTGGTTCGACATCCGCAAGCTCGACCAGCTCAAGCCGCTGATGGCGGCCCGCTTCGACATGTGCAGGAGCAAGGGCTTCGACGCCATCGAGCCGGACACCATCGAGGCCTACAACCAGAACAGCGGTTTCCCGCTCACCCCTGACGACCAGGTCAAGTACAACCGCATGCTGGCCCAGCTCGCCCACGAACGCGGCCTGGCCATCGGCCTGAAGAACGACCTCGACCAGATCCCGGCGCTGCTGCCGGACTTCGACTTCGCGGTCAACGAGGAGTGCTCGCAGTTCGACGAGTGCGACCGGGTCGCGCCGTTCGTCAAGGCGGGCAAGGCGGTGTTCCACGTCGAGTACAAGCTCGGCACGGACCAGTTCTGTGCCAAGGCCAAGTCGCTCGGCTTCAGTTCGATGCAGAAGAAGCTCGACCTGGACGCCTGGCGCAAGCCCTGCTGAGCGCCGGCGCACCGGTCCTCGGTGCACCGGTTTCCGTCGCGCGGGTGACCCTCGTCCGGGTCACCCGCGCGATGATCACTTGACCGCCAGCCAGATGACGCCGCCCAACACGGCCAGCACGATGACGGCGACCAGCGCGATCACGCCGGTACGGCCACCACCACCGCTGCTGCTGCGGCCGTAGGTGGAGACGGTGCCCGGCGCCTGCGGGGCCGCCGGGGTCTCGTCGACGAACGCCCGGAACATCTGGGTGCTGCCGGCGGGGTCGTAGTCGTTGTCAGCCATGGCACGGACTCTAACGAATCCGCCCACCTCACGGACACCCCGGACCCCTCCTGCGCGACCCCCACCACCCGGTCGTGCAACGGTGGTACGACATCCTCGTGAAGTCCGCCCGACACGCGGAATGCCGCCCGGTGCGATCCGGTTGAATCCGACCATGACCGGAAACCACAGCGACGCCCCGGGCCGGGTCCGCCTCGGCGCCTCCGACCTGTCCGTCTTCCCGCTCTCCCTCGGCGGCAACGTCTTCGGCTGGACGGCCGACGAGCAGCAGTCCTTCGCCGTCCTGGACGCCTACGCGGCGGCCGGCGGCAACTTCGTCGACACCGCCGACGTCTACTCGGCCTGGGCCCCGGGCAACACCGGCGGCGAGTCCGAGACCGTCCTCGGCAACTGGCTGCGCAGCCGCGGCAACCGCGACGACGTCGTGATCGCCACCAAGGTCGGCATGCACCCCGAGGCCGACGGTCTGGGCGCGGCCAACATCAAGGCCGCGGCCGAGGGTTCGCTGCGCCGCCTGGGCGTCGAGCGGATCGACCTGTACTACACCCACCGGGACGACGACACCCCGGTCGAGGAGTTCGTCACCGCGCTGGACGAGCTGGTCCGCGAGGGCAAGGTCGCCGCGGTCGGCGCCTCCAACATCGGCGCCGAGCGGCTGTCCGAGGCGCTGGCCTTCGCCGACCGCGAGGGCCTGGCCAAGTACGTCGCCGTCCAGCCGCACTACAACCTGGTCTCGCGCGGCACCTTCGAGGGCCCGCTGGCCGACGTGGTCGCCGAGCACGGCCTCGCCACCGTCCCGTACTACGCGCTCGCCTCCGGCTTCCTCACCGGCAAGTACCGCCCCGGCGGCCCCGGCGTCGACAGCGCCCGCTCCGAGGGCGCCGCCCGCTACCTGGACGACCCGCGCGGCCCGAAGGTGCTGGCGGCCCTGGACACCGTCGCCGGGGAGCACGGCGTCGCCCCCGCCACGGTCGCCCTCGCCTGGCTGGCCGGGCGGCCGACGGTCGCCGCCCCCATCGCCAGCGCCCGCACCGTCGAGCAGCTCCCGCCCCTGCTGGCAGCCACCACGCTCCGCCTCACCCCCGAACAGACCGCCCTCCTCGACACCGCCTCCGCCTGACCCCGCCCCACCCCGCAGGCTGCGAACCCGCCCCCGCCCGGGCCCGTTCGCAGCCTGCACCCGTGCCCGGCGAACCCCACCCGGCTGAGAACACCGGCCGCAGTGATCAGCCTTGGCCCACGAACGACCGGGCACGGAACAGGACTTCGACGCCGAAGCCGCCACGGGGGCAGCCTCGCCGGAAATCCCGCCCGGGACGGGCTCTTCGACGACGAGGACCGGAAGAAGTACGCGCGCCCGGCCCTCGATTCCGCAAACAATCCGGGCCCGGGCGGTAACACCGGCAGAGTGACCGTCGGCCCCGCCGATCCGAGGGCCCGCGCCGGCACCGTCGACGAAATCCAGGAGACTTTCCGGGCGGTCGGCGAATCCGCCCCGGAAAAGACGGCCAACGCGCACGGCGCACCGGCCGATTGGCAGATCGGGCCCGAACTGCGCACCCGTTCCCTCCGCGGGGACGACCAGGTCCTGCTTCGGGCCCCCGACAGCGGCGTGCTGTCGGGGGCCCGGTGCGCCCCGGCGCTACGGCCGCCCGAAGTGGGTCGGGTAGTAGCCCGAGTTGAGGGTGGACACCCGGACCGTCTTGCCGGGCCTGGGCGCCTCGACGAACTTGCCGCCGCCCAGGTAGATCCCCACGTGGTGGATCCCGGAGGCCCGGCCGCTGTCCGACCAGAACACCAGGTCACCGCGGCGCAGCTGCCCCGCGCTGATCGGCGTGGTGGCCGCGTACTGGTCGTCGGCCACCCGCGGCAGGCTGATCCCGCTACGCCGGTAGGCCTGCTGGACGAGCCCCGAGCAGTCGTAGCCGGACGGGCCGTTGCCGCCCCAGACGTACGGCTTGCCCAGCTGGGCGAGCGCGTAGTCGATGGCCGACTCCACGCTGCCGGAAGCCGGTGCCTGGTCCGCCGACGGCGTGGCCGCGGGCCGGGCGGGAGCGGGATCCGCGCCGCCGCCGGACTGGCCGGTGCGGTTCGCGTAGACGTCGTAGTGGCTGGTCCACCGCCACTCGCCGCCGCTGTTCTTGAACCAGTACTTCGACCCGTCCCAGCCCTGGCGCAGTCCGGAGGAGGAGGCCGAACCGTTGGACACGGCGGCCGCCTTGCCGCTGGCACCGCCGGAGCCGCCCGAGCCGCCGGACTGGCCGGTGCGGTTCGCGTAGACGTCGTAGTGGCTGGTCCACCGCCACTCGCCGGCGCCGTTCTTGAACCAGTACTTCGACCCGTCCCAGCCCTGCTTCCCGGCCGCCGCGTGCGCGGACCCGGCACCGGCCGTCAGGCCGACCACGCCGGCGCCCGCCAGCACGGTGGTGGCCAGGCAGGTACTCCGCACGGCGCGGTGTATTCGGCTGCCGCCGGTCGCCGTCGCGGGGCGGGCGGTGTGCGGCCGGGCCGCGCAGTTCGGGCAGCCGCAGCCCGCGATCGCGGGGATGCTGCCGGTGCTCTCCTCGAAGCCGATCAGGCCCCGGTCGAGGGCGGCGTCGAAATCGGCGTCGAGGTCGAGGCCGGGATCGGCGTACGCGCCGGTGGCTATCCTCATGCGGGTCGTCCTTCCTTCCGCCCGGCCCGTGCGGCCGGGGGCGGTACCGAGGCGGCCACTCCGGCCGGGGCGACGAAGGCGACCAGCAGCTGCTCCATCAGCGCGCTGCGGGCGGCCTCGTCCAGTTCGTGGGCGGTGGCGCGCTCCAGTCGCCGGACGGCAAGCGCCGCCGCCTCGACCGCGTCGTCCACCAGCACCGTCCGCAGGCCCGCGTCCAGGTCGGCCAGCCGGCGGCGGCGCATCGACTCGGCGACCTCGGGCGCGTAGTCCAGCGCCAGCGGCTGCGCCGAGTAGACCTCCAGGCCCGCCGGGGCGACCTCGGCGGCCAGTGCTCTGGTCAGCTCGTCGGCGAACCACTGCCCGTCCCGCAGCGCGGGCCCGGGCGCCGCGTTGCTGTCGCACGGCAGGATGGACGCGGTGCGGGTGAGCACCGCCTGGACCTGCTCGCGCAGGTAGCTCTCGTGGTCCTCGATCGCCAGCAGCGCCCGCGCGGTGTCCTTGACCCGCCAGACGATCAGCAGCCGGACGACGATCGGCGTGCCGGTCCGGTCGACCGCCTTGACCGGCTCGCTGCGCCAGTGCCGCAGCCGCACGTCCACCCGGCGCCGGCGCAGCAGCGGGTTGACCCAGACCAGGCCGGTGCGGCGGACGGTGCCCCGGTAGCGGCCCCAGCGGGTCAGCACCCGGGTCTCGCCGCCCGCGTTGGCCAGCAGCCCGGCGAGCGCGAACACCACGAGCAGGCCGACCGCGCTGACCGCGGCGACCGACTTGGCGTCCACCTCGGCCTGGCCGCTCGCCTGCGCGGCGGCGCTGCGCAGGTCGGGCAGCGCGTCCCAGTACGGGATGACGCCGTCGCGCAGCAGCATCAGCATCACGCCTGCCACGCCGACCAGCACCACCAGCAGGGCGATCCAGCCGGGCAGGGCGGTGGCGCCGTGCTCGCGGACCGCCTGGTCGGCGCGCGGGGGGCGGCGGGAGGTGGCGGCCGTGGGGGCGCCGACCTGGGTGGTTTCCGGGATCTCGACGGTCGCCGGGGCGGCCGCCTCCAGCGGATCGCGCAGGTCGGCGGAGGCGCCGGTGGCCGGGCCGGGGACGACGACCAGCGGAGTGGTCGCGGGGCCGCCGTCGACCGGGCCGAGCGGCTTGGCCGTCTTGACGGCCGTGGCCGTGGCCAGCGGGCTGGCGCCGGAGGCGGAACGTTCCGGCAAGGTCGGTGGGAGTACCTGGGGCAGGTGGTCGGGTCGCTGCGAAGAATCGCGGGTGACGTCCATGCACGGATCCTCGGGGTCGGTGTGTCGCGCAACGGGCGGCCCGGATCTGACGGGCAGTGCCAAGATCAGGCTAAGTTCATACGTCATCAAATGCGACATTTATGATGAGGTGTGTCGACATTTGCTGACGAATCATCTGAAGCCGACCTGACGCGCAGGCACATGAACGGATGGTAGGGATGGTTCAGCGCAGGTCAGCGCCGCCGGACACCGTCACCACGGGCGAACACCCGGCGGGTGATCAGCCCGATCCCGGCGAGCACCAGCAGGCCACCGGCGACCCCACCGCGCCAGCCGCTCGCGGTGGACCGCGCGGCCGCCGCCTGCGAGGCCTCCGCGGCCGCCCCCACGGGCGACGCGCTCGGCGGCGCCGGCAGCGGCCCGGCATCCTCCCCGGCGGACCCGAGCGGTTCGGCCGCCACCGGCGTCGATGACGGTGGCGGTGGCGGTGACGGAGGCGGAGGCGGTGACGGAGGCGGTGTCAGTGACGGTGACGGTGACGGTGACGACGCCATGACGCCGACGGCCGCCCGGGACGGGCTGGCGCCCAGGGACGGAACGGTACGGAGCGTCGGAGGTACGGAACCGGCGGAGGTGGTGGTGGGGGCGATCCGGACGGTCGGGACAGTGGGGGTGACTGAAGCAACGGACGGCCCGGCCACCGCCGCCGGTGGCCGGGCGACCGCCGGAACGGCGATCGGCAGCAGCCCCGCCGGCGCCGGCGCGAGCACGGATGCAACGGGCGTCGCCCCCACAACCGGGCTCGGCGACGAGGTGACCGGGCTCGAAGGCGTGGACGTGGGTTTGGACGTGGATGTGGACGTGGGCGACGTCGCGGGACGGGACGGTACGGAGGAGGCCACCGGCGCGGAAGCACCGGTCGAAGGCAACACCGGCACCGCCACACTCGGGCTCGGCCCGACCGGCACCGACGCCGACACCGACGCCGACGCCGACGCCGACGCCGACGGGCTCGGCACGGTCGGCACCGAGACTGCGGGGCTGGGCCGCACGGGAACCGACGCCCCCGAGCTCGGCACCGCAGGAGTCGACGCCGATGCCGAAGCCGAAGCCGAAGCCGAAGCCGACGGGCTCGGCGCCGCCGCGACGCGCACCGGCACCGTATCCGCCGCCGCCCCGTTCCCCGCCAGGTCGGTCGCCGTGACGACCAGCCACTGTTGCCCGTCCGTCAGGTCCCGGTTGGCGGTGCAGGTCCAGCTGCCGTCGAGCGCCGCCGTCACCCCGCACAGCACCGTCCGCTCGCCCGCACCCGAACCCGAACCCGAAGCCGGAGCCGAACCCGGCCCCGAGGCCGCCGAGCCGCCCGCCCGCGCCGTGACCAGCACCTTCGAGCCCGGCTCGGCCCGCCCGGTGAACGTCGGCCGGCTGACCCGCAGGGTCTCCCCGGCGGCCGGCGAGCCGAGCACCGGCTTGTCCGGCGGGACGGTGTCGACGACCAGCGCGACCGCCTGCCCGGCCGTCCGGTTCCCGGCCTCGTCGACCGCGACGGGGGTGAGCAGGTGGCGCCCGTCCACCAGGTTCTCGACCGGCAGGCAGGACCACTGGCCGTCCGCCCGGACGGCGCTGCGGCAGAGTTCGGCGGCCTGGTCGGTGACCGCGACGGTGCTGCCCGCCTCGCCGGTGCCGGTGAGCTGGATCCCCGGGTCGTTGGTGTACTCCGGGAGGGTGAGGACGGGCGGTGCGGGCGGTGCCGTCTTCACGGTGACCCGGACGGCGTCGCCGCGCAGCACCACACCACCGCTGGTGATCTCGACCGGGGTGAGGGCGTGCGGGCCTGCGGCGAGCGCTCCGTCGGGCCGGCAGGACCAGTCGCCGCCGCGCTCGACCCGGGCCCGGCAGGCCGTGGCGTCGCCGTCCCGGATCTCCACCGAGGCGCCGGCGACCGCTCCGTCGCCGTGGATCCGTGGGCGGGCCTCGGCGAGGACGGCGCCGTCGACGGGTTCGGCGACCTCGGGCCGGGCGGCGCCGACGGTCAGTTTGATCCGCTGGTCGGCAACCTGCCCGGAGTCGGCGAAGCCGCCGGAGGGGACGAGTTGGCTGGCGTCGCGGGCGATCCGCAGCCGGGCCCAGGTGTCGCCGGAGGCGGCGCCGGTCGGGACGGTCCATTCCAGGGTCGCGGTGTCGGCGCCGGCCGGGATCTCGGTCTGCACCCGCTCGGCGGGGTCGAAGCGCCCGCTGTGGTCGAAGTCGATCCAGCCGGCCAGGGTCGCGGGCTGGTCGCCGACCGCCACCGGGACGCTGAGCCGGTAGTAGCGGCCGATCGCGGCCTCGGTGGGGAAGCTGATCGACGGGTCGGCGCCCTGGTACTCGGCGCGGCCGGGCTGGAGCTTGGGCGGCGGCGGGCTGGTGAAGACGCTGCGCCGGCCGGCCCCGTGGTCGAGCTGGACCAGCGGCTCGCCGGTCGACCGGTCGGCCGTGCCCGGGTCGTCGGCGGACCGGGGTCGGGTGCGGTGCGCCTGGTTGGCGGCGTCCGCGCCGAGGAACAGGTCGGAGAGCACGTGCGAGGCGTTGCCGTAGTTCTGCGGGGCGGTGCCGAGGTCCTCGTCGACGGTGACGGTGTACGCCTGGCGCAGGACGGGCGGGGCGGTGGTGCTGCCGGCCCGGGCGGTGGAGCGCTGCTCGACCCGGAAGACCGCGGTGCGCAGGGTGCCGGCGAGTTCCAGGGTGCCCTCGGAGGCGGAACCGGCCGCGCCGTCGGAGCTGCCGTCGGCGCCGACGGGTGCGAGGGCGTTGGCGTCGACCGTCCAGCCGGGCCAGTCGGTGCGGTTGACCAGGGTGGGGGCGGAGGGTGAGCCGCCGGTGAGGGTCAGCCGGGCCGCGGTGCTGGTGGTGCCGGACTTCCCGGTGGCGAGCGCGACCAGTCCGCTGAGGTGCAGCCGGGGATTGCGGACCGGTCGGGAGAAGGCGAGCCGGAGCGTTCCGACGGTGCGCCAGGATCCGTCCGCCTGCGGGCGGTTCTCGGTGACGCTGAAGGTCTGCGCGGGGTTTCCGGGGTGCATTCCGTCCGTGTACGGCCCGGCCGCACGCCCCCCGCCGGGGCGGTCGGCCAGTTCGCCGGCCGCGGCGGCCACCTCGGTGCCCGGGGTGGCGGCGAATTCGAGTTGGACGGAGAGGCCGGAGGGCAGGACCGCCCGGCGTTCCCCCGACCAGGCGTCAGGGGACTGCTGGGCCACCGAGAGTGGGGCGTTCCAGCCGGTCAGCAGCCCGGCCACGAGGACGGTCAGGGCGGCGGCCGTGCGGGGAAACTGTCGGCCCATCCGGCTCTCCTTCGCGGTCGGCTGCCGGGGTGCCGGGCAGTCTGGGCACAAGATCTGACAAAAAGGAATCACGATCCTGAGCCGGTCATACTGCGACACCTGCGCTTATGGCCGGGTCCCACCCGTTTGGCGGCCATCCGAGCGGCAGGACGGGATATACCCGAAACAGATGCATTTCATCCATTAGGCCCGCAATCCAGAACGGACGCGGCACCCGGCGCCCTCGTCCGGGCCCGGAAACGGGAGAAGCCCCCGGCCGGTGGCCGGGGGCTTCTCACTGGTGCGCTCAGCAGGATTCGAACCTGCAACCTCTTGATCCGTAGTCAAGTGCTCTATCCGTTGAGCTATGAGCGCAAGGAACGGGCGAACCCGATCTTGCGGAAATTGGTGCGCTCAGCAGGATTCGAACCTGCAACCTCTTGATCCGTAGTCAAGTGCTCTATCCGTTGAGCTATGAGCGCTCGCCCTGCTGAACAGTGCCAGCGGGGCGTTGCGGGGACAACATTACATGACCTGCGACGCGGGACGAAATCGATTGCTCCCTGCCCCCGGGCCGACCCCCTGGAGGCCGCTCGGGCCCCCGGCGGCCCCGGCCTGCGGAGCAGGTCGGCGGGGCGGGCCCGGAACCGCCCCGGAGATGCCGAAAGCCCCGCCGACAAGATCGTCGACGGGGCTTTCCGGCTGCGGAGGCTGAGGGATTTGAACCCTCGATCAGGAATAACCCCGAAACCGCATTAGCAGTGCGGCGCCATAGACCGGACTAGGCGAAGCCTCCTCCACAGGGACCACGTCCGCGTGAGCGGACCCGTTCCGTGTGCCTGAGATGATGCCACAACCGTGGGGTTCGGCACCAACCACCGCCCACGTTACTAGGCGGGTCGACCCCGCCGCAAAGAAGAATGAGATACTGCCGTCTCCGGAGGAGCTGCCCTGAGCCGAGGAGACCTGTCGACGTGAGCAGCAGGCCGATCCGAGGCGCTGCTCGCCTCGCCGCCATACTCGACGCCCTGCCCGACGCGTTGTTGCTGGTGAACAGCAACGGCACCGTCGTGGACGCCAACAGCGCGGCAGTCCACGCGCTCCAGACGCCCGGCACCTCGCTGGTCGGCATGGGCGTGCTGGACCTCCTGCCCGAGTTCGACCCCAGTCGGATCCCCGGCTCGATGCGCCCGGCCGCCCGCGACGGCGACGAGCCCGACCGCCCGGTCCGGATGACCGCCCGGCGCACCGACGGCACCAGCTTCCCGGTCGAGGTCTCCGGCAACGACTTCCCCGACGACGGCACCGGCGAGGGCCGCGGCTACGGGCTCACCTCGTACGACCCGTACCGCGAGCGGTCCCGCCCGTCCTCCGCGAGCGACCTGCTCCTGCTGCTGGTCCGCGACCTCTCCAGCCGGCTCGGCGTCGAGGCCGAGCTGCGCCGCCAGCACAAGCAGACCGAGATGATCCTGCGCGCCGCCGCCGAGGGCGTGCTCGGCGTCGACCTCGAAGGCCGCTGCGTGCTGGTCAACCCGGCCGCCGCGCACATCCTGGAGTACCGGGCGAGCGAGCTGGGCGGGCGCGAACTGCACCCGCTGATCCAGCACTCCCGGGCCGACGGCACCCCGCTGGCGCTGGAGGAGTCCGCGCTGCTGGACACCCTGACCTCCGGGCGCAAGCACCGGGTGCGCGGCACCGTGCTGTGGCGCAAGGACGGCCGCCCGGTCACCGTCGACCTCACCACCGCGCCGGTGCGGGACGGCGACCAGCTGGTCGGCGCGGTGATGACCTTCACCGACCGCAGCCGCGAACTCGCCCTGGTCGCCCGCAACGAACACCTCACCGCCGTCCTGGAGAGCGAACTCGGCGGCGCGCTGTCCGCGCTGAACGAGCGGCTGGACGCGCTCGCCGCCGACCCGGCCGGGCAGCTGTGGCCGGAGGCCAACTGGACGCTGCGCCGGCTCGCCGACGAGTGCCGCCGGTTCAGCCGGCTGATCGACGGCGTGCTCGCGCACCAGCGCTCCGAGGCCGGCGAGGCCGCCCCGGCGGACGGCCCGGACGCGAAGGACGGCAAGGACAACAAGGACGGCAAGGACGGCCGCAAGCCGACCGAGCGGCGGGTGCCCGTCGCCCTGGACAAGGTGGTCCGCCGGGCCGTCGAGGCGGCCGGCGAGCTGGTCGGCCCGGGCCGGGTGCGGTTCTCGGTGCACGCCGCCGCCGTCGAGGTGATCGCCGACGAACGCCGGCTCGCCCAGGCGCTGGCCCACCTGGTCGCCGACGTCAGCGGCATCGGCCTCGCCCTGGACGCCCCGACCGCCCCCTCCCCCGGCCTGGCCGCCCCCGGCGCGCCCGCCGCGCTGCCCTCCGGCGGCGAGCCGCCGACCGTCGTCCTGGCCGCCGCCCAGCGCGGCGAGGTCGCCCGGGTCGAGATCCGCGGGCCCGGCCTCGGCGGCAGCCCCGTCCACCTGCCGATAGCCCGCGCGGTGGTCGAGCGCCACGGTGGCGTGCTCCAGCCGCACGAGCTGCCCGGCAAGGCCGGCACCACGTACGTCGTCGAGCTGCCGTTGGACCCGGCCGCCGCGAAGGCCGCCGCCGAGCGCGCGGCCGCCGAGGGCCGCCGCTCCGACCGGCCCAAGGAGGGCGACAGCGCCGTCCTGCCCGACCTGCCGGGCATCCCGCAGCTGCCCAGCAGCGGCGAGGACGCCGAGCCGGTCGCCGACGGCGGCGAGCAGCCCGACCGCGAGACCCCGGCCGCGGCGGCGGAGCAGCCCGCCGAGGAACCCGCCGCCGAGCGGCGCGGCCGCCGTGGCCGCCCCGCCGCCGAGGAACCCGCGCCCCCGGCCCGGACCGCCCCCGACGCCCCCGCCGACCAGTGGCCGAACGCCCCCGCCCGGATCGAGCGGGCCGTCCCCGAACAGTGGAACGGCACCGGCAACGACCCCGCGTACGGCCGCCAGGGACTGGCCGGTCCGGACGGCGCGCAGCGCGACCCCTGGGGCAAGGACGACGGCCGCTCCGGCCCGGCCTACGCCGTCCCCGTCGAGGGCGAGCGCCCGCAGCAGCACCGGACCGGCGGGCGTGAACCGCTCGCACTCGGCCCCGGCACCGGTGCCGCCCCCGCCGACGGCACCCCGGCGGGCGGCACGCCCACCGCAGAAGGCGCCCCGGCCGCCGACGGCGCCGAGACCAAGCCCCGTCGGCGCCGCGCCCTGCCCCCCACCGAGGACTCCTCCGGCGGCTTCGCCCTCCCCGGCGCCCCCGACACCCCGGTGTACCCCGGCCTGGAGCACGCCCTGCCGGCCGGCCCGGCACCCGCGCAGCCCGAGCCCGCCGCCGCGCCGACCGGCCGCCGTCGCCGGCTGGCCGTGCCGCCCGGCCCCGGCCAGGAGGCCCCGACCGCGCCGTCCGACCAGACCCCGCAGGAGGACCGGCCCGCGCCCGGCGGCCCCGCCGCGCTGCCGCCCGCCCGCC
>NZ_JBHVWW010000069.1:0-53257 GCF_042882025.1 Kitasatospora sp. NPDC058243
GGCCTGGAGCTGATCGACCCGCGCTACTACCACCTGGACACCGCGCTGGCCGTGCTGGACGGCGACGAGATCATGTACAACCCGGAGGCCTTCTCGGCCGGCAGCCGTGCCGTCCTGCGCCGGCTGTTCCCCGACGCCCTGCTGGTGGACGGCGCCGACGCGGCGGTGTTCGGCCTCAACGCCGTGAGCGACGGCCTGCACGTGGTGCTGCCGGAGGCGGCCGTCGGCCTGGCCGCGCGGCTGCGCGAGCGCGGATTCCGGCCGATCGGGATGGACCTCAGCGAGCTGCTCAAGGGCGGTGGCAGCGTGAAGTGCTGCACCCTGGAGATCCGCGCGGCGGCCTGAACGGCAGCCTCGACGGGCGGCCTGAGCGGGCGGCAGTGATCACCGGTGCTCGGTTGTAGATCCGCCGTTGAACGCCCCCGGCCAGACTGGTGCCACACCACGACGGAAGCCCTTCCCCACCAGGGAAGCGAGCCAAGGGAGCACCAGAGATGACGCAGCGTCCGGCCACCGCCCCCATCCGCCTCCGCCTGTTCACGGTCGGTCTCGGGGTGGCCGTCGCCCTGGGTGCCGGTCTCTCCGCCACGGCCGCCGTGGCGGAGACGGCCGGCACCGGGACGGCGACGGTGGTGAGCGGCGGCGCAACGCCGACGCCCACCCCCGCCCAGCCCAGCCCCACCGGCACCGTCCACGGCAGCACCGGCGACTGGAACAGCACCGGTTCCTGACTACACCGGTTCCAGACCGCACTGGCTCCAGACCGCACCGGTTCCAGACCGCACCGGTTCCAGACCGCACCGGCTCCTGGCCTCACTGGCTCCAGACCGCACCGGAACAGCGGCAGGATCGATTCTTCAGTAGCTGGTCATCAGCTCGTCAGCGGCCCGGCCCGCAGCTCGTCACCGGAGCGCCCGCCGCCCCCCGGCCACCGCCCCGACGCCCATCCGAGACGGACGGAGCCGCCGGCGTCGACGGAGCCGAAGCGGCAGAAGAGGCCGAAGAGCCCGAAGCAGCCGTAGCGGCCGAAGGGTTCGAACCCTCCCCCTGGGGCAGCAGCCCCGCCACCTCCTCCGCCTCCGGCAGCCCCAGCCGGACGAAGATCCGGTGCGCCTCCCGCAGCCGGCCCCACGCCGCGGCCTCCCGCCCGAGGTCCGCCAGCGTCCGGCCCAGCACCACCAGCGCGTGGCCCTGGTCCCGCTCGGCCCCCAGTTCCTCGCACAGCGTCAGCGCCTGCCCGGCGTGCTCCAGCGCCTCGTCCGTCCGGCCCAGCGAGCGCAGACTGTCCGCCATCCGGTAGCGGGCGTGCGCGGCCCGGGCCCGCAGCCCGGCCGCCGAGGCCACCGCCAGGCACTCGCCGAACCAGGTGACCGCCTCCTCGTGCTGCCCCAGCCCGTGCAGTGCCAGCCCCAGTACGTACAGCGTGTACGCCCGGCCGGGATCGTCGTGCCGGGTCCGCAGCTCGGCGAGCGCCTCGTGGCAGATCGGTACGGCCTCGGCGGCCCGCCCGCTGCGCACCCGGGCCAGCGCGGCGTTCACCGTCGTCACCAGCGCCCCGGAGCGGTGGCCGAGTTCGCGGGCCAGCAGCAGTGCCTCGTCGTAGTGCCCGACGGCCTCGTCGTAGCGGCTGAGGAACTGGCAGACCAGGCCGAGATCGTTCAGCGCCTGGCGCAGGATCACCGTGTCGCCCGCCGAGCGGGAGGCGGCCACCGCCAGCCGGGAGGCCGCCTCGGCCTCCTCCAGGCGGGTGGCGGCCAGGGCGACGTTGCCGCGGAGGAAGTGCGCCCGACCAGCTGCCCGGTGGTCGGTGTGGTGGTCCGCGGCGGTGGCCAGGGCCTCCGCCGTACTGGCGAGCTGGCGGCTGGGCGGGGCGAGGACGAACGGCGTGAGCGCGATCAGCAGGTCGATCGCGGCGCGCAACGCATCCGGTGCCGCGCCGCCGTCGGCCGGGGCCGGCGCGGTGTCGTCCGCGACGGTCCAGCACGCCACCTGGGCGGCGAGCGCGATCGCCCCGGAACCCTCCGCCTCGGCCCAGGCCCGGGCGCCGTCCGGGCCGCCGAGGTCCACGCCCGCGCTGCGGGCCGGCCCGAGCGCACCGGCGGCCGGATCTCCCGGGACGGCGTGCTGGAAGGCCGCGCACGCGGTGGCCAGCAGGTGGTCCAGCAGCCGGTCACGGGCCTCCACGGCCGCGCCCGGGTGGTCCGGGCGCCGCCGGGCGAAGGCGCGCAGCAGGTCGTGGTAGCGGTAGCGGCCGGGGAACGGCGACTCCATCATCGCCACGTCCACCAGGGACTCCAGCAGGTCCTCGGCGTCGTACTCGTCCAGGTCCAGCAGGGCGGCCGCAGCGGGCAGCCCGATGTCGGGGCCGTCCACCGAGGCGGCCAGCCGGAACGCCCGGGCCTGGGCGGGCGTCAACTGGCGGTAGCTCAGTTCGAAGGCGGCCTCCACCGCCAGGTCGCCGATGCGCAGCTCGTCGATCCGCCGCCGTTCGACCGCCAGCCGGCGGCCCAGCGTCTGGACCGTCCAGCTCGGCCGGGCGGCCAGCCGGGCCGCCACGATCCGCACCGCGAGCGGCAGGTGGCCGCAGACGAGCAGCAGCTCCCGGGCGGCCTCCGGCTCGGCGGCCAGCCGCTCGGCGCCGATCGTGCGGCCCAGCAGTTCGAGTGCCTCCGCCGGCTCGAACACGCCGAGGTCGGCCTGGACGGACGAGGGCAGGCCCGAGAGGCGGGTACGGCTGGTGGTGAGCACGGCGCAGCCGACCGCGCCCGGCAGCAGGGGCCTGATCTGCGCGGTGTCGTGGACGTTGTCGAGCACCAGCAGCAGCCGCCGGCCGTCGACCACCGAGCGGAACAGCGCCGAGCGGGCGTCCAGCCCCTCGGGCACCCCGTCGGCCGGCACACCGAGCGCCACCAGGAAGCTGCTGAGCACCGCCTCCGGGTCGGCCGGGGTGGTGTCGGCGCCCCGCAGGTCGACGTAGAGCTGCCCGTCGGGGTAGGAGTCCCGGGCCCGGTGGGCGACGTGCAGGGCCAGCGCGGTCTTGCCGACCCCTCCCATGCCGACCACGGTCGCGATCACCAGCGCCTGCTGGCCCGGGGCGCCGAGGGCCTCGCCCAGCCGCTCGACCTGGACGGTGCGGCCGGTGAAGTCCGCCGCGTCGGGCGGCAGCTGGGCCGGTCTGGGCGCCGTCGTGCTGGTGCCGGCGGGCGCGGCGGGCGCACCCGCCGCCGTGGGGCCGTCCGGCGGATCCTGCGCCTCGGGCCCGGGCCCGGCCGGCTTCACCGGGCCGGGGAGCAGCGCCGCGGCCGGCGCCGGGGCGGCGAGCGACAGGTCGCCCTCCAGGATCCGCCGGTGCAGCTGGTCCAGCTCCGCCCCGGGCTCCACCCCCAGCTCGTCCAGGAACAACTGGCGCACGCCCCGGTACACCGCCAGCGCGTCCGCCTGCCGCCCGGCCTGGTACAGCGCGCGCATCAGCAGCCCGTACGCCCGCTCGTGCAGCGGGTGCTCGGTGGTCAGCGCGGTCAGCTCCGGGATGCACCGGGAGAAGCGGCCCAGCGTCAGATCGAGGGCGATCCGCTCCTCCAGCAGGGTCAGCCGGAGCTCCTGCAACCGTTGGCGCTGCCGCTGCGCGAACGGGCCGGGGATGCCGGCCAGCGGCTCGCCCTGCCACAGCTCCAGCGCCTGGTTCAGCAGGTCACGCGCCTGCTGCGGCTGTCCGGCGGCCGCCGTGCGCTCGGCCTGCGCCGCCAGCTCCTCGCCCTGCGCCGCGTCCACCGAGTGCTTGGGCAGCACCAGCCGGTAGCCGTCCCCGACCGAGGTCAGCACGGTCGGCGCGTCCGGCTCGTCGCCGTGCAGGATCTTGCGCCACCGCCAGGCGTACGTCCGCACCGTCGTCACCGCGGTGCTCGGCGGCTCCTCGCCCCACAGGGCGTCGATCAGGTCCGTGGCGCTCGCGCCGTGCCCCGGCCGGAGCAGCAGCACCGCCAGCATCGCCTGTTGCTGGGGACTGCCGACCTTCAGCACGGTCGTGCCGCGCTGCGCTCTCATCAACCCCAGCACCGAGAACCGGAAATCACTCATTCGTGCACCTGCCCGCTTCATGTGCCCGCCCCCGCCCACGCACGCGTCCGCCCCCCGATTGATGAGTCCCTATCAACCCACGCCAGCCGGTGGGCTGTCGAGAGATCGTCGACCCCGTAGTGATCCGGTGTTGATCGCCCACCGTCACAATCACTGGTGTGGCCCCCCAGCCGTCGGCCCGGTACGACCCGCCGGGCCCGCCACACCCCCCGGGTGCCGCCGCCCGGGCGACCACCACGTTTCTCGGAGGCCGACGCCAGTGAACACCGACCTGCTCTACCGGTTGCTCGACGTCGACCCGGTCGCCGGACCGGTCGAACTGCTCCACCGCGCCCGCGGCGCCCGCGACCTCCCCTACCTGGTGCTCGCCGCGCTCGTCCGGGAGGACGTCCGGATGGGCGAGCACGCCCGCGCCGAACTGCAGCGCGCCCGCGACCGGGCCGACTGTTACGCCCGGCTCGCCCGCGACCTCGCCGACGTTACCGGGGTGCGCCCGATCCGCGACCTCCCGCTGGCCGGCTACTACCCGTCCGACCTGCCCCGGCCGCTGAGCGAGCTCACCCTCGTCAGCCCCACCGAGGCCGCGCTCTGGCAGGCCGTCAGCCGGCTGGTCACCGAGCACCCGGTGGAGTCCGTGGAGGTCACCCTGCTCGGCGAGCGCCCCCGGCACACCTCCGTCACCCTGCGCTGGCCGGCCGAGGACCCGCTGCTCGACCCGTGGTACCAGGTCCGGCTCGGAACCGCCGCGCTCACCGGCGACCTCGCCACCGTCCCGGTCCGGCCCTACCTGGCCGCCGACGACCACGTCGAATGCCTGATCGCCCTCGCGGAGGAGGGGCTCGGCCGCGCCTTCCGGGCAGGTGACGTGATCGACGTGGCCCGCCTGGCCCGGCAGTCCTTCGAAGCCGTCGAGACCGCCGCCGTGGTCGCCGCCTACCGGCTCGCCCCGGAGGCCGTCGCGCTCCTCGACCTCGCCGCCGAACACGTGCCGCTGGGCTCCCTGGGCGGCGTGCGCACCGTCCTGGAAGCCGAGGTCGCCCCCGAACTCCACCGCCGCGAAGCCCTCACCCGCCCGCTCCGACCGCGGCACGGCACCCTGCTGCGCCGCACCGTCATCCGGCACCAGTGGGACGAGGCCCGCCTCCTCCCGGCCGGACCCGCCACCCTGCTGCTCACCCCCGTCGCCGACTTCCTCCTCGCCCCGGAGGGCGTCCGCCCGACGGCCCCCGCCCGCGCCGCCGCCCTCACGGCCCTACGAGCCTGGGACACCACCGCCCCCGCCACCCCGGACGGCACCCCCCGCGCCCGCCTCCCGGAGTCCAAACACGGGTGAACACGACCGCCCTCCGGGCCGCCCGCCTCGACGACGGGTCAGCTCCTCGGGACGAGGGTGTTCTCGTTGGTGCGGCCGTTGGAGTAGTCGTCGACGTTGCGGTCGGTGAAGAAGTCGCCGGTTTCTTCTTCGTAGACGTCGAGGCCGACGCCGGACAGCCGCCCGGCGTGCAGGGTCTCGACGAGGGCGGCGCTGTCGATGAGGCCGCCTGCGGCTGGAGTTGACGAGGATGGCGTCTTCCTTCATCCGGGCCAGGGCGGCGCCGTTGATGAGGTGGTGGGTAGCGGGGAGCAGGGGGGACGTGGAGGCTGATCAGGTCGGGAGCAGCGATGCGCTGCGGCTGTCCGCGTGTGTGGAGTGGAATTCCTCGATCAGGCGCACGAGCTCCATCGGCCGTGGCTCACCTCGGCGTGAGCGGGCATCGGCATCAGAATCCGTCCCTTCGGCGAGCTGACCGGCACGTCACCGCCAATGGTGGCGGTTCCTCCCTCCTTCAAGCCGGTGGCGCGGGGATTGCTCCAAACCCGCGCGATGTCGGGAGCCCCCCAGGGCTGGTACCACCGGGTAGGCCTGCGCCGGGCCGGCAGTTCGAACTGTTGTGAGCCCTCCAGGGCTGATGATCACGCCACCCCGAGGCGGCCTACATCCAGCCACGCATCGCGTTGCTAGCCCTCCAGGGCTGATGACCACGATCCTGCGCGTGCTGTACCTCGAATCCCTCTACCGGTTGCAAGCCCTTCAGGGCTGATGACCACAGGACCCCGCGCCGAAGTCCCGCCGAGTCCTCCTTGTTGCAAGCCCTTCAGGGCTGATGACCACCAGGTAGCCAGCTCCAGCCGTTGCCGGCCGGTCACGTTGCAAGCCCTTCAGGGCTGATGACCACCCGAGGGTAAAGCACCAGGTCGCCAGCTGTACCGAGTGGCCGGGTGGTAACTGTTCTGCAGCGACTGGTCGGTAGTGCATCGTCGCAGGTCAGAGCGTTTTTCCGTGGGCTTGTCTGTGATTGCAGACTGTTCTTGGTCTCGGCCTGGTGTCGCAGGGTGTTGGTACAGCTCCATGGCCCGTGCTGGCTGAACCGCGATGACAGCAGCGAATCTCGAACTTGTAGCACATATAGACGATTATCGGTGCAACTAGTGGAAAACCAGAGGATTTCTTTCCGTGGCCAACTACGCTTCGCCATCGATGCGTTGAGCGAACGCGGTGATCATTTTGGGCTCCTGGAGGGTGCGGTGCGGGTGAGGGTGGATGTCACGCCGGATACGTCGAGTGTGCGATGGGAGGACCTGCACGGGGCGGCGCGTGGTGTGGTGTATCAGTTGCTCGGCGGCCAGGACGAGGTTTTCGCTCAGGCGTTGCACGACGGTGGGTGGCAGGGGAAGTCGTTGAAGCCAGTGGGGGTGGCGGGGCCGCTGTTCGTGGGCGCGCCGCACCGCAAGGGCGTCTACACCACATCGCGTGAGGGGTCGGTGTGGTTCGGGTCGCCGGTGCCGGAGATCGCGTCGGTGCTGGTGCGCGCGCTGGCTTCGTGCGATGAACTCTCCTGGGGGAAAACACGGTTGAGGGTGAGGGGGCTGGCGATGGACATGGACACTGTGTCGCCGGCGGGGGAGGGGCTGGTGGAGCTGGAGACTGTGACGCCGGTGGTGCTGAAGCACGAGAGCCGGAACCTGTTGCCGGGTGACGATCACTACCTTGACCGTCTGCAGCACAACCTGGCGCACAAGGCGGATCTGTTGGGTCTGCCGGCGCCGCGTGGTGTGCGGGTCCTGGAGGCCGGTCCGCGGCGGCGGTTCACCGTTCGAGGGGCGCCGCGGATCGGCGCGCGGGTGCGGGTGGCGATGGAGGCCGACGGCCGGTTCGTGAACGCGGTCCGCTCCTGGGGCCTGGGCCTGGACACGATCCAGGGGTTCGGGTGGGTGAGGTGACCACGCTCATCGCAACCGGCCATCCGTTGCAGCGGGCCGGCGCGTGGGCCGCGGCGGTCATCGCCGGCCGCGACGACCCGGGCCGGGTGAGCGAGGCAGACCTGGAGGCCGTGTCAGCCGCCGTGGTGGCGGACGTGGTTGCGGCGGCAACCACACCCAAGGACACCA
This sequence comes from Kitasatospora sp. NPDC058243, assembly GCF_042882025.1. Lineage (NCBI taxonomy): Bacteria > Bacillati > Actinomycetota > Actinomycetes > Kitasatosporales > Streptomycetaceae > Kitasatospora > Kitasatospora sp. NPDC058243. The sequence continues at coordinate 7,507 of NZ_JBHVWW010000069.1, forward strand.
GCCGCTACGACTGGTGGAAGGTGCTCTTCGCGCTGTACCCGAACTCGAAGGCCACGCACAGCAAGCGGCCCTCCGACCCGAACGTGCTGAGGCCGGACATCGAAAGGCTCTTCGCCCCGGACGTCCCGGAGGCCGGCCCGACGCGGCCCTGCACGTTCTGCAACACCGGCACGACGGCCGTCTGGGCGAAGTCGAATCTCCCGCTGTTCGACACCAGCAAGTCCCTGAACACCCTGCCGCCCGGCGTCCCCGGCTGGCCGGTCTGCCGGGGGTGCCGGATCGCGATGTGGGCCCTGCCCTACGGCGCCTGGGTCACCGCCGGCTCCGCGACCGTGCTGTCCTGTGAGAACGAGACCGCGCAGCGGGACTTCGCCCGGCGCAACGTGCGGCGCGCCCGCCGCGTGATGCACGCCGGCTTCACCGGCGTGCCGGCGACGGCCCGGCCTGAGACGGTGGTCCTTGCGGCCTTGCGGGACGCGACCGAGGGCCTGTGCGCGACCACGCTGTGGAGCTTCAAGAACGACAACCAGGACCCCTGGTTGCGGGTCACCCGCACCCGCCGCGCCGTACCCGCGTTCCTGGCCACCGTGGACGGCAACGCACCGCTGCGCCGCGGCTGGCATCTGCTGCGCCGTTCCCTGACCCGCTACGACGCCCAGGGCCGGATCGTCGCCGGTGGGGAAGGTGAGGCGGCGCGGCTGTTGTTCGAGGCCGAGGACGGCCGGAGCAGGCCGCTGCTGGGACAGCTGCACCGTCTCCTCGCGGACACCGACGGAGCCTGGAGTGCCGGTGACCGTGAGGCGCTGGTTGGGCTCGCTTTCACCTATGCCGAGGAGGTCTTCGGAATGGAAACGGATCTGGATCCGGTGGCGACGCTGATCGCCGACTGGATCGAGCAGGGCAGCAGCCCGCGCGGGCGGCTGGCGGAGTACCGCAATGCCGCGCTCAACGACTACAAGCTCGGCACGCTCCTGGTCCAGGCCTACACACGTCTTCAACTGGAAGGCAGCAAGACGACGTTGGCCGGACCAGAGCTGTGGAGGCCGCTGATCAGGCGCCAGCCGCGCGCGTGGGAGCAGCGGATGCTGCTGTTCGCGCAGGTGTCGGTGCTGCTGCAGCAGCGCGGTGTCGCGATCGGCGCCAAGGAGGCGGACCCGCGGCAGGAACGCGAGATCGAGGCGCTCGCAGAGCGGCCGGCGTTCGCCGCTGACGGCGAGGACGAGGACGAGTACGACGGCTTTCACGACTACGAGATGGGACAGGCGTAAATGGCTTTCCTGGCAGGCATGATGGTGCTCTCGGTGAACGCGGGCGCACCGAACAACGGGCGGGGCGAGGAGACCATGTCCCGCGTGAAGTTCGCGCGGATCAGGGGCCGCAAGCACCCGTACGTGTCCGCGCAGGCGGCGCGCCGCTGGATCCGGGAGACGATGGTCGAGCGAGGCTCGGTGCCGTCCCCGGTCACCCGGGTCGGCAAGGCCCAGGGCAAGGCCCAGAAGGCGAACACGCAGGCCGACCCCGTCCGATTCGCCGACGACGACCTGTTCGGCTACATGCGGACCGGCGCGAAGAAGGACGACGCGGCGACGACACTGCGCGACAGCCCGTTCATGCTCGGCACCCTGATGTCCGTGGAACCGGTGTTCCCGACCGAGGACTTCGGCGTCATGTCCCGCGGTGACCGAGCCCGTCCTGCACGGACACGAGTTCTACACCGCCGACCTGGCGGCCCCCTTGCTGCTGGACGTCCCGAGGATCGGCACCTTCACCCTGCCGGGGGCCGACGGAGTGGGCCGGCCGAACTACCTCACCCCGGAACAGGCCCTTCAGGTGGCCGAGGCCGCGGCCCTCGGGGCTTCCACCGTCCAGTTCCGCGACCAGCCGGCCGTGCGGCTGCCGCTGGAGGAGCGGCGCAGGCGTGCGGCGCTGCTGCCGGAGGCACTCGCGCACCTGAGCGGCGGCGCGAAGCAGGCCCTGCACTACGGAGACCGGGTTCCCTCGCTGATGGTCCTGGCCCCGTTCAAGGGCGGCATCAACCCGCTGGGCAACGTCATCGACGCCGACCCCGACAACGGGGTGCGGGTGCGCGGGGACGTGCTCCTCAAGGAACTCCAGGCCTGGGCCGGCGAATGGCAGGCTCCGGTGCGCATTGGATGGCGTCCCGGATTCCGCGACCAGGCCCGCGAGGACTTCGAGAAGCAGTGCGCGCGCGAGCTGGCGGACGGCACCATCGTCATCGACCACCCCCGCACGATCCTGCTCGACCTGGCGGCCGACCTGCGCGAGGGAGGCTGGACGGCTGGTTCGATGACCCGGCGCAGGCATGACGCCGGTGCAGAACACGGCCTCACCGGCCACGAGGGGGCCGGTCGAGGCCCTGCGGGTCACGCTCTACGCCCCCGTCGCCTCGTTCAGGGACCCGCTGTTCCCCGGGATCACCCGCATCCTGCCGGTGCCTCCGCCCTCCACCGTCCGCGGCATGCTCGCCGCCGCCACCGGTGCCCCCGCAGAACCGCTCGCTCTGGGAATGGCCGCGTGGGCGGACGGCCACGGTGTCGACACGGAGACCTACCACCCGATCGCCGCCGACGGCAGCAACCCTGCCGCCGGCGGCAGGGTCCGGTCCGGGAAAGGAGGAACGACCGCCAAGGACCGGCCCTTCCTCGCCGGCGTCCACCTGACCGTGTGGATCCCCGCACCGGACGCCACCCGCCTCGCCCAGGCGCTGCGCCGACCGCGCCACGGCCTGCGCCTGGGCCGCTCCCAGGACCTCGTCCACCTGACCGCGACCGACCGCGTGCTCCTCGAGCCCGCCGGTATGGCGATCGTCGGCCACGCGCTCGCCCCGCTCGACGGGCACGACCTGCCCTCCGCCCACACCCACCACCTCGCCGACACCGTCTCCACCGACCGCCTCACCACCACCTGGTCCGACTACCTGTGGTGCGACGATCCCGCCACCACCGCGGCCCCCGTACGCCACGCCTACCGCGAAGCACCCACCGACCCGGCCCTGCACGAGGACACCCAAGCCGTATGGCTCCTGACCCCCTGACCCCACCACGACGGCGCGCCCTCACCGACCTGCGCGCCAAGTCCCTGCCCCGCGAGGACCCGGAACGCCTCACCGCCCACCTGCGCACCGTCCACGACGCCGTGGCCCAACTTGAGGCCCGCATCGCCACCGCCGGCGTCATCGCCACCGAGCCCCTGTTCTGGGCCCAGGTACGTGCCGCGGCCCTCCTGCACGACGCGGGAAAGATCGCAGAGAGCTTCCAGCGACAGCTCGAACCCGGCGGCGAACCGTGGGGAGAACGTCACGAAGTCCTCTCCCTCGCCTACGTCGACCTCCTCACCCCAGCAGCGGCATGGAGCACCCAGGAACGGCTGCTGATCGCCACCCTCGTCGCCGCCCACCACCGCCCACTCCACGCCGCGTCCTCCCTCGGCGGCGGCAAGCCCGCCCTGGCCCGCCTCTACAACGCCGGCACCCGCTGGGACCAGGCGTTCGGCCGCCCGCCCGGCCCCGGCAGCCGGCCGCAGGTGCCGCGCGGCCTGCACCAGGAACTCCTCGCCTGGCTGGCCGGCTTCCTCCGGACCGAACCGGTGCCGCCAGCGCCCGGCGACCCGACGACCGCCGACCGGGCCCGCCTCCTCCTCGACGAAATCCTCACCGCCTGGAGAGAACCCGTCAAAGCCCACACGGGCCTGCTCGCCGTCCTAGCCCAAGGCGCGCTCACCCTCGCCGACCACGCGGGCTCCGCCCACGTGGACCTGCAGACCCACATACCCCTACCCCTCGACTACCTCGCCCGCCTCCCGTACACCCCGCACCGCCACCAGCAGCAGGCCGCCGACACCACCGGGCACCTGGTCCTCATCGCCCCCACCGGCAGCGGCAAGACCGAAGCCGGACTCGCCTGGGCCGCCCGCCAGCTGGCCACCATGCCCGGCCTGCCCCGCCTCGTATGGACCCTGCCCTACCGGGCCTCCCTCAACGCCGCCCGCAACCGCTTCGAACGCACCCTCCAACCGGCCGCCGGCCAGGAGCGGCCCGACATCGGACTCCTCCACGGAGCCCTCGCCCGCACCCTCCTCACCGAAGCCCTCGAAGACGACTGCTGCGGCCCGACAAAGGCAGACGCCCGCAAAGCCCGCGCCCGCGCCAACGCCATGCGCCTGTTCACCCAACGCCTGCGCGTCGCCACCCCCCACCAACTCCTCGGCGCCGCCATCGCCGGACCCACCCACTCCTCTGTCCTCCTCGAACAGGCCAACTCCCTCTTCGTCCTCGACGAACTCCACGCCTACGACCCCGAGACCTTCGGCCGCCTGTGCGCGGCCATGCGCCTGTGGGAACAACTCGGCAGCAGCATCGCCGTCCTGTCCGCCACCCTCGCACCACCCCTGCTCGCCATCGTCGACGAGAGCCTCCACCAGCCCGTCACCTGCCACCGCGCCGCACCCGGAACCGCCCCCATCCGCCACCACCTCGTCGTCGACGACCTGCCCATCACCGACCCCGACAGCCTCGAACGCCTCGAAACATGGCTCGGCGAGGGCCACAGCGTCCTGGTCGTCACCAACACCGTCGCCGCCGCCCAGAACCTGTTCACCGCGCTCGCCGACCACGCCCGCCACACACGGCCCGACGACCCCGATGCGGCACTGCTGCTCCACTCCCGCTTCAAGAACCGGGACCGCGACACCATCGAGACCCGCCTCCTGGCCCGCCACCCCGAACGCCGGCCCGGCGAACCGCGCCACCGCGGCGGCCTCGTCGTCGCCACCCAGACGGTCGAAGTCTCCCTGCAGCTCGACTTCGACAACGCCCCCGTCGAGGCCGTCGCCCAGCGCGCCGGCCGCGTCAACCGCCGAGGCCTGCACCCCGACGGCGCCGTCGAGTTCCGCGTCCACCGCACCGACAGCCACCGCCCCTACGACCCCGGAGCCGTCGACGCCGCCTGGTCGGCCCTCACCACCCTGACCGCCGAAGGCATCACCACCCTCAGCGAACACGACATCGACCGCCTCCTCCAGCTCGCCTACGACACCGACTGGGGCCACGACTGGGAAACGAGGGCCCGGCAGGCCCGCGACGGCTTCACCACCGAGTTCCTCACCTTCACCGACCCCTTCCACGACCGCACCGAACACGCCAAGACCCTCGGCGAACGCTTCGACACCGTCGAAGTCCTCCACCGCGACGACAAAGACGAATACCGCCGCCTCGCCGTCGGCAAGAACGCCGACCCCCTCCTCGCCGCCGGCCTGCTCATCCCCCTGCGCTACGGCCAACTGAAGACCTACAACGCCACCTTCGACCGCGCCCTCGGCATCCACCTCATCGACGGCCAGTACGACCCCGTTCTGGGCCTTCGCCCACCCGCCGAGCCGGAGACCATCCTGTGAAACCCATCCCCGCGAGCCCACTCGACGACGATCAGGGTCTCGGCGGCGTCCACATCAAGTACCTCCGCCACTGCCCGCGCCAACTCTGGCTCTACACCCGCGGTTACCGCCCCGAGGGCCGCAGCGACCTCGTCGCCTTCGGCGAGGTCGTCAACGAGACCACCTTCGCCCGCCGCCGGGACGTCGACCTCGGCGAGGCCCGCATCGACTGGGTCACCGCGGGCGCCGTCGTCCACGAAACCAAGTCCTCCCGCAGGCCCTCACCCGCCCACGACGCCCAAGTCCGCCACTACTGCCTGCTCCTCGAACGCCGAGGCGTCAACGTGCGCGGCGGCATCGTCCACTACCCCCTCATCCGCCGCACCACCGACATCCCCTGGAACGAGGAGGCGCGAGACCAGGCCGAGACCGCCGAGGACGAAGCCCGCGCGGTCATCGCCTCCACCACACCCCCCGACCGCCAGACCCGTGCCGCCTGCCGCGGCTGCTCCTACCTCGACTACTGCTGGGGAACCTGATGCCCGCCGCCGGCCGCACCTACTGGCTCACCGAACCCTGCCGCATCCGCCGCGAAGACAACAGCATCCGCATCGAACGCCCCGACGGCAGCCCCGTCCACATCCCCATCACCGACATCCGCGACCTCGTCACCTTCGACCACGTCGACCTCAATACCTCCGCCCTCTCCCTCCTCAGCCGCCACGGCGTCACCATCCACGTCCTTGACCACTACGGCAACCATGTCGGACACTTCGCACCCGCCGAAGCCATGTCCTCCGCCACTGTCGTCCGCCGACAAGTCGAGATCACCGGCGACCCCGCAGAACGCCTCTCCATCGCACGCGCACTCCTCCTCGCCACCGCCGAGAACCTTCACTGGGCCCTCGACACCGACCAGCTCGACCCAGCACTCAAGACTCTGCGCACCGCCCTGCCCGACTGCCACGACACCGACGAACTCATGGGACAGGAAGGCAACTTCCGCCGTACCGCCTGGGCCGTCCTCGACACCCGCCTCCCCACCTGGCTCCGCCTCAACGGACGCACCCGCCAGCCACCCACCAACGCCGGCAACGCCTTCATCAGCTACCTCAACTCCCTCGTCTACGCCCGAGTCCTCACCGCCCTGCGTAGCACCCCGCTCCACCCCGCCATCGGATTCCTCCACGCCGACACCGACCGCCGCCGCAACACCCTCGCCCTCGACCTCGCCGAACCCTTCAAACCCCTGTTCGCCGAACGGCTACTGCGACGAGCCGCCAGCCAGAAATATCTCAAGCCCAGCGACTTCGAGACCGAGGTCGGCCGCGCCGCACTCAGCACCGACGGCCGCAAGAAGATCGCCGCCCTCGTCCGCGACGAACTCGCGACGACGGTGTACCACCGCACGCTCAAGCGGCAGGTCAGCTACGAGGAGCTCATCCACCTCGAAGCCCTCAAACTCGTCCGGCTCTGCCTGGAGAACACCCCCTACAAGCCCTTCCGGCCCTGGTGGTAGCAGCTGATGTTCGTCATCCTGGTCTACGACACCGCCGCCGAACGCAACCCGAAAGTCCTCAAAACCTGCCGCAAATACCTCGACTGGACCCAGCGCAGCGTCTTCCACGGAGAACTCACCGCAGCCCAGTACCGCGCCCTCACCACCACCCTCAACAGCGTGATCGACCCCACCTACGACAGCATCGTGACCTACACCGCCCGCTCCCCGGACATGATCGACACCGCCACCCTCGGCGCCACCCTGGGCGGCCCCGGCGACATCCTGTGACCAGCACCGCTGCAGTACCGCACAGTCGCCGCACCACCGCCGCCCATGGCAGCACCCATGGATACCCTGACCTGGGGCTTTACCCTCGGGTCGTGATCAGCCCTGGAGGGCTCGCAACCGCTACCGACCGGACCGAGGGGAGGGAACGGACCCCGTCGTGATCAGCCCTGGAGGGCTCGCAACCGCAGCGTCTGCCACAGGATGTCCAGCGCCTGCAGGTCGTGATCAGCCCTGGAGGGCTCGCAACATGTTCTGCACCAGCGTTTGCTCTGCCCCATCAAGGTCGTGATCAGCCCTGGAGGGCTCGCAACGTCGGCGGGAGGAGCACGGTGGTCCCGATTACGGCGCGTCGTGATCAGCCCTGGAGGGCTCGCAACCGGAAGGATGCGGCTCGCTGCTCGGCCTGTTCGGCGGTCGTGATCAGCCCTGGAGGGCTTGCAACAGGATTAGTTGGCCACTGTCCGGGTGCAGTGCGCTCTCGATGGCTTCATGGCAGGTGGACCCAGTTCGGGGACCATGCTTCGAGGCAAGGGGGCGCAGGTTCAAGCTCTCGGCCAGGGTCGGGTGGCGGTTGCCCTCGTGGGCGGCTGGGGATCTTTACTGAGCCTGACCACAACGGCGACCGTGGGTGGCGGTCCCCTGGTGCCCGAGGACCGCAGTAGCTCTTGAGATTGGTTCGGATCAGCAGCTGGGAGAGATCTCACCAGAGGGTAGGAGGAGATTTGGGGACTTGTCGGGGACCACGCGTGGTTCACTATGGCCTCTGAGGGGCCTTTCGGTGAACGAATAGCGCGGGCTGTCTACCGCCTGACGTGCAGCGATGTGTATCGCCGGGCGACTGGAGGTCAGGGGGTCTTTGGCAAGTGGCGGGCGTCCGACATTCCCGGACGCTTCGCTGTCTCGTGATGATCGGTCCGCTGAGTCCAGGGCTGGCGGAGGGCAGTCGAATAGCTCGTCCAGATCGGTCTGCTGCAACCTGAAGCACGGTCCGGCCTCATTCAAGAACCCGTCGACGGTCATTTCCTTGACGGTATGGATCTGGACGAACGCTGTCGGATTGGCTGGGGTTACGGCCTTCGGACAGCAGGGGATCTCGGCTTCTTGTCGGGTCAGCTCCTCGGCACCAGGGTGTTCTCGTTGGTGCGGCCGGCGGTGTAGTCGTCGATGTTGCGGGTGGTGGCGTCGATGATCTGGGTGACGGCGGTGTGGGTGAAGTAGGCCTGGTGGCTGGTGACGAGGACTTGGGGGAAGGTGACGAGGCGGGCGAGGGTGTCGTCGGTGATGCCTTCGATGGAGCGGTCGGTGAAGAAGACGCCGGTTTCTTCTTCGTAGACGTCGAGGCCGACGCCGGAGAGGCGGCCGGCGCGGAGGGTTTCGACGAGGGCGGCGCTGTCGATGAGGCCGCCGCGGCTGGAGTTGACGAGGATGGCGTCGTCCTTCATCCGGGCGAGGGCGGCGGCGTCGATGAGGTGGTGGGTGGCGGGGAGGAGGGGGACGTGCAGGCTGATCAGGTCGGCGCGGGTGATGAGTTCGGGGAGTTCGGTGTAGGTCATGCCGAGGTCGAGGCAGGCGGGGTTGGGGGCGATGTCCCAGCCGAGGAGTTCGGTGCCGAAGCCGGCGGCGATGCGGGTGAAGCATTCGCCGATCTTGCCGGTGCCGATGACGCCGATGGTCATGCCGTGGATGTCGCGGCCGAGGAGGCCGTCGAGGCGGAAGTCGAACTCGCGGGTGCGGGTGGCGGCGCGGGTGAGGCGGCGGTTGACGGCCAGGGCCAGTGTCCAGGCGTGTTCGGCGACGGCGCATGATGCGGTATCGCGTAGTCGTCGCCCGGGAGGGCATGAAGTTCTTGTGAGGAACGCAGACCTTCCCGCCACGGGCCTCGGCGGTGTGTAGACCGTGCTGCCAGGAACAGGGCCCTTTGCCGACGTTGTGCACCAATGCCAGGTACTCGGCAAGCGAGTCGGCGCCGAACTGCCTTGCCAACGCGGCGGATCCGTGCAGATGCCCCTCCAGAGTGCGACGTCGGCCTGATAGGTTTCGGCTGTGAGCCCACAGCGGCGTCACGCCGCTTGCTTGAATCTTCCATATCGATCAGATTTCCCATGACCTCGACCATGCGGCTGCCGGCCGACAGGCAATGGACATGGTTCGGAGCCCGAAGTGCACGGGTGACACACGTTTCACACCGAAGCGAAATGCCCGAATCAAGCGCATCCGTGTCCTTGGAATACCTCATTGCCTGGCGGCGGATCGCCAGTTGTCGCTGGTCAGCTGGCGTGGCGGTCGCCCTTCCGGGCGGCCGAGGATCGCAACCACAAGGCACTGCGTCACGCGGACCGCCTGGTCATGGTGGCGGTCGCTCTTCGGGGCAGCCGAGGATCGCAACGACAAGGCGAAGAAGATCCTCGCGGACCACCGACAGTGTGGCGAGGCAAGCTGGCCCACCTCCCGGAGGCCGCCGCCTGGTACCGCGAACTGCTCGGCCTGGGTACTCCCCCAGGTGCCGGGCCCGGCACGCCCCGGCACCGGGTGAGCCGTCCCGGCCGTCAGCCCCGGGCGCCGGTGCCCGGCGGGGCGCCTTCGGGCGCGCCGCGGATCGACGGACGGGAGGCGACCTCCCATGGGGGAGACCACTACCGGGGAACACGGTGACCGGAACCGTCGGCATCACCGTGAACGCCCCCGGCGCCCTGGTCCAGGCGGCCGGATCGTGCGCCCGGGTTCAGAACAACCTGGCGCAGGCCCGGGCGGGTCGGGCTCCGACCAGCACGGAGCGCTCCCACCCGGCCCGAATGACCCGTTTGACGTCATCCATGCCCGGTACGACGTCAGCAATCGGATTCACCCCCGATCCGGCCTGCCAGCCGTCGATCGCCGTGGCCAGGGTCGCCGAGGTGGTTGCCGCGGCACGGCGCTCCGTGAGCACCGCGGCCGCTTGTGCGGTGAGGAGGGACTGCGAGATCCGCCCCCGGTACTGGCTCATCGCCACACCGATGGCCTCCCGCCGACGGGAGTCCTCCGCGATCCAGCTGCCGGTCACCACCAGGCAGCCTGCCGTGGGAACGACCGAGCCCCCTCGGAAGCGGGCACCGACGCGGTTGCCGACCTCTGCGAGCGGCCCTGCCCCGTGCGACAGGAGCCGGGCGACGAGCTGCACCGTCTCGGCGTCGTCCGGGGCGCCCAGTCGGAGCGGGACACCGACGAACACCCGGCTGTCGGCTCCGGGTACGTCTCCGCTCGGCCCGGGAAGGTCGTCCCCGGGCCGAGTGTGAACCGCGGGACCATCTGCCGGACCGCATGGCATCACGGCGTCGACCAGGGCGAGCCACTCCTCCGCCGGCCTCGGACCGACGATCACCAACCGCTCGGGGAGAGCCGCTGCCCGACGGGCCGCGTGTGCGCGAAGGTCCGTCATCGCTATGGCCGAGCTGGCTCCGATGCGGCACTCGTCGAACCTGGCCGGCCCGGGCCTCCGCGTGGCCAGAGCCGCGAGCTTGTGGCCGGCGAGGAGCAGCGGGTTGCCGAACCACTCCGACAGCTCGACGTCGATCGCGCGGCACTCCCTCATCCGGACGCCCTCGTCGACCTTCCCGGCGGCCAGCAAGCGAGGGGTCTCGGCCAGTGCCCCCACCAGCTCCCGGTCCGCGTCCGACAACACCGTTGCCGAGACGGACATCGTGTCCGCACGGGTTTGTGCCTGGACCACCACCGGGGTGGTCATGAGCCCGCGCAGCGTCGCCAGATAGAGGTGTTCGTACAAATGGGCCACGCCCGGTGCGTGGGAGGGGTCGTGGCCGAACCCGAGCCCGTACGTGGCGATCACTGAGGTTGTCGTCCCGGGTCTGCACACGACGATCGTTCCGCCGGCCAGGCTCGGCAGACGCAGGACATCACCATTCACGAACGGCCTCGCGCACTCTCGCAACGGTCTCTTCGGGGAGTCGGCCGATCACCGCGACAGCGGGAACGGCCGGTTGGACGGGGCCGGCCGGATCCTCCGCCCGGCGGTCGAACGGACCGCTCGACGGATGGACGGCCTCGTAGAGCTCGGCACCGGCCCGCAGACGGTGCAGCTCCTGGGACGGGATCCCGGACCGCCGAAGGCAGCGGAGCATGTCCCGCACGGCCTCGAGGAGCCCGACCGCGTGGTCCGCCACGGTGCTGAGGCCGATGCTGAGGCACGGGACGCCGTGCTCCACGGCGGGCGTCGCCGCGGCCGCATAGTACGGCACCTGACGCTGCGCGAGCACCTGGACGAGGCGGCCGGGTGCGCCCACCCGCCCCAGGTAGGTCGCCGCGATCAGTGCTGACTCCCCGTCGGACGGCTCCGAGGGCCAGGGCATCTGCACACCCATCGCGACCCGGTGGTTGTCACGGGCGCCGTAGTACAGTCCGCCGCGCCAGGTCAGCGTGTCCGAGCTCGTGACCAGGCCCACCCCGCTGGCGAGGAACTCCTCCACCGCGCGAGCGTGTTCGACGATCTGCCGGTCCGTGATCGCTGCCGCCGCGGCCTCACCGGGAAGCGCGTCGACGCAGGCCTCGCCCCAGGCCACCCGGTGAAGCGCGCGTCGGACCAGCCAGCCCCTGTCACCAAGCCGGTGAGCCCTTTCGGCCACGAGCGTGCGACGAAGTGCGCCGAGATCGACGTCCGCCAGCCGCTGGTCCGGCAGGACCCCTGCCGGACCCGTGTGTCTGGTGATCCCGGAGCACCGGTGCCCGACCCGGAAGGTGTCGGTGCCGAAGAGCGCGGCACACGTCAGGGCCGTCAGCCCGGGTGCGTCGGGTGGCTCGGTGGCCACACCCCACGGAATCCATTCCACCGTGGGAGGGACGGGCGGCAGGACGCTCACCCGTCCCAGGGGTACCACGCTAGTCACCTCTGCCACCCGTGCCGTCGCCGCGGTACGGGGCCAACAACAGGGTGGTGACCACGAGGTTCACCACGCCCGCGACCAGCAGCACCGGAGCCGGGTGGGCGGTGAGCTCCCCGGCGAACGGAACGACTATGTACGACACCGTCATGAGCAGGTTGAGCATCGCACGACGGAACGCGAAGATGCGGCCGATGACCTCGTTGGACGTCAACTCCTGGTAGACCACGGTCGACGCACCGGCGATCATCACGTTGCCCGCCCCGCCGAGCAGACCGACCACGACGATGGCGGCCCAGCTCCAGGAAGAGCCGCTGAGCACCAGCGCGGCGGTCGCCACCGTGGACACCGCCGCGCCGGCCCAGATAACGCGGGGCTGCCGGTTGAACCTGCGAACGACCAGGGACGACCCGACGATCCAGCCGATCCCGGCCAGCGTCTGGTACCCGGCCGCCGCGGCGACTCCCGCCGATTGCTTGAAAACGGCCAGGGCTATGACCACTTCGGAGCCCAGGAAGAGGAAGTACGACGCCTCGGCGAGCGCGACCCGTCGCAACCGCGGGCCGATGCCGCTCCAGCGCAGGGGTGCCACCTGCCCCCGCGGTCGGTCGTCGGTGCGGGGCAGGGCAGGGCTCTCGGCTCCGGGCCGCCGAAGCGCCAGCGCGAGGATCCCGGACACGAGGAACGACGCGAGATTGACCCACAGTGCCCCTTCGATACCGACCCCGTCCGCGAGCGCCGCACCGACCAACGGGCCGAGGCTCATGGCGCCGCCGAAGACCACCTCGAACTTCGCGATGACCGGGCGGGCCTGGTCAGCGGGCACCCGCTCCTTGAGCAGCGCCTGCACCGCGGGAACCGAAGCACTGCCGACCGCCTTGAGGAGGGCCGAAGTGACGTAGACGACGGTGAGGTTCTCCGCGCGCACCCCCATGACCAGGACCAGGACCAGCGCCGCGCAGAGGAGCTCGCAGGCGATGAACACCCGGAGCCGGTCGTATCGGTCGACGATGCGACCCGCGAGCGGTGCGCAGAGGACCACGGGAAGGGTGCCGACCGCGAAGGTGACGCCGGTGGCGGTGTAGGAACCGGTCACCGACAGCACCCAGAGCGGCAGCGCGAGGTTCTGCGCGTAGTTCCCCAGCAACGAGCACGCGTTCGCCAGCAGGAGGATCCGCCAGCTCTTCCATGGGCCCAGCGTGCGCTCCTGGGACTCAGCCGCGGGCACCCGGCTCTCAGTGGTCATGATCGGGTCCATCCCAGACGGGCGGCGGCCAGCTGCGGCTTCGTCGCCTGCGCGGCCGGGAGCTCGAAGTGCGAAGAGAACGTTTCGGCCACGTCGGCCAGTACGGCCAGGTCGACTCGGCTCGCCTGGTTCGCTTCCAGTTCCACCACCACGAACGCGTCCACCGGTCGCGACGTCGGATCCCGCAGTTCCACCGCGTCACAACTGACGGCGATGAGCGCTCCGCCCTCGGTGAGCAACGCCGCCTTGGTCCGTCGCTGGGAGAGGTAGCCGAACACGCGCAGGTGCCCCAGCGTGGGAACCCGGCGCGACAGGTACTGTCCCGGCCTGCCGGCGATGACCTCCGCACCCGCCAGGTTCTTGGCGTCCGGCACGTACTCAGTCATCTCCAGCACGTCGCGACGCCCGTCGACCCACTGGACGGTCTCCTTCGCCACCAGCCAGGACGGCCCCCGGTTCGTGTTCACGAGCATCGTCAACGAGCAGTCGGCGCTCGACAGTGACCACCCGGTGTCGTCGAAGCACAGTGTGTGCTGCGAGACGACGGCCTGATCCGAGAGGCGCAGTCCGGACATCCGGACCAACTGGTCGCGCAACGTGTCGTGAGCGGCCGCGTCGGCCGACGAATCCGCTCCCATCACCCATCGGTACTCGTGTTCCACCCCGACCCGGGGTATTCGCAGGACGTGCTCGAGGTTGTTCATGGTGTCGCTTCCACAAGTCGATGGGTGGAACCCGCGTACTCCTGATCGGACAGACCCCCCACGGTGAAGACGTCGATCCGATCACCCGGTACCGAGAAGAGGTTCGTGCACACGTCGCGTACGACGGTTTCTGTCGAGGGCGGCGGACGGAAGTGACCGGACTTGGTGTTCGCCACGATGGCATGGACGTGCGGGGATCCGATCAGGACGATCTCGCCCGCCGTACGGACCCGCAGCCGGTCGGGCACCAGCATGGGGTGGGCGACCGGAACACCGTGGATGTGTGACTTCGCGCGCCCGAATATGAGTTCACGGAAGTTGAACCGGCGTCGCCAGATGAGCAGGCGCCCCAGGTCGTCTATCACGAACATGTGCGGTGCGCCCGTGGCGAAGTCGGACGGCACCTCGGCGTCACGGACGTGCCAGGTCTGTTCGACCGCGGTACGGGCCACCCCGGCGTAACGGTCCTGGAACACGGCACGATCGAACTCGATGACCAGTGGGTCCTCACCCACCACACGAGTGGGATGCTCGTGGCGAACCGTGAGTTCACGTGCGTAGGCCGCGCGGATCTCCGCGGCGGCACGGGCCAGCCGTTCACGCATACCGGGGGCGGGCCCGACGCTTAGGTGAACGTGCCACAGACGGATCAACTCCTCGTACTTGAGGAAGACCACCGCTTGCGAGGAGGGACCGTATCTGACGGCCGCCTGCTCGGCGGCGGCCATTAGCCTGTCGGCCTCGGCGAGATAGTGGTTGTCACCAACCATTGTTCGAGCGCTCCTTGACCGTGAAGGAGGCACCCGGCCCGCGAAGGGCCGGGTGCCGCTTAAGACCTGAACCTCGATCTCAGACCCAGGTCTCGCCGGCCTGCACGGACGTCAGCGCGTCCAGGCCGCCCTCGGTCTCCTCGAGGGACTCGATGACCTCGATGATCTCCACAACCTGCTCCATTGCCGCGTTCCTCCTCTCCGTCTTCTCGCAGTTGACGTTCTGAGGGTGATTCAGGACCAGGTCTCGCCGGCCTGCACGGACGACAGCGCGTCCAGGCCGCCCTCGGTCTCCTCGAGGGACTCGATGACCTCGATGATCTCCACGACCTTCTCCATGTTGACCGCTCCCTTCAGAGCCATGAGAACCAACCGATTACGGACGAACCCCGTGCGGGGTGCTCCCCCCAGGCGCTCCGCCCTCTCGGCCTTGCTGCTTTCAGCTTGGTCTCAGCTTGCATCCGATCGTCATCCACCTTTCATCCGCTGCCTCTGACCTGCGCGGATGCCTTCGACGAGGAGGTGCGGGAGCCGATGAGGTCCCGACAGCGCGGGGTCACTCTGGCCGGTGATCGCCCACCAGGTCTCTGACCAGACGCTCCATGTCGGCCTCACCGGTTGCGTCGTCGTTCTGGCGGTAGACGTCCTGGGCCTTCCGGAACCACTCGGCTGCGAGGGTCCGGTCACCGGAGCCGAGCACCGCGTGCCCGATCCGGGCGAGGGTGTCCGCCTCCGCGGTGCGGAACCCGGACCGCCGCATCAGCACCAGTCCTTCGTGCAGGTGGGTCAAGGCCTCCGCATGGTCCCGCTTGCGGATGAAGAGGGTCCCGATGCTGCTGAGGATCGCGGCTTCGTGGTGCCGCAGGCCGTGCTCCCGGGCCAGCTCCCGTCCGGCCCGCAGCCGTTCCAGGCCGGCGTCGACGTCGTCGAGGGCCATCAGTGCGTCCGCCGTGTTGTTGAGGGCGTGCACGACGAGCGTGGTGTTCTTCGCCGCCTCGGCGAATGCGAGCGCCTGCTCGTGCTCGGCTAGGGCCTCGTGATAGCGCCCCTGCAGCTCGAACACGAAGCCGAGGCCGAGGCGTGAGCCGGCCGCCCCGTTCAGGTGCCCCTCCCGTTCGTAGAGTTCGGTGGCGAGTCGGAGGCGTTCGACGGCGCCGTCGTGGTCGTGGGTGACGGCGAGCGCGCCGCCGAGGGCGTGGTAGAGGTGGGCCCGGTGCAGCGGCAGGTGAATCCTGTGCGCCTCCTTCTCGCACTGCTTCCACGCGTCCACGTCGGCGGACGAGAAGCCGGATCGTACGAAGTAGCTGTGCAGGTGGTAGATCAACTCCACCGCCCGGTCGGTGTCATGACGGACCGCGGCCGCGGTGACGGGCGCCAGGTTCTCCTTCTCCTGATCGATGAACTTGATGGCGTCGAGATCCTTGGCGAACTTCTCGACGAAGGTCTCGACTGGCGGCTCACGGTCGGCGAAGGCGTCGCGGTCCGGCCGCAGCACGCCGCTGGCCATGGCGGCCACCCCCAGGTACCACCCCAGGAGGCGACCGACCGCCTCGGCCGGCCTGTCGTCCCGGGCATGGGCTTCGAGGCGCTCCGCGGCGAACGACCTGACCAGGTCGTGCATGGTCAGGTGGTGGTCGCCCGCCCGGCTGATCAGGTGCAACGCGATCAGCCGGTGAAGGCCGCGCCGTACGGTCGGTGGTGAGGTCGCGGCGATCGTCGCCACGGACGCGGTCCGCAGCCGTCTTCCGGGGTGGACCGCCAGCAGGCGGAAGAGCCGTGCGTCATCCACCGACAGTGCCGCATAGGCGTTCGTCAGTACCGATCGCACGCTGCGCCCGCCACCGTCGATGGTGAACCCGTCGAGCGGCGCGATGTCACGGGAGAGGTCGGCGGCCAGGTCCTCCGGTGTCAGAGCCGGATCCGCCATCATCCGCGCGGCGAGGATGCGCAGGGCCAGCGGCATCCCGTCACACAGGTCGAGCAGGAACTCCAGCGAAGGACCGGAGTCCTCCGGCAGCCCCGCCCTGGCTCTCACGAGGATGGAACGGCTCTCCGTCCGGCTGAGTCCGCCCATGGCCAGCCCGGCTGCCGCGACATGGGTGTAGACGGCCGCGAGACTGCTGCGGCTGGTCACGACCAGTTGTGATCCTCCGCTGGTCGGCACGGCCGGCAGAATCTGATCGATCGAACCGGCATTGTCCAGAACGATCAGCATCTTCTTGTCGGCGATGGTCGAGCGGTACAGCCCGAGCCGCTTCTCCGGATGCCTGGGGATCTTCTGCGGCGGAAGGTTCAGGCTCTCCAGTATGTGTTCGAGTACGCCGTCCGCCGAGACGCTGCTCTTCGCGCTGTGCCCGCGCAGGTCGAGGAAGACATGGCCGTCCGGGAAGGCGTCCCGGACCTGGTGCGCCCACTGCACGGCGAGTGACGTCTTGCCCATGCCCGCCGCGCCGGTGACCACGAGCACCTGGGCCTGTCCGCTGTGCTGCGAGAGCAGCGCCAGGTCCTCCCACCGTCCGACGAAGGAACCGTCCTGCGGCGGGAGTTGGCTCGGCACGGACAGTGAGGGCGTGGAGACGACGGGCGGCCGGGCGGCCGGGACCGTCACAGGCCCGGTCTCGGGCGCCGGCCGAGCAAGCAGGGCCGGATCATTCCGCAGGATCCTCTCGTGGAGCTCCTGCAGGACGGGACCGGGGTCGATGCCCAGCTCGTCGCCCAGACGGACTCGCAGTTGCTGGTAGGTCTGCAGCGCGGCCGTCTGCTGGCCCGTGCGGTACAGCGCCGTCATGTAGTGGCCGGTGAGCCGCTCGCGGAACGGGAACTCCGCGACGAGTGCGGACAGTTCGGTGACCACACGACCGTGCTGACCAACCTCCAGCTCCAGTCGCATGCATTCTTCCCAGGCTGCGGGCCGCTCCTCGTTGATGAGCAGGGAGTTTCGCTGGATCACCTGGCTCTCGATCCCGGCGAAGGCCGGGCCGCGCCACAGTTCCAGAGCCTGCCGGAGTGTTCTGATCGCGCGATGCAGATCCCCAGTCCGGGCGAGGCCTCCGGACTGGGTGACCAGTTTCCGGAAGACATGGAG
This sequence comes from Kitasatospora sp. NPDC058243, assembly GCF_042882025.1. Classification (NCBI taxonomy): domain Bacteria; kingdom Bacillati; phylum Actinomycetota; class Actinomycetes; order Kitasatosporales; family Streptomycetaceae; genus Kitasatospora; species Kitasatospora sp. NPDC058243. The sequence continues at coordinate 25,363 of NZ_JBHVWW010000069.1, forward strand.
GTCTATGCTCCCCACTTCGACGTCGAGGGAGTATCCGGCCCTGCCCGTTCGAATGATCTCGTTAGCCTCGGGCACACCGGCGGTCAGCCACGCCTGGCGCAGCTGCGACGCCACGTTCTGAACCTGTCGCTCCGCGGACGCGGGCGGCTCACCGTCCCACAAGGTCTCGGCGAGCGCACTGATGGACACGAGCGTGTTGGGACTCAGTACCAGACGGGCGAGAAATCGTTCGTGGCGAGGGCGAATCGGGGGAAGGAGGCGTGCATGATCCCGCATCTCCATATTCCCGAGCACCTGAAATTCCATTGGTCCTGCCTTCGATGAATGAACCCGACGACGCTGTCACGTAGGAATTCGCTGATCGGGTCCGGCGGTCTCCCGGCGATGGTTCCGATTCCCCACGCCCATCGAAGTCGGCGAAACGCCTACCAGCCGCGTGCCCGCCACTCGGAAAGTGACGGCCGCTCGGCGCCGAGCGTCGTGTCCCGGCCGTGTCCGGGGTAAATCCACGTCTCATCCGGCAGTTCATCGAAGATCTTGCTCTCGACGTCTTCGAACAGCGTGGTGAAGGCTTCGAGGTCGCCGAAGGTGTTCCCCACCCCGCCGGGGAACAGCGAGTCACCGGTGAACAGGTGCGGATGGCCGCCGGGGTCGTTGTACAGCAGGGCGACACTCCCGGGAGTGTGGCCGGTCAGCCGGATCACCCTCAGTTCGAACCCGCCGCACGTGATGACGTCGCCGTCGTGCAGCGGCACGTCGGTGGGCACGGTGATCCCCGCCACGTCGGGCGCTCCTGCATGGGTTGTGGCGCCGGTGGCGGCGACCACCGCGGGAAGTCCGTGTTCCCAGTGGTCCCAGTGCTGATGCGTGGTGACGACGGCGGTCAGGCGGCGGTCGCAGAAATCGAGAAGAACCTCCGGTTCATTTGCTGCGTCGATCATCAGTTGCTGCCCGGTCGAACGGCACTTCAACAGATAACAGTTGTTGTCACCAGGGCCAACCGAGATCTTGCTGATGATCAGCTCGGAAAGCTCACGAACTCCAGGGGCGGTACCCGAGTATGGCGTCATCCGTTGATCATAGACGATCAAGGAAGAAAAACCAGCTCCATTTTCCGGCCCGCCGCTACGGCGAAGAATAGGTGGGAATTGGCTCCAGGTTCGCAAAGAGGGTGAAATCGGTGCGTTCGCATTCGGACCCCGGTATCTCGGGGCAGAACCGCAGCGGACGGGGCCGTCCGACGGGGAGCCGTCCTTCCTCGCTCCCGTCCTCGATACGAACGGCGCGCGTCGGTCCACGGTCCGGCCCCGGACGCTCATTCGGCCCCGATGGCCGTCAGGATCCCGGTGAGGGCCGTGTGCCTGACGGGCGTTACGCCCGCGGGGCGGCCGGGACGAGGGTGTTCTCGTTGGTGCGGCCGTTGGCGTAGTCGTCGATGTTGCGGGTGGTGGCGTCGATGATCTGGGTGACGGCGGTGTGGGTGAAGTAGGCCTGGTGGCTGGTGACGAGGACTTGGGGGAAGGTGACGAGGCGGGCGAGGGTGTCGTCGGTGATGCCTTCGATGGAGCGGTCGGTGAAGAAGACGCCGGTTTCTTCTTCGTAGACGTCGAGGCCGACGCCGGAGAGGCGGCCGGTGCGCAGGGTTTCGACGAGGGCGGCGCTGTCGATGAGGCCGCCGCGGCTGGAGTTGACGAGGATGGCGTCGTCCTTCATCCGGGCGAGGGCGGCGGCGTCGATGAGGTGGTGGGTGGCGGGGAGGAGGGGGACGTGCAGGCTGATCAGGTCGGCGCGGGTGATGAGTTCGGGGAGTTCGGTGTAGGTCATGCCGAGGTCGAGGCAGGCGGGGTTCTGGGCGATGTCCCAGCCGAGCAGGTCGGTGCCGAAGCCGGCGGCGATGCGGGTGAAGCATTCGCCGATCTTGCCGGTGCCGATGACGCCGATGGTCATCCCGTGGATGTCGCGGCCGAGGAGGCCGTCGAGGCGGAAGTCGAACTCGCGGGTGCGGGTGGCGGCGCGGGTGAGGCGGCGGTTGACGGCCAGGGCGAGGGCCCACGCGTGTTCGGCGACCGAGTACGGGCTGTAATGGGAGACCCGGGCGACGGTGAGGCCGAGGTCGGCGGCGGCGTCGAGGTCGATGTTGTTGAAGCCGGTGGAGCGTTGGGCGATCAGTTTGGTGCCGCCGGCGGCGAGGACGGCGAGGGTCTCGGCGTCGAGGACGGCGTTGACGCTGCTGCTGACGGCCGGATAGCCGGCGGCGAGCGGGGCGGTGTCGCGGTTGAGGAACATGCTCAGGCAGCGCAGCCCGTGCCGGCCGGCGAAGGCCTGTTCCAGCAGCGGCCGTTCGTCGGCCTGCACCCCGTACGCGAGGATCTCCATCGGTTGCCTTTCCGCGAGTGGTCCGCTCCACGGGCCACGCTAGCGGGGCCGTCGCGGGGGCGCCCGTCGGACGCACGAGGGCCCGGACCGGTGGCGGTCCGGGCCCTCGACGGGGCGGGGGAGGTCAGATGACCGTCTCCGCCTCCAGGTAGCGCTCCTGCGGGACGGTCTTCAGCTCGGCGACCGCCTCGGCGATCGGCACCAGGTTGATGTTGGTGCCCTGCAGCGCGGTGATGTGCCCGAACGCGCCCTTGTGGACGGCCTCGACGGCGTGCCAGCCGAAGCGGGTGGCGAGCACCCGGTCGTACGCGGTAGGGGTGCCGCCGCGCTGGGTGTGGCCGAGGATCACCGGGCGGGCCTCCTTGCCGAGGCGGTGCTCCAGCTCGCGGGAGAGCTGGGTGGCGATGCCGGTGAACCGCTCGTGGCCGTAGATGTCCTTGGTGCCCTCTTCCCAGTGCATGGTGCCGGGCTCGGGCTTGGCGCCTTCGGCGCAGACCACGATGGCGAACTTCTTCTGCCGGTCGAAGCGTTCGCGGACGACGGCGGTCAGCTTGTCGATGTGGAACGGCCGCTCCGGGACGACGATGGCGTGCGCGCCGGCGGCCATGCCCGCGTTGAGCGCGATCCAGCCGGTGTGGCGGCCCATGACCTCGACGACCATGACCCGCTGGTGGGATTCGGCGGTGGTCTTCAGCCGGTCCAGCGCCTCGGTGGCGACCGAGACGGCGGTGTCGAAGCCGAAGGTGACGTCGGTGGAGGCGATGTCGTTGTCGATGGTCTTCGGGACCCCGACCACCGGCAGTCCGGCGTCGCTCATCAGCTTGGCGGCCTTGAGGGTGCCCTCGCCGCCGATCGGGATCACCGCGTCGATGCCGAGGTCCGCGCACAGTCGCTTGGCGCGCTCGACGCCGTCGCGCAGGTGGCTGGGCTGGACCCGGGACGAGCCGAGGATCGTGCCGCCCTGGGCCAGGATGCCGCTCACCGAGTCGAGGGTGAGCGGCCGGTGGACGCCCTCCAGGAGACCGCGCCAGCCGTCCTGGAAACCGATGATCTCGTCGCCGTGGTCGACCACCCCCCGGTGGACCACGGAACGGATCACCGCGTTCAGGCCGGGGCAGTCACCGCCGCTGGTCAGCACTCCGATACGCATTAGCTTTGCAACTCCCGAGCAGAACCGAGGAACGGCCGGACTACAGGCTGGGACGACGAGCCGTCACCGTAGCGGGGCGCTCCCACGCCGGAGTGGCGGGGAGGTGGCCGCGGGGTGAAGGACCGGCCGATCCGGACAGAACGCCCGAAAACGGCCGCGAAGTCGAGCATACGGCCCCTGGTCCGGCCGGGCAGGAGCCGACGCGGGAGCGGCGCCGTCGGCGCCCCCGCGCGGAAGTGCAGCCTGCTGCCGAGGAGGGTGTGCAGTAGGCAGCCCCATTGTGGTACGTCCGGGGCCGCCCCTGAACCGGGTGACCGCATCGCGGGCACCCGGGCTCCGGGGCGGGCGGACGTACTACGCGGGGCGCGTCGTGGCGGCGATGCGCTCGGCGCGCAGCGCGTCGTACCAGGTGGTGTCGGCCGGCGGCAGGGCGTTGACGTCCAGCGCCAGCTTGATCAGCATGTCGGCCACGGCGGGGTTGCGGGCCAGCACCGGGCCGTGCAGGTAGGTGCCGAACACGGTGTCCCGCCAGGCGCCCTCGGTGCCGTCGCCGGTGCCGTTGCCCCGGCCGGCGACCACGGTGGCCAGCGGCTGGACGCCCTGGCCGAGGTGGGTGACGCCCTGGTGGTTCTCGAAGCCGGTCAGCTGCGGCAGGCCGAGGCGCGGGTCGACGTCGGCGAGGACGTCGCCGACGCAGCGGGCGCCGTCGCCGCGGGTGGTCCAGACGTCGAGCAGGCCGAGGCCCGGCTCGCGCTCGCCGAGGTCGTTGACGAACTCGTGGCCCATGATCTGGAAGCCCGCGCAGACGCCGAAGATGATCGCGCCGTTCTCGGAGGCCCGGATCAGGCCGCTGTCGTTGCGCAGCCGCTCGGCGGCGAGCCGCTGCGGACGGTCCTCGCCGCCGCCGATCAGGTAGATGTCGCCGCTGGTGGGGACGGACTGGTCGGAGCGGACGTCGATCCGGGTCACGTTGAGATGGCGCTGGCGGGCCCGGCGCTCCACGACCAGGGCGTTGCCGCGGTCGCCGTAGGTGCTGAGCAGGTCCGGGTAGACCCAGACCACGCGCAGGCTGCTCTCACTCATCCTCGAAGGCCTTCCGTCACGATCAGATGGGGCTGCAGGCGCGGCATCAGCCGGCCACGACCTTCCGCAGCTGCTGGAAGGCGGTGTAGTTGGCGATGGCCTCGATCCGGCCGGGCGGGGCCATCCGGACGGCCTGCTCCAGCGTGTCCACCACGTGGAACTGCAGTCCGGCGACCTCCAGGCGGACGGCCAGGTCCAGCTTGCGCTGCCCCATCACGAACACCGGGTGCCCGGCGAGGCGCTCGTAGTCGACGTCCCACAGCCAGGAGGTGTCCGTGCCGTCGGCGTCGAGCGCGTTGACGGAGAGGATCACCGGCGCGGGCGGGCCGTCGATCAGCGAGAAGGTCTCCAGCCAGCCGGCCGGGTTCTTGGCCAGCAGCAGCCGGATGTCCCGGCCCTGGTACTGGACCACGTCGTAGCGGCCGGCGACGGCCGAGACCGAGCGCATCCGCTCCAGCGCGACCTGCGGGGAGACGCCGAACACGGCGGCGACGGCGGCCGAGCTGGTGGCGTTGGCCAGGTTGGCCCGGCCGGGCAGCTGGAGCTGGATCGGCCAGGCGCCGCGCTGCGGGTCGATCACGTGGGTGCCCTGGAGCGCCCAGTGCGGATTGGGGCGCCGGAAGCCGCACTCCTGGCAGAACCAGTCGTCGCCGGGGCGCTGCATCACACCGCCGCAGGCGGGGCAGGACCAGGCGTCCTCCTTCCAGGCCTGCCCGGCGGCCACCCAGACCACCTTCTTGCAGGAGGAGGCGGCCCAGGTCACCAGCGGGTCGTCGGCGTTGGCGATGACCACGGCCTCGGTGTCCTGAAGGCCCTCGCGCCACTTCTCGGCCATCATCCGGGTCTCGGCGGCGCGGTCGAGCTGGTCGCGGGAGAGGTTGAGCAGGGCGATCGCCTTGGGGCGGGTGTCGCGGGCGACGCCCGCCAGGTACTTCTCGTCGACCTCGATCACGCCGAAGCGGGCGTCCGAGCCGCCGGCCAGGGCGGAGGTGATGCCGGCCGGCATGTTGGCGCCCAGGGCGTTGGAGACCACCGGGCCGGCGGCGCGCAGCGCCTCGGCGATCAGGCGGGTCGTGGTGGTCTTGCCGTTGGTGGCGCTGACCAGGACGACGTCGAGGTGGTCGGCGAGGGTGGCGAGCAGGTCGGGGTCGAGCCTCAGGGCGACCTTGCCGCCGATCACCGAGCCGCTTCCGCGTCCGGCCTTGCGGGACACGGCGGCAGCGACCCGACCGGCCGTGACCGCGATCTTGGCGCGGGCCGGCAGCGAGGCGTCGCGTGCGCCTGTGGGCTCCGATTCGGTGCCTGCCATGCTCAGTGGTTCCTCCTTGCTGCGGCACCACCCGGGTCCGGATTAACGGGCCGTCGGGCGGCGGGGACGGGGCCAGCCTACCGACTCCGCCGCCCGGCTCGACGATCCGGACCCCAGGCAGCCTGCTGCGACGCGGCCGGAGGCGCCGCTTCGGGCGCCCTGACGGATCGTCGGGGAAGGCGGTGTACGGAGGGGGCCTTCGTCGCTTGGGACGCTCTCCGGGCTCTCGGGGTTCCCGGGTGAGGATGTGGTGAAGAAAAGATCAGCGGCCCGGACGGACGCAGGAGGCCGGCTCGTCCGCGGCCAGCGTGGCGGTGATCACCAGGGTGCCGTCCTCGGCCTGGAAGTCCAGCGGCGCGGCCAGCCGGCGCATCGCGGTGATCAGCCCGGTGTTGGAGGCGTGGGTCACCGCGTACACCGTCGTCACACCGGCCGCCCGGGCCGCCGCCGACAGCTGCCGCAGCAGGGCCGGACCGAGTCCGCGCCGCTGCCAGGCGTCCTCGACCAGCACCGCCAGCTCCGCCTCGTCGTCGTCCCACATCAGGTGCCCGAGGGCGACGATCCGCCCGTCGGCGGCCGTCGCGGCGAGGCTGTGGCCGTGCCGGGCGTCCAGCAGGTGGTCCAGGTAGCGGCCGGCGTCGCGGACCGGCCCGTGGTAGCGCAGCCGCAGCGAGGCGGGGGAGCAGCGGAGGTGCATCGCCAGGGCCGCGGCCCGGTCGGCCGGTCCGGCGGGGCGCAGCGTCAGCGCCGTCCCGTCCGCCAGCGTCAGGCGGGACGGCGCCGCCCGGTCCGGCTCCGTCACGGCTCGCGGCCGGTCGACCGGGGGGTGCGGGCGGGCGGGCCGCAACGGGCCCCCGGTGAGCGCGGGCAGCCGGGCGGCCTGGCCCTCGGGCGCCGCGCACCTGCGGTCGGACCTGCGGAAAGGCCGGTGCCAGAGCCGTTCGGGGCGAGTGCGTGATGCCGTCATGCCGCCGACGCTACCGACGCCGCGCTTCCGGCCGGTTACGTGATCGTGAACGCAGGAATGACCTGGTCGGTTCCGGAGCGTGACGAGCGTGGCCATGTTCCGGGGGCTCGACGGGGCTCGACCGGCCCCGACCGGGCTCGACCGGGCTCGGGCACCAGGGTGGCCGACGGGCCTGGGGTGCTCGCCCGGCCCCGAACGGATCATTGACCTGAACACGCTCACGGATGGCGCAGAATCCGGGAACGGACGAGCCCCTTCGGATAGGGATGGCTCGGCTTTCCGCCGATCCCACCTCCCCCGAAGGGGCCCACATGTCCTTCCCCTCGTCCCTCCTGAAGAAGTCCGCCCTCGTGCGGCGGTCCGTACTGGGCGCGGTGTGCTGCGCACTGCTGCTGGCCGCGCCGATCGCCCTCGCCCAGCCGGCGGCCGCCGCGGACGGGCCCAAGACGCCCCAGGAGGCCGCCGCCTGCAAGGCTGTCGTCTCCACGCTGCTCGGCGGCTTCGGGTCGATGCTCGCGAACTCGGCGTGCGTCGTCCAGCCGAGCGACAGCTGAGCGACAACTGAGCGGTGGCCGGGCGACGGCCGAGTGACGGCCGAGCGACCCGGCGGGCCGGGGCCACCCGAGGGACCGCCTCAGGCCCCGGCCACCGCTGCCACATGGGCGGCCGTATCTCACGGCTGCGGTTGAGCGGTCAGGGGTGGGACGGGTCGTCGGGGAGGGTGAGGGTGGCGAGGGCGCCGCCGTCGGGGTGGTTGGTGAAGGTGAGGTCGGCGCCGATGACCCGGGCGTGGCCGGTGGCGATGGTGAGGCCGAGGCCGTGGCCGCGTCCGCGTTCGGGGGCGTTGGTGCGGAAGCGCTGGGGGCCGCGGGCGAGGAGGTCGTCGGGGTAGCCGGGGCCGTGGTCGCGGACGGTGATCCGGTGGCCGTCGACGTGCAGCCGGATCGGCGCGGTGCCGTGCCGGTGAGCGTTGAGCAGCAGGTTGCCGAGGATGCGGTCGAGGCGGCGCAGGTCGGTGCGGACCTGGCGGTCGGCGGCCGCGTCCACGTCCACGTCGACCTCCAGGCCGGTGAGCGTGACGGTGCGGCGCACCGCGCGCTCCAGCGGGACGGGGGCGAAGTCCGGGATCTCGGCGTCGGCGTCGAGGCGGGAGACCTCCAGCAGGTCCTCGACCAGCGAGCGCAGGGCCTGCACCCGGTTCTGGACGAGTTGGGTGGGGCGGCCGGGCGGGAGCAGTTCGGCCGCGGTGACCAGGCCGGTGAGCGGGGTGCGCAGTTCGTGGGCGACGTCCGCCGTGAAGCGCTGCTCGTCCTCCAGCCGCTGGTGCAGGGTGCGGGACATCAGGTCGACGGCGGCGGCGAGGTCGGCGACCTCGTCCTTCCCGTCGACGAGCTCGCCGATCCGGGTGTCCGTCCGGCCGGCGGCGATGCCCCGGGCGGCCGTCGCCGCGGTGCGCAGTCGGCGGCTGATCCGGTCGGCGACGAGCACGCCGGCCAGGACCGTGGTGAAGACCGCGGCGACGACGGTGATCAGGATGATCCGGTCGAGGTCGGCGATCGCCTGCCGGTCCTGGGTGAAGTCCACCCGGACGGAGAGCACCCCGGTCTGGACCGGTCGGGCCGCCCACATCGACTCGCCCTGCGGACCGCCGGCGAGCAGCGAGCCCTCGCGGCCGTCGGCCGCGAGCGTCCGCAGCCCCTGGGGCAGCGCCGGGTCGTCCAGGGCGAACCGGTCGGTGACCTCGCCGCGCTTGTAGGTGTCCACGGCCGAGCCGAGCGCGGCGAGTGCGGCGGCGCGGGCCTGGTCCACGTGCTGACGGATCATCGCCTGGTGGACCAGCAGGCCGACGGCCACCGCCACCAGGACGGCGATGGCGGCGACGGCGGTGGCGATCTGACGGCGCAGGGTCATGCCGGACGCCTCAGCTTGTAGCCGAACCCGCGGACGGTCTCGATCCGGCCGGAGCCGATCTTGGCGCGCAGCCGCTGCACGTGGACGTCCACCACCCGGGTGTCGGCGCCCCAGTCGTAGTCCCAGACGCGTTCCAGCAGGGTGGAGCGCTCCAGCACGATGCCGGGCGCGGCGGTGAACTCCAGCAGCAGCCGCAGCTCGGTGGGGGTGAGCGGGACGAGGTGGCCGTCGACGCGCACCTCCATGCTGTCGGTGTCCACCTGCATGCCGTCGAAGCTGCGCAGCGCGGAGGAAGGGGCGTCCGCAGGCACGGCGGCGGTGGGAACGGCGACGGCAGACGCTGCGACGGGGACGGCGGGGTCCACCGGCTCCTCGGGCAGCGCGGGTTCGGCCGGGACCACCCGCACCCGGCGCAGCACGGTGCGGATCCGGGCGACCAGCACGGCGCTCTCGAAGGGCTTGACGACGTAGTCGTCCGCCCCGGCCTCCAGACCGGACACCACGTCGACCGGGTCGGTGCGCGCCGACATCATCAGGATCGGCAGCTGGCTCTCCTCCCGGATCCGGCGGCAGAGTCCGACCCCGTCGAGGAGCGGCAGCATGACGTCCAGCAGGAGGAGGTCGGGGCGCACGGCGTGGAAGGCCTCCAGGCCCTCCAGGCCGTCGGCGGCCGTGGTGACCGGGAAGCCGTAGCGCTCCAGGGCCATCCGGGTGGCCTCCCGGATCACCTCGTCGTCCTCGACGAGCAGGATGTGCGGGTGGGCGGGCGCGGCTGCGGGGGTCATGGCTTCGCTTCCGAGGGAGCCGAGGGCGGGCGGATGGGGATCGGGACGGCCGTTTTCGGGGAGGAGACGCCCGCGCCGGCTTCGGGCAGGGAGGGCTGCGGCTGGGCGGATGGGCGGCCGCTGCGCTGGGCGACGGCGGGGCCGGCGGAGGGCGTGCTGGTGGGCGTCTGTGCGGCGCCGTTCGTGGCTCCGCCGGCCGGGCCGGCGATCGGGCCGGCGATCGGGCCGGTGTCCTCGACCTTCCGCTCCAGCAGGCCGAGCCGGACGCCGTCCCACTGGTAGTGGCTGCTGGTCCGGACGAACGCGCCGGTCGGCTCGTAGAGCCACAGGTCGGATCCCACGGTCGCGGCGCTGAACCCCTTCAGCACCTCGACCTGGAGGATGGGCAGCAGCCGGTCGTCGGCCAGCAGGTAGACGTGCAGGACCACGGGCCCGGGGGTGGCGACGGAGACGACCAGTTCCTCCCGCCCGTCGCCGGTGAGGTCACGGAACTCGGGGCTGCGGACGTCGCAGGCGGGGCAGGAGTCCAGGGCGCGCCGCTCCTCCGGGCCCACCGTGGAGTCCTTGGCGAGGACGGTGCGGACGTCGACCGTCCTGATGTCGTGCCCGGGGACGGTCACGTCCGGGACGGGTTGCGGCGCGGCCTGGGTGGCGGCCCCGGCGCCGGTGGCGGGAGGGCGCGGCGGCGGGGAGGCCGCCAGGTCGGGCCAGAGCGGCTGGGCCACCAGCGGCGGCGCCACCGGCTGGGTGGCGCCGTGGTCCTGGAGCCCGCCGGGGGTGGCACGGCCGAGGGCCAGGGCCGCGAGCGTCACGAGGACGGCCAGGGCGGCGAGGGCCGCCACCGGCACGGCGACGGGCCGGCGGCGGGGTGGGGATGCTGCTGCCACGGTCGGTGCTCGTCCTCCTGGTCTGCGGCGATGTGCCGGTTCGTCCCCGCTCCGGCCTCGGTGGTAGGTCGCGTGGACGGCGGTCGGTGGTTCCCGTCCCGCCGTCCCGGCCGCCGCGCCGGTTCGACAGTCGAAACGACCCGACGGCCGGGACGACCGGGACGGCGCGGTGGCTTCAGCCGGTCGCGCCGCCCGGACCGGCCAGGTCCGCCAGGACGATGATGTTGTCCGTCCAGTGCCCGTCCGAGCCGATCCGCCCGCCGCAGGTGATGAGCCTGAGAGCGGGTTCGGGAGTGTCACCGTAGACCGTTTCGGTCGGGAAGCGGTCCTTGGCGGCCTGGAGCAGCGAGCGGACCTTGAAGTCCACGGTGCTGCCGTCCGCGCGCCGCACCTGGATCAGGTCGCCCGGCCGCAGCTTCGGTACGCCGTGGAAGACCGCCGGGCCGTGCGCGGTGTCGTAGTGCCCGATGAGGACGGCGGGGCCGGCCTCCCCGGGCGTCGGCCCGTTGCGGTACCAGCCGACCTCGTCGGCCCGGTCGGCGGCCGGCACTTCGACCGTCCCGTCGGGATTCAGCCCGAGGCCGGTCACCGGGGCGTCCACCCCGGCGGCCGGGACCAGCAGCCGGGGGGTAGCCAAAACGGAGAGGGGTCTAGGCACGCCCGCCGTGCCCCTTGCGGCCCCGGCCGCCGGGGTGGTCCCCGTGGTTCCGGGGCCTCCCGAGGGCGCGGCCGCCGGGTTGTCGGTACTGCCGTGCACCGAGGGCTCGACCCGCACCACCGGGGTGTGCCGGCCGGACAACGCCACGGTGGTGCCCAGCACCAGGCAGGCGAGGCCCGCCGCACCGAACGCCGTCCGGCGCAGTGTGCCCGGGCCGGGGGAGGCCTTGCGGCGCCGCCGGTTGCGGCCACCGCGCGGGAGGCCGTGGCGGGCCGGCCCGTCGGCGCCGGGCGTCCTGTCGGGCTGCCCGCCGCCCGCCGGGGCCCCGGTACCCACCGGGCCCCCGGCGCCGCCTCCCCGCCCGGTCAAGGGCGGGGGAACGGCGCCGGGGTGCCCGGCGGACTCGGGGCCGGTGTCAGCCGCGCGCACCGGAGCGGCGGCGCAGCATCGCGAAGCCCAGCGCACCGGCGCCGACGGCCGCGACGGCCCCGCCACCGGCCAGCATCAGGCCGTTGCTGTCGGTCTCGCCGGATCCGTCGCCGGCCTGGGCCGCGCCCTTGGGCACCTCACGGACCTGGGCCTTGCCGTCACTGGAGACCCCGGCGCCACCGGCGGCCGGCTGCACGGCGGGCCCGGTACCGGCGGAGGGCGTCGCCGTGGGGGTGGCACCCGCGACCGAGGGGGCGCCCGGGGCGGCCGGGGCGGGCTTGGCCGGGCTGGGCGTCGAGGTGGGGGTGGCCGACACGCCGGCACCCGCAGCAGGCGCGGCGGACGGGGTCCCGTCGGCGAAGGCCTGTCCGCCGGTGACGACGGTCAGCAGCGCGCCCCCGGTCAGGGCGCAGACGGCCAGCACGCGGCGGGCGGGGGAGCGGTGGGTACGGCTCCTGCTCATACGGTGTTCTCCTTCGTCATGGACGCCTCCCGGCCGGGGCGGCCGGTGCGTCGTCCATGACGGTAGGAGGCCCGTGTCGCGGTCCCCGGCCGGTCGTGTCACGGCCGCCCATCGGCTGCGTAACGAACCCCGGGGGCCCGTTGCGGCCGGGGTGGTGGCGGCGGTGCCCGTGCGGTGGGAGGCCGTCCGGTTGACGCCCCGTCGGGTCGTGGGGGTAACCCCCCTCCCGGTCCGGGGGGCCGCTCCATGGCCCGGGGTCGCGGGCCCGGACACACTGGCAGCGGTTCGAACAGCGTGGTGGTAGGCCCCCGTTCCGGGGTGATGGGCGCCGTGAGCAGAGCGCCGGCCGACCGCGCGACGCCGCACCGCGCACGTGATGCCGTCCCACCTCCAGCCGATCGGGGTCCACCGATGACCAGTACCGCCGCCCACGCCGCGACCGCCCCCGCCCCCGACCCGACGAGCAGGAGGGGAGGGCGCTTCCGCTGGACCGTCGTCCTGCTGACCTCGCTCGCGATCGTCGGGTACGCCGTGGGGACGTACGCCCAGGCCGACCTGCCCATCGCCGCGTCGAAGGGCGGCCTGCCCGCCACCTACGCCGAGCGCCCGATGGCCGTCCAAGTCACCTTCTACGTCCACATCGTGACGGCCGCGCTCGCGCTGTTGGTCGGTCCGTTCCAGTTCTCCACCGCGCTGCGCCGGCGGTCCCCCGCCGTCCACCGCTGGACGGGCCGCGTCTACGTCTTCGGGGTCGCGGTGGGATCCCTGGCCGCGTTCGTCATGGCGTTCTTCAACTCGGTCGCCTTCAACGGCTTCTTCGGCTTCGGCGGCCTCGCCCTGCTCTGGGCCTGGACCACCTGGCGCGGCTACCGCGCCGTCCGTGACCGCGACCTGCCGAGCCACCGCGCCTGGATGATCCGCAGCTTCGCCCTCACCTACGCCGCCGTCACCCTCCGGTCCTGGCTCGGCGTCCTCATCCTCCTCCAGACGCTCACCGCCCAGGGGCACGTCGACGGCCAGCGCTTCTTCGACAACGCCTACGCCGCCGTCCCGTTCCTCTGCTGGCTGCCCAACCTGATAGTCGCCGAATTCCTCATCCGCCGCCGGGGCCTGCCCGCCTACCGTGTCACTCCGGCCGGCCCGCAGTCCTGAGCCGGAGGCGGCGGGAAGGCTCGCGGGAGGGTCGTCAAACCCCCTCCTGCGTAGCGGAGTTGCGGAACCCGCCGCGTCGCCGCGTCGCCGTCGCAGTCAGCCGATGCGGGTGGGGGTGTCGAGGAGGGGGTGGCCGGTGGTGGTGAGGAGGGTGGTGAGGTCGGTGGGGGTGAGGGTGTGGGGGGCGCGGAGGTAGAGCTCGTCGACGGTGGTGCCGGGGAGGGGGTGGGGCTGGCGGGAGAGGATGGCGACGTGCTGGTCGGCCAGGGCGGTGTGGACGCGGGCCAGGCCGTCGGGGGTGCTGCGGGCGGCGGTGCGGACGCGCCACAGGGTGGTCGGGGGTGCGGGGGAGTGGGGGTGGTGGCGCTGGGACCACCAGGTGTGGAAGAGGGCGGTGGCGAGGAGGGCGAGGGCGGCGGCGGCGAGGACCACCGGGCCGTCGGGGCCGCGGACGACGATCTTGGCGACCAGGTCGGCCGCGGTGACCGAGACGAAGACGGCGGCGAGTTCGACGCTGTCGCGGCGCCAGCGGTGGGTGCCGGCGCCGCGTCGTCGGGCCCGGGGGAGGGTGGGCGTCGGCTGCATGGCCGGGTGCTCCGTGTGCTCCGTCTGCTCCATGACAGCACCCTGCCCGACGGGTGTTTCCTGTCCACGAACCCGCCGTGACCTGGTGGTTAAGGTCGCCGGGCCCGCGTTACGGTTGCAGGTCCGCGGCCGCCGCCTTGACCTCGGCGAGCAGGAGCTCCAGGTCGGCCTCGGTGGTGGCGGCGTTGAGCAGGCAGGCCCGGAGCATCTCGTGGTCGCCGAGACGGGCTCCGGTGACGAAGACCCGGCCGCGCCGCTGGACGGCGGAGGGGAGTTCGCGGTTGAGGGCGTCGACGGCGGCCTCGTCGTGCCCGGGGGTGCGGTGGCGGAAGGCGACGATGGAGGTCTGTACCTCGGCCAGCAGCTCCAACTCCCCGTCGGCCTCGATCAGTTCGCCGAGGCGGCGGGCGAGGGCGGTGCAGCGGGCGATGTCCCGGGCGATGCCGTCGCGGCCCTTGTGGGCGATGGTGGCCCAGACCTTGAGCGCGCGGAACGGGCGGGTCTGCTCGGTGCCGTACTCGGAGAACCAGCCGAGCGCGCCGGCCGCCTCGTCGCGCAGGTAGGAGGGGACGAGGCTGAAGGTGGCGCGCAGTTCCTCGGTGTCGCGCACCAGCGCGCAGCCGCAGTCGACGGGCACGCCCAGCCACTTGTGCGGGTCGAGGGCGAGGGAGTCGGCGCGCTCCAGGCCGGCGTAGCGGTGGGCGATGGCCGGGTCGAGCCTGCCGAAGGCCCCGTACGCGCCGTCGACGTGCAGCCACAGGCGCTGTTCGGCGCAGAGGTCGGCGATCGGGCCGAAGTCGTCGACGGCTCCGGTGCCGACGGTGCCGGCCGAGGCGACGACCAGGAAGGGCAGCAGTCCGGCGGCCCGGTCGCGTTCGACGGCGGCCCGCAGTTCGGCGGGGTCGAGGCGGCCGTCCGGCCCGGTGGCGACGGTGCGCAGGTGCCGGCTGCCGAGGCCGAGGAGTTCGGCGGCCTTGCGGACGCAGGAGTGGGTCTCGCCGGTGACGTAGCCGACCAGTGGCGGCAGGCCGGCCAGGCCGTCCTCGCGGACGTCCCAGCCGGCCCGGCGGGCGGCGCGGTTGCGGGCGGCGGCCAGGCACACGATGGTCGCCATCGAGGTGCCGGAGGTGAGCAGGCCGCCGCCGGCCGGGTGCGGGAAGCCGACGAGCTCGGCGATCCAGCGGACCACGGCGCGTTCCAGGTGGACGTCGGCGTGGTCGCCGCCGGCCGAGCTGGGGTTCATGGCGGAGGCGGCGAGGGTGGCGAGGACTCCGGCGGGTGCGGGGGCGGAGTTGACCCAGCCGAAGAAGCGGGGGTGGCCGTTGCCCATCGGGTGGGGGAGGACGTCCTGCCCGATGGCGGTGAGGAGGTCGGCGAGCGGGCGGCCGTCGGCGGGCAGCGGGGCGTCGAGCAGGGCCCGGCGGGCGGTGTCGTCCATCGGCTGCCAGACCGGGCGCCCGGGCAGTTCGGCGAGGTAGTCGGAGACGAGGTCGGCGGCGGTGTGCGCGGCGGCGCGGAAGTCCTCGGTGGTCATGATGGCGGCTCTCCAGGGGCGGGGGAGGCGCGGCGTCCTCGGCGCACCCTGATCGTTCGGTCCGGTGGACCGGTCGGCCGATCCTACGGACAGGGCCCGCGCCGTGCGGCGCGGGCCCTCCAGGTGAGACGGGGTGGTCGGTCCCGGTGGGACCGGCGGGTCAGTCGAGCGAGCTGGACAGGCCGCTGGCGGAGCGGCAGTAGCCCTGCATCTCCTTGTTGGTGATCTTGGCGCAGAGCCGGCCGGCCGCGCCGTCGTCCGTGTAGTTCACCGTGTAGTAGCTGACCAGGCCCTCGGCACAGGCCTTGCGCTGCCAGCCGTCGGCGGCGGTGCCGCACTGCTGGGCGGCCCAGTCCTCGCGGTCGAGGTTGTACTTCATCGTCCGCGAGCCGACGCCGCGGCTGCAGTCGGTCGCCCCGCCGCTGGCCTTGCCGCTGAGGCACCACTTGAGGGCGTCGGCGTAGACCTCGGGGTGGTTCGGGTAGTCGTGCGAGGAGAGGTAGAAGGTCGGGGCGTAGAAGAAGCACGCGGACTGGAACAGGCCCGGCTGGTCCTTGCACGGGTACAGCGGGTCCTGGGCGAGCTTGTCGGCGGGCAGGTTCGCCTTGGCCTTCTCGTCCTCCTCGTCCGGGCCGAAGAGCTGCATGAACAGCCCTTCGGAACAGCGGATCTTGTTCTGGTCGCTGGGGAACTTGCTGCACAGCTCGCGCGCCTTGGGGACGTCCTGCTTGGCGACGAACATGGTGCCGTGGCCGACGCCGTGGATGCACGGGCCGGTGTTCTTGGGCGCGCAGAGCTTGAGCAGGTCCACCTCGGGCTGGGCGGAGGCGTTGAGCATCTCCTCGACCGCGCCGTGCAGGTAGCCGGCCGCGCAGGTCTCGTGCGGGAAGGAGATGACCTTCTGGAAGTCGGCGTTGAAGCGCTTGACCGCCGCGTGGCCGAGCTCGTGCGCGATCGGGTGGCAGAAGCGCACGGTGTACGGCTTCTCCTTGGTGATCTTGTCGAGGTCGGCGAGCGCGACGCCGGGGTCGGTGGCGTCCATCTCGGCCATCAGCTTGTTGCGCAGCGTCGAGCGGGTCCACACCGCCGGGTCGCCGGTCGGGGTGGCGCTCGCGGCCGCCGGCGCGACACCGGGTGCGGCGGCGCCGGTGCCCGCGGTGACGGCCGGGGCCGTCGCCGCGACGCCGGGCGCGGGCGACCAGTCGGTGACGGCCACCGACCCGAGGCCCAGGACGCCCAGGAGCAGGGCGGTGAGAATCGCGAATACCCGCGGTTGCATGAGGTGATCCCCCGGCGGATCGAGGTGGACGGTTCGCTCCCATCCTGACGGCACGCCGGCGGGAATCCGCGTTTTCGCCCGCCATTCGGGAGGTGTCGGCGACGCTACCGCACCGTCCGACGCCCGGGCGCGGCGGGTTGGTTCCGGATGATCACCCCGGGATCCGTCACCCGGATCAATCACCCGAACGGCGCAGCGGCCCGCCGTCGCAGCCGCCGCGCCGCCCGGGGTGGCGGCCGTCAGATGTCCAGCGTCACCTGGTAGTCCGTCAGCCAGGTGTGCAGTTCGAGCGCGAGGTCGACGGCCAGCCGGACGGACTGCGGGTCGGTGTCCGGATCGAGCGCGTCGGCGAGGCGCCGCCGGTCGAGCAGGGCGAGCGCCGGGGACTTCTGCTCGGCGGCGAGCCGGGCGAGCTCGGCCCGCAGCAGCGCCGGGTAGTGCGGGTCCTCGGTGACCGGGTACGGGCTCTTCACCCGGTCGGCGACGGCGTCCGGCAGCACGTCCCGGACGGCGGCGCGCAGCAGGCTCTTCTCCCGGCCGTCGAAGTGCTTCATCGCCCACGGCGTGTTGAAGACGTACTGGACCAGCCGGTGGTCGCAGAACGGCACCCGCACCTCCAGGCCGTTGGCCATGCTCATCCGGTCCTTGCGGTCGAGCAGGATGCAGACGAAGCGGGTCAGGTGGAGGTACGAGATCTCGCGCATCCGCCGTTCCAGCGGATCGGCGTCCGGCAGGTGCGGGACTTCGGCGAGTGCCTCGCGGTAGCGGGCCTTCCGGTAGCCCGCCAGGTCGAGTTCGGCGAGCAGGCCGGCGTCGAGCAGGTGTTCGCGCGGGCCGGCGCCCTGGCCGCCGAGGCCGGTCAGCGAGACCGCCCAGGGGAAGTCGTCGGCGGCGACGGCCTTCGGGTCGTGGAACCAGCGGTAGCCGCCGAACAGCTCGTCCGCGGACTCGCCCGACAGGGCGACGGTGGACTGGCGGCGCACGCCCTGGAAGAGCAGCAGCAGCGAGATGTCCATGTCGCCGAAGCCGCCGGGCAGGTCGCGGGCGCGCAGGACGGCGTCCCGCTGGGCGAGGTCGGTGAGCGCGGCGGCGTCCAGCTCGATCACGTTGTGGTCGGCGCCGACGTGCTCGGCCAGCATCCGGGCGTACGGGCCGTCCAGGGTCGGCCGGACCTCGCTGGCGTGGAAGTTCTCGCTCTGGCCGGCGAAGTCGACGGCGAAGGAGCGCACCGGGCCGGCGCCCTCGGCCCGCAGGACCCGGGCGGCGAGGGCGGTGACGGCGCTGGAGTCCAGGCCGCCGGAGAGCAGCGAGCAGAGCGGGACGTCCGAATCGAGCTGGCGGTGGACGATGTCGTCCAGCAGGGCCCGGACGGTGGCGACGGTGGCCTCCAGGGTGTCGGTGTGCTCGCGCGCCTCCAGCGCCCAGTAGCGGCGCACCGACACGCCCTCGCGGCGGACCCGGACGACGTGCCCGGGCCGGACCTCGACGATGCCCCGGTAGGGGGTGATGCCCGGGGTGCGGGTGAAGGCGAGCAGTTCGCGCAGCCCGTCCAGGTCGACCACCGGGTGGACCGAGGGGTGGGCCAGGATGGCCTTCACCTCGGAGCCGAAGACCACGCCGTCGGGGGTCGGGTGGTAGTGCAGCGGCTTGACGCCCATCCGGTCGCGGACCAGCAGCAGTTCCTCGCTTCGGGCGTCCCAGATCGCGAAGGCGAACATCCCGTTGAGGCGTTCGGCCAGGCCCTCGCCCCACTCCAGGTAGGCGTGCAGCACGACCTCGGTGTCGCTGCGGGTGCGGAAGCGGTGTCCGGCCGCCTTCAGTTCGGCGCGCAGCTCGCGGTGGTTGTAGACCTCGCCGCTGTAGGTGAGCGCGGCCAGCAGCCGGCCGTCGTGCTCGACGGTCATCGGCTGGACGCCGCCCTCCAGGTCGATCACCGCGAGGCGGCGGTGGCCGAGGCCGGCGTGTCGCTCCAGGTGGACGCCGCCGGCGTCCGGGCCGCGGCAGATCTGGGTGGCCGTCATGGCGTCGAGGACGGCCCGTTCGGCGGTGAGGTCACGATTGAAGGCGACCCATCCGGTGATCCCGCACATCAGCAAGCCTCCGGTTCTTCCGCTACGTATGCGGAAAATGACGCTACGTGTCGGAGGGGTGTGGCTACAAGGGTGCGTCGGGAAGGGGTCGGGAGGGGCTGGGGATGACCATGTGACTGGTTGGTTGAGCTGAAAGTCGTAAAGTCTGCCCGAATTCGGGCAAGATTCTTGGCCCCGGCGGGCGGCGCGGCCTAGGCTCCTCACTCGTGCCGAGCTCACCCCACCCTCACGACGACCTCCTCGCCCACCTCACCCGGACCAGCCCGCTCGGGCCCCGGGAGGCGGCGCGGGTCGTGGCGGAGGTGCTGGCGTACTTCTCCGAGAGCACCGAGGAGTACGTCCGCCGCCGCCACGGCGAGCTCCAGGCACGCGGACTGACCAACGAACGGATCTTCACCCGGCTCGCCGAGGAACTCCCCGCCCGCCGGGTCGCGGCACCCGAGCTCTCGGCCCGCCAGCTGCGCCGGATCGTCTACGGCTGAGCGCTGCCGGGGCGGGGCACTGGCGGATCCACGGCACCGGCGCATTCGCGGCACTTACGGCACTTGCAGCACTTACGGCATTCACGGCATTCACGAAGAGGAGACCACGCATGTGCGGAATCGTGGCCTACATCGGCCCCAAGGACGCGACCCCCTTCCTGCTGGAGGGCCTGGCCCGGCTGGAGTACCGCGGCTACGACTCGGCCGGCGTGGCCGTCACCGGGCGC
Source organism: Kitasatospora sp. NPDC058243 (assembly GCF_042882025.1). Classification (NCBI taxonomy): domain Bacteria; kingdom Bacillati; phylum Actinomycetota; class Actinomycetes; order Kitasatosporales; family Streptomycetaceae; genus Kitasatospora; species Kitasatospora sp. NPDC058243. Next base: position 44,730 of record NZ_JBHVWW010000069.1, read on the forward strand.
ACCGGCGGGCTCAAGGTCCGCAAGGTCAAGGGCCGGGTCGCCGACCTGGCCGCCGCCGTCCCGGCCCGGTTCAAGGGCGGCACCGGCATCGGCCACACCCGCTGGGCGACCCACGGCGTGCCCAGTGACGCCAACGCCCACCCGCACCTGGACGGTGCCGAGCGGATCGCCGTCGTCCACAACGGCATCATCGAGAACGCCGACGAACTGCGCGCCAAGCTCACCGCCGACGGCGTCGTGTTCCGCTCCGAGACCGACAGCGAGGTGCTCTCCCACCTGATCGCCGCGCACGTCGGCGAGGGCGTCGAGCTGGAGGACGCGGTGCGCGCCGCCCTCGGCCGGGTGGTCGGCACCTACGGCATCGCGGTGCTCGACGCCGAGCAGCCGGACCGGATCGTGGCCGCCCGCAACGGCAGCCCGATAGTGCTCGGCCTCGGCGAGAAGGAGATGTTCGTCGCCTCCGACGTGTCCGCCCTCGTCCGCTACACCCGCCAGGTCGTCCACCTGGAGGACGGCGAGCTGGCCACCGTCCGCGCCGACGGCTTCCGCACCTTCACCACCGACGCCCGCACCACCCACCACCAGCCGTCCACCGTGGACTGGGAGATCGACTCCTACGACACCGGCGGCTACGAGCACTTCCTGCTCAAGGAGATCCACGAGCAGCCCGGCTCGGTCGAGCGCACGCTCAGCGGCCGGCTCGACGAGCGCTTCTCCACCGCGCACCTCGGCGGCCTCAACCTGGACGCCCGGGAGCTGCGCGAGATCCGCCGGGTGAAGATCCTCGGCTGCGGATCCGCCTACTACGCCGGCGAGATGGGCGCCCAGCTGATCGAGGAGCTCTCCCGCATCCCCGCGCACAGCGAGCCCGCCTCCGAGTTCCGCTACCGCAACCCGGTGATCGAGGCGGACACGCTCTACATCGCGGTCAGCCAGTCCGGCGAGACCTACGACACGCTGGCCGCCGTCCAGGAGATCAAGCGCAAGGGCGGCCGGGTGCTCGGCGTCGTCAACACCGTGGGCAGCGCCATCGCCCGCGAGTGCGACGGCGGCATCTACCTGCACGCCGGTCCGGAGATCTCGGTCGCCTCCACCAAGGCCTTCACCTCCACCGTGGTCGCCTTCGCGCTGCTCGCCCTGCACTTCGGCCGCATCCACGACCTCTCGCCCGCCGACGGCCGCCGGATCGTCGCGGCCCTGAAGGCGCTGCCGGACCAGATCCGCGAGGTGCTCGCGCAGACCGAGGCCATCGCCGAACTCGCCGCCGAGTACGCCGGATCGGCGGGCATGATGTTCATCGGCCGGGTCCGCGGCTACCCGGTCGCCCGGGAGGGCGCGCAGAAGCTCAAGGAGATCTCCTACGTGCACGCCGAGGCCTACCCGGCGAGCGAGCTCAAGCACGGCCCGCTGGCGCTGATCAGCCCCGAACTGCCCACCGTCGCACTCGTCCCGGACGACGAACTGCTCGACAAGAACCTCACCACCCTCGGTGAGATCAAGGCCCGCTCCGGCCGCGTGATCGCCATCGCGCACCGCCGCCCCGAGGACAAGCTCGCCGACCACTGCGTCCTCGTCCCCAAGAGCGAGCCCGAGCTCGACCCGCTGCTGCTCAACATTCCGCTCCAACTCCTCGCCTACCACGCCTCCGTGGCCCTCGGTCGCGACGTCGACAAGCCGCGCAACCTGGCGAAGAGCGTGACGGTGGAGTAGGGCGCCCCGAAGATGTGACGGCCTGGCGGGTGGGACGGCCTTCCTGCTGATCAGCAGCTCAACAGCTCGGCAGATCAGGAGATCAGGAGATCAGAAGGAAGGCGTCCCACTCCTCGGCGGCATCGCCGGTGCCCGCCGAGGATGCCTGTGCGGCGGTACGGGCGTGGGCGTGCAGGGCGAGGGCCGCGCCGGCCGTCCCCTCCAGGAGGCCGGGCGGGTCGCCGGCGCCGAGTGCCGTGTCGAGCCGGCCCGCGACGGTGGCGGCGAGTGCGGGCAGGAGGGCGGTCAGTTCGGCGGAGCCGGAGTCCTCGGCCATCCGCTGGGTGATCCGCAGCAGGCCGCCGGTGCCGTGGCAGAGCCCGGGGCCCTGGAGGTTCCAGCCGGCGGGGTCGCGCAGCGTGTCGGTCAGCGCCGCGACGGCGGTGGTCCGCCAGTCGGAGCGGCCGCGGGCCGCGCCCGCCAGGAAGAGTGCGCGGGCCGCACCGGGGGTTCCGTAGCACCAGGCCGCCCGCGTCGGCTGGTCGGCCGGCAGCCGGCCGGCCTCCTCGTCCTCGACGCGCACGGTCATCGGCCAGGAACCGCCCCTACCGGGCCGACCCCCAGCGGCGTCGGGGCCCGTGGGCGCCGGCTCGGTCGGGGCGGGCCTGGCCGGGTCGACCGGGGCGCCCTGATCGACCGGGCTGAGCGGGCCGGGGATCCGCCGGGCGGCGAGCCAGCTCGCCAGCGCCTCGATCGCCTCGTCCTGTCCGGGCACCTGCACACCGCGCAGCCTGGCCAGTGCCAGGAGGGCGAGCGGGCCCGGGACCCCATGTGCCAGGCCCAGGTTGAGGTGCCCCCGGGGGAACCCGGGATCCGCGCCGGGCAGTCCCGGTCCACCGGCGGTCCACCAGCGCGGCAGCACGTCGCCGGTGGGCTCGGCCAGCGCGACCAGCGCGGTGAGCAGGTCGGCCAGCGCCGGGCCGGCCGGCTCCAGCGCGAGCAGCAGCCGGCCCAGGCCCGCCGCGCCCGAGACGGTGTCGAAGGTGTGGGCGCGCAGGCCCGTGCCGGCGGCCAGATCGGCGCGCAGGTCGGCGACGCGCCCGGCCGCGGCCTGCCGGACCCGGGGCGTCAGCCCGTCGAGCAGCGTGCGGTACTCGCCGGGGCGCCGCGCCATGGTGCGGGCGGCGAAGGCGATCGCGGCGGCGCCGGAGAAGAGTCCGCCGCCCCGCATCGCCCCGGGGGCTTTCACGGCGGCTGCGAGGTGCCCGTGGGCGGTGCGGCGCAGCGCGGCGTCGTCCTCGCGGTCGGCCAGTACGGCGAGCGCGAGCGCGGCGCCGCTGCGGCCGGCCCCGAGCGCGTGCGCCGCTGCGGGCGGCGCGGACGCCGAGGGCGTTGTGGCGTCGGCGGCGGGTTCTTCGAGCGCACCGGGCCTGCTGAGCAACTCGGCCACCGCGCGGATCGGATCCGTCGTGTTCATCGCGCCTCCCGCGGGCTGGAGCGGCGGGCCCGGTGGGCCTCGACGGCGCCCCTGGCCAGTGCGTAGGCGCGGCGTTCGGCCTCGCGGTCGATCCCGATCAGCCGGTTGTGGCCCATGTGCAGCAGCGAGGCCAGCACCGGGTCGGCCGACGACGGCTCCACCCGGCTCGCGTACCGCGCGAGTGCGACGGCCCGCTGCCGCCAGGCGTCGGCCAGCGCGGGGTCGGCGGGCAGCAGGCCGCCCGCCGGGGCGGCCGGCCCGTCGGGGCCGATCGCCCGCAACGCGGCGGCACGCTGGGCCCGGAACGCCTGGTGGTGGCGCTCCGACTTCGGATACACCCCCGCCAGCCAGGCCCCGACCGAGGGCACGCCGGGGACGGTCGGTGGTACGGCCTGCCGGCCGGCGGGGAGGCTGGTGGGCAGGCCGGCGGGCAGGTCGGTGCGGCTCTCGGGCCCGCCGTCAGGAACGCGGTCTCCCGCCGACTGGCCCCCCGACTGCCCCGCCGACTGCCCCGCGCGGCCGGCCAGGAAGGCCTGCGCGGTGCCGGCGAGGTTCACGGCGGCGAGCAGGTCCCGGGAGAGCGAGCGCTCCGCCCGGGCCAGTCGCAGTGCCGCCAGCGCGACCAGGCTGTCGGCCTGGAAGACCCGCTCGGCGTCGGCGAGCACTTCGGCGCCGCCGTAGCGGTCGGTCTCCGGCGCGTAGCCCTCCAGGCGCAGGTCGGCGGCGAGCCCGGCCCGGTGCAGCTCCCGTACCCAGTCGTGCACGGTGGGCAGCAGTTGGGCGGCGAGGACCGGCGGCGCACCGTGGAAACGCAGCCGCAGGTGCGGCGCGGAGTCCTGGTAGCGGACGAAGAACCAGCGGTCCACGTCGGCGGGCAGGGCGTCGAGCAGCCGGGGCAGGTGCTCGACCAGGATCTCCTCCTGGCGTGCCTCGGTGGCCGCCAGTCGGGCGAACAGCCAGGATCCGCCGGGGAGTTCGACGGTCCGGGCGCGTCGGGCGGGCAGTGGGCGGCGTGGTCCGGCCGTCGCCGGCCCGGTCGTGCTGCGGCGCAGCGGGACCACCAGTTCGGCGGTCCGCGCACCATCCGGTCCGCACAGCCAGCCGCCGTCGCCGGCCGGGTTGGGTTCCTCCTGGAGCACGGTGGGCTCGGCGGACCGCGCCTGGCTGTGCAACAGCCGCCGGTGCCACGGGAGGTCGAGGTCCAGGCTGATCCGCTGGTCGCCGCTGATCAGGCGGACGGCGGCCGGCACTCCCCACCGTCGGCGCCAGCGGGCCAGGCCCTCGTCCCACTGCTCGAACGGGGCGGAGGCCGCCGGGACGGGCGCGGTCAGCCGCCAGGTGGCCGGGGCCAGCACCACCCGGCCCCGGCGGACCCGCGGCAGCACGGGCGCGCTGCTCGCCGCCCCCCAGTCCCAGGGCTGCCAGGGCCGTTGCCCGGTCAGCGTCACCTCCTGGAGGAAGCGGGCCGCGTTGGGCGCACCGCTGCGCAGGTTGAGCACGTGATGGGTGGCGACGCGGACCTCCCGGCCTAGACGGCGGGAGTACACCGCGAGCCGGTCGGGGTCGGCCAGCACGACCAGGTCGTCCAGCGGCAGTACGGAGGGGCCGCCCGGGTCGGCGAAGGCGCTGACCACCACCCGGTGGTCGAGCCAGCGCGGGGTCAGGGCGATGTTGGCATGGCGTGCGCGGTACGGGGTGAACTCCAGGTGCGCTTCGAGTGCGCCGTCGTCGCCGGATCCGGTGGGCCCGGCGGACCGCACGGACCCGGCGGCCTCGGCCAGCAGCGCCCCGCCGGCCGCGGCGGGGTCACCCGCCGACCGGCCCGGGTCGGTCCCGGTGTCGGCAGCCGGGTCGGGGTCGCTGCCCGCGCCCGCGAGCAGGGTGGCGAAGCGGCCGAAGCTGGCTCCGGCGCGGTCGCTGCCGGCGACGGGGGAGAGCACGAGCCGGAAGTCCCCGGCGTCCAGCGCCTCCAGGGAGTCCGCCGCCAGTTCGGCGTACAGCTCCAGGGAGGCGGGCGGGGTGTCGGCGGCGCCGCCCGCCTCGTCGCGCGGCGGGGTCAGCCGGGCCAGCAGGTCGTCGTCCAGGAGCACTTCGGGCAGCGTGCCGTCCGGTGCCCGGTCGGCGAGGGCGCCCGCCGCCAGTTCGGCCAGCAACCGGTCGCGGGCCGCGTCGGCGTCGGTGCGGGCCCGGGTGGGCTGGGGGTTGGCCGTGCCGCGGGGGCCGGCCGGGCGCCGGTAGCCGGCCGGCGGCCCCAGGCCGGTGTCGGGGTCGAGCAGTTCGGCCAGCGGGACGGGGCTGTCCGTGCCGTACCGCTCGACGAACTCCGCGTGGTACGAACGCAGGTGTTCGGGCGCGGGGGTCTGCGGCGACAGGCGCCAGAGGAGCGCGGCGGTCCGCTCCAGCTCGGTGCGGACCTGGTCCGGCAGGACCACCTCGGCGTCCAGGGCGAGATCCGCGTGGAGCGGGCGGTCGGCCGGGGCGAGCCGGGTCATCCGGGCCCGGAGCTCGCGCAGCAGGTCGGTGGCCTGTCCGCCGGGCAGGGCGGCCGCCTGCGTCAACGCGGTGCGGACGGCCGTCAGTTCGGGGTGCACCGGGTGGTCGGCGGGGATCCGGTCGAGCACATGGCCGAGCAGGTCGGTGCTGTCCGGCGGAGGCGTCAGGTCGGTGAGCAGGAACCCCTGGCCGACCAGCGAGCGGACCAGGGCCGCGACGGCCTCGGCCGGGGCCGTGGGGAAGTCGGCGGTCAGCGCGGCCAGCAGGTCGGCGTGCCGGACCGGCTCGGCGGCGGTCCGGATCGCGGCCCGGACGACGGCGGTGGCCCGTACGGTCCGTTCGGCGACCGGCTCCACCTCGGTACCGGCACCGGCGCTGGCACCGGCGGCGGGCCGACGCTCGGGCAGGTACGGCAGCACCAGGCGGCCGCCGCGCAGCCGGGCCTGCTGGTCGACGGCCAGCCGCAGGCCGGGCAGCACCGCCGGGTCGGTCCGCAGCCGGTCGAGCAGCGGGAGCAGCCAGCCCAGGTCGGGCCGCAGGGCGCGGTGGTCGGCCCCGCCCCAGCGGACCTTGGCCGCCGCGCCGAAGCGCGCCGGCACCACCGCGGCCATCAGCCCGAACGGCGTCGGCCGGGTGGCCATCCGCAGCCGGTAGCGGCTGACCGCCTCGGCCGCCCGGCGCAGCGCGGCCGGGCGGGGCACGGCGCCTGCGGCGACCTGGTCGAGCAGGTCGGCCAGGGAGGGGCTGGAGAGCTCGATCGCCTCGCGCAGGGCCGGGTCGGCGGCGGCCTCGGCGAGGTGTGCCAGGAGCGCGGTGTCGGCGGACCCCGACGCGGGGTGCGCGGGGTCGGCCGGGACGGTGTGACGGTGCGAGCGCGGCAGCGCGGGTGTCCGCAGCAGGACCGGGCCGGTCGCGGTGAAGAGTCCGTCCTGGGGCGCTCCGTGCGTCTCGACCACTGTGCTCCTCGTGCCTCGGTGTCTCGTGCCACACGCCTCGTGCCGATGCCGCCACGCGGTTCGCACTCCTGACGGCGGGTCGGGTCGTGTCTACCCCGGCGATCGAAAACTGTCCACCATCGATCGAACTGTTTCGATTTTTGGCTGAGTTAATCCATTCATCCGTGCAGAACCATTGCTGGGCCCATGCAGGAGTGCCTAACGTCCGCTGCAGCCCGCCGCGGTCAACCGTGGCACTGACGAAAGGAGGCCCTCATGGCCGACGACATGCTGGAGCTGTTCGACCTTGACGTGCAGGACCTGGTCTCGACCGAGCTCGGCGAGCAGGAGGAGTCCGCGTTCAGCATCTCCTGTGAGGGGTCCTGCACCCGTCCGTGGTGCATCTAGTCCGGTAGCAGTACCGGCACTACGGGGCGCGGTTGCCCGGACCAGACGGTCCGGGCGACCGCGCCCTCGTGCGTCCGGGCCCCGCCCGGTCTCGGCCCGGCTCAGCCGCCGGCGGCCAGCGGTCCGTGACCCGGCACCGCCCGACCGTCGTCCGCCACCGGTGCGGGCAGCGGCCCCCGGGCCAGCCGCAGCAGCTCCTGCGGGGTCAGTTCGGCCAGCCGGGCGCGGCCCAGTCGCAGCACCTCCGTGGCCGTGTCCAGCAGTTCCGCCGGTGTCGCCGGGCGCTCCGGCAGCCCGTCCGCCCAGCCGCCGCCGGCCAGCCACTCGCCGACGGCGCCGCGCAGCTGCCCCGTGCCCGCCTCCCGGATCGTGAACGAGAGGTGCACCGACAGGCCCTGGTGGCCCGTCGCGGTGTGCGGTGCCCCGCGCGGCACGTACAGCACCTCACCCGGTTCGAGCACCGAGTTGAGCGCCACCGCACCGGGTTCGGGGGCCAGCCCCGGGCGCCAGCGCCCGTCGGCGGGAGCCTCGTGGACCGTCCACTCCTTCTTCCCCGCGAGCTGGACGACCAGCACGTCCGCGTCGTCCCGGTGCACGTCCAGCCCGCGCCGGCCGGCGCCCGTCGCGAAGCAGAACGCCTCGGTCCGGCGGCCCAGTTCGACCGCGATGTCGGTGGCCAGCGCGCGCACCGGCGCGTGCCACTGGTCCAGCTGCGGCAGCAGCAGCGTGGCGCCTTCGGCCAGCAGGGCGGCGATCCGGTCAGGATCGGCGAAGCCCTCCTCCCGGCGCCCGGCGACCACCCGGGCCGTGCAGAACTCCGCGGGCGGGACGACCTCACCCGCCCGGACCATCTCGACGTAGGGCACCCGCAGCAGTCCGCCGCGCAGCGCCTCGTCCAACTCGCCCGGCCGGGGCAGCCCCGCCGGCCAGCCCGCGGTGCGGAACACCTGCGGCCGGCGTTCCTCCAGCGCCTTGGCGAACGTCGCCGCGTCGCCCACCAATTCGGTCAGAACTCGTCCCATCGTCCATCCCTCCGTCCAGCGGCCCACCACCGGTCGACCGTCGCATAACCTACGGATGAACATCTGAGTCCGGTTCAGCGAGAATCCGCCAACCAGCCCGGGATCGGCCAGCTTCGCGCCGCGGGGCGGCAATCGCGATGCGCCGTGGCGGCCCGCCCCGGGCGGACGGGTCGAGGGGTGAAGCGGGCGAGCGGCGCCGACACCGTCCCCCGGTCGGCGCGTCCCGACCCCCAGGTCGGGCGGTCGACGGCGGCGGCCGCGACCCGTTCCCGCGGCAGCCCGCCCGCCCTCCGGCGCGACGGGCGGCGGCGCTCGGCCCCCGGCCGCCCCGCACCGCACCGAGGGCGCCGGCGAGCCGTTCCGGGCGTCTGTGACGAGCGTCACACCCCGGGGTCCGGTCGGCCGGGGGGGGGGGGGAGGAGGGGAAGGGGGGTGGAGCAGGGAGGGGAGGGGGGAGAGGGAAGCAGGAAAGGCGGAAGAGAAGAGACGGGTGTACAACAATTA
>NZ_JBHVWW010000070.1:0-9832 GCF_042882025.1 Kitasatospora sp. NPDC058243
CCGAGATGCCCTGCACGTCCTCGGCCGAGTCGGCCAGACCCGCCGCGGCGGCCAGCACCTTCTCGGCGCGGAAGCGCTCGATCTCCTTCTCGGCGTCCTTGAGCTTGGCGAGCATGCCCGAGATCTTCTCCGGCAGCTCCTCCGGGCGCCCCTTGACCAGCTCGGTCAGCTGGGACACCACGGTGTGCTCGCGGGCCAGGAACTTGTACGCGTCGACGCCGACCAGCGCCTCGACGCGGCGCACGCCGGAGCCGATCGAGGACTCGCCGAGCAGCTTCACCAGGCCCAGCTGGGCGGTGTTGCCGACGTGCGTGCCACCGCACAGCTCCTTGGAGAAGTCACCGATGGTGACGACCCGGACCTCGTCGCCGTACTTCTCGCCGAACATCGCGATGGCACCGGCCTTGCGGGCCTGATCCATCGTCATGACCTCGGCGGTGACGTCGAGTTCGCGACCCAGCACGTCGTTGATCTTCTGCTCGACGTCGACCAGCACGGTGCCCGGGACGGCGGCGGGCGAGCCGAAGTCGAAGCGGAAGCGGCCGGGGGCGTTCTCGGAGCCGGCCTGGGCGGCCGTCGGGCCGAGCGCGTCGCGCAGCGCCTGGTGGGTCAGGTGGGTGGCCGAGTGGGCGCGGGCGATCGCCCGGCGGCGCTCGGTGTCGATCGTGGCGTACGCCGAGGCGCCGAGCACGACCTCGCCGAACAGCACCCCACCGGAGTGCACGATGACACCCGGGACGGGCTGCTGCACGTCGCGGATCTCCACCACCGCGCCGGACTCCAGCCGGATCCGGCCGTGGTCGGCGAGCTGGCCGCCGCCCTCGGCGTAGAACGGGGTGCGGTCGAGGATGATCTCGACCTCGTCGCCCTCGGAGGCGGCCGGCGCCGGAACGCCGTCCACCAGCAGGCCGACGACGCTGGCCTCGCCCTCGGTGAGGTTGTAGCCGGTGAAGACGCTCGCGCCGGACTTGTCGGCGACCTCGCGGTACGCGGCGACGTCGGCGTGGCCCATCTTCTTGGCCTTGGCGTCCGCCTTGGCGCGGTTGCGCTGCTCCTGCATCAGGCGGCGGAAGCCGGCCTCGTCCACCTGGAGGCCCTGCTCCTCGGCCATCTCCAGGGTGAGGTCGATCGGGAAGCCGTAGGTGTCGTGCAGCTTGAAGGCCTGGTCCCCGGAGAGGACCGCGCCGCCGGCCTGCTTGGTCTCGGTGACCGCGGCGTCCAGCAGGCTGGTGCCGGCCTTGAGGGTCTGCAGGAAGGCCGCCTCCTCGCCGACGACGACCGTCTCGATGCGCTTGCGGTCGCTCTCCAGCTCCGGGTACTGCGGAGCCATCGCCTTGATCGCGATGTCGGTGAGGTCCTTGGCCACCACGCCGGTGGCGCCCAGCAGGCGCATGTTGCGGATGGCGCGGCGCAGGATGCGGCGCAGCACGTAGCCGCGGCCCTCGTTGCCGGGGGTGACGCCGTCGCCGATCAGCATCAGCGCGGTGCGGATGTGGTCGGTGACCACGCGCAGCGAGACGTCCGACTTGTGGTCGGCGCCGTAGGTGTGGCCGGTGAGCTCGGCGGCGCGGTCGAGGATCATCCGGCTGGTGTCGATCTCGAAGAGGTTGTCGACGCCCTGGAGGATGGCGGCGAGGCGCTCCAGGCCGAGGCCGGTGTCGATGTTCTTGCTCGGCAGGTCGCCGAGGATCTCGAAGCCGTCCTTGCCGTCGCCGTGGCCGCGCTCGTACTGCATGAAGACCAGGTTCCAGATCTCCAGGTAGCGCTCGCCGTTGACGGCCGGGCCGCCCTCCTCGCCGTACGCGGGGCCGCGGTCGTAGTTGATCTCCGAGCACGGGCCGCAGGGGCCGGGGACGCCCATCGACCAGAAGTTGTCCTTCATGCCGAGGCGCTGGATGCGCTCGGACGGGACGCCGATGACGTCACGCCAGATCAGCTCGGCCTCGTCGTCGTCCTGGTAGACGGTGATCCAGAGCTTCTCCTTCTCCAGGCCGTAGCCACCGTCCGCGACGGAGCTGGTGAGCAGCTCCCACGCGAACTTGATGGCGCCTTCCTTGAAGTAGTCGCCGAAGGAGAAGTTGCCGCACATCTGGAAGAAGGAGCCGTGCCGGGTGGTCTTCCCGACCTCCTCGATGTCCAGGGTGCGCACGCACTTCTGGACGCTGGTGGCGCGCGAGAACTGCGGCTTGACCTCGCCCAGGAAGTAGGGCTTGAACGGCACCATGCCGGCGTTGACCAGCAGCAGGGTGGGGTCGTCGGCGACCAGGGACGCCGACGGAACGACGGTGTGGCCGCGCTCCTCGAAGAAGCGCAGCCAGCGGCGGCGGATCTCAGCCGACTCCATTATTGGTCCTTCCGGTTCGGGGTGCCGCCCCGCTGCGGCAGGGCGCGGCGGGGCGTTTCTTCAATGGCTCGGGTGGTGGTGCGGGCCCCACGGGACACGGGGCGGGGGCCTGACGGGGGCAGGGCGGCGGCCGGGCTGCCGGGCGCCGCCGAGATAGCTCGGTACTGCGGCTCGCCGCGCAGGACCCGTCCGGTGCTCCGGGGTTCGACGACGGCGGTGCCGTGCAGTCCGAGGTCGTCCTTCAGCTGCTCCTCGCGCTCGGCCATGCCGGCCCGCACGTCCTGGGCGAACTGCTTGGCCAGGTCGCCCAGGTGCAGCGCACCGCGCGTGGCGGTGCCGGAGAGGCTGTCCGGGGTGAGCCGGTGCACGGCCTCGTTGGCCTTGTTCATGGCCCACACGGTCGCACCGGCGCCGACCGCCATCCAGAAGACGCGTCGCACCATGCCGTCAGCCCCTCACCGCGCGCCGGACCCGGGAGAGCAGGCCATTCCTGGGCGCGGTCGCGGCGCGCACCTCGGCCCGGATCAGCCGGGCCAGCTCCTCGCGCTCGCCGCTCTGCGACGGCACGGACGGCTGGCCGCCCTGCTGCTTGGAGACGGCCTTGCGGACGCCGTAGCTGAAGGCCGCGACCTTCACCAGCGGCCCGCCCAGGGTGGCGGCGACGGTGGAGGAGAGCGCGTTGGCGTTGGCGGCGGCGTCCTGCACGTTGGCGGTGATCTCGTCCACCCGCTCCAGCTGCTGGTTGGCACTGCGCACGGCGGCGCCCGCGTCGCTCAGCAGCGGGACGGCCTGCTCGGTGACGGCGGAGACGAGGACGGTGGCCTCCTTCAGCACGCGCGAGAGGCGGACCAGCACCACGGCGAGCAGGGTGACCAGGACCGCCCAGAACACGGCGACGAGCAACCCGGCCAGCTCTCCCACGGACACCTTTGCGCGCTCCCTCGCCTTGCTGTTCTCCAAACGGAACCCTATCGCGCCCACGCCCGGTTTCCGGACCGGGTTATCGCCGGGCCCCGGGGTCCACCGCCGCGTCGGCCCTCGGCCGAACCGGTCGGATGTGCGAACCGCGCGCGTAACCTACCGACCGGTCACCTCGTTCTGCCAGGCGGGCCGTCGCCCGTACGGCCCGACGAACGTCCGGGCCCCGACGGTCCGGGCCAGGAACACGGGGAGCAACGCTTGGCCGGCGACTGGAGAGCACAGCCCGGGGAACCCGCGGCGTGGCCGCGCGAGCCGCAGCCCGGCCGGCTGCCGGCCGAGGTGACGGGCTTCGTCGGGCGGCAGCGGGAGCTGGCCGAGCTGGCGGGCCTGCTGGCCGGCGCCCGGCTGGTGACGGTGACCGGGCCGGGCGGGGTGGGCAAGAGCCGGCTGGCCCTGCGCGCCGCCGCCCGGGCGGCCGGCGCCTTCCCGGACGGCACCTGGCTGGTCGAGGTGGCCCCGGTGCAGGACCCGCTGCTGCTCGGCCGCGCGGCGCTGGAGGCGCTGCGGCTGACCGACGACACCGCCCGCCCGCCGCTGGACGTGCTCACCGAGCGGCTGTCCGGCCGGCGCACGCTGCTGGTGCTGGACGGCTGCGAGCACCTGGTGCAGGCCTGCGCCGACCTGGCGGACGCGCTGCTGCGGGCGCTGCCCGGCCTCCGGGTGCTGACCACCAGCCGCGCCGCGCTGCGGGCCTCGGGCGAGCACCTGCTCACCCTGGCCCCGTTGCCGGTCGACCCTCGGCCGAGCGGTCCGGGCGGTCCGAGCGGTCCGGGCGGGCTGCCGGACGCGGTGCGGCTGTTCGCCGAGCGGGCCCGGGCGGTGCTGCCCTCCTTCGCGCTGACCGAGGCCAACACCGAGGCGGTGAGCCTGCTCTGCCGCCGTCTGGACGGCCTCCCGCTGGCGGTGGAGCTGGCGGCCGGGCGGCTGCGCGCGCTGTCGGTGGAGCAGATCACCGCCCGGCTGGACGACCGGTTCCGGCTGCTCACCGGCGGCTCCCGGACGGCCCTGCCGCGGCACCGGGCGCTGCGCACCACGATCGGTTGGAGCCATGAGCTCTGCACCGTGCAGGAACGTTTGCTCTGGGCCCGCCTCTCGGTCTTCGCCGGCAGTTTCGACCTGGAGGCCGCCGAGTACGTCTGCGCCGGTGACGCCCTGGAGGCCGAGGACGTGCTCGACCAGCTCGACGAACTGGTCGGCAAGTCCGTGGTGCTGCGCGAGGACAGCGCCTTCGGCGTCCGCTTCCGGCTGCTGGACACCCTGCGCGACTACGGCGGCCAGTGGCTGCGGGCCGCCGGCGAGGAGCAGCGGCTGCTGCGCCGCCACCGCGACTGGTACCTGGGCGTGGCCACCTGGGGCGAGGTCGAGTGGTTCGGCCCCCGGCAGGCCGAGACCGCCGAACGCACCCGACTCGCCCACCCCAACCTCCGCGCGGCGCTGGAGTTCTGCCTCGCCGAGCCCGGCGAGGAGCAGATCGCCCTGCTGCTGGCGGGCACGCTGTGGTTCTACTGGGTCGGCTGCGGCCACCTCGGCGAGGGGCGGCACTGGCTGGACCGCGCGCTCGCCCTGGACCGCGAGCCGACCGAGGCCCGCGCCAAGGCCCTCTGGGCGACCGGCCACCTGGCCACCCTGCAAGGCGACCTGGAGGCGGCCCGCCCGGCCCTGGAGGAGTGCCGCCGCCAGGCCCTGGACACCGGCGACGACCGGGCGCTCGCCTACGCCGTCCACCGGCAGGCCGGCGCGGCCCTGGTCGGCGACGAGCCGGAGCGCGCCGCCGAGCTGTTCGAGGAGGCGCTCTGGCACTACCGGACCATCGGCGAGCTCAACAGCAACGTCGTGCTGGCCATGGTCGAGCTGGGCCTCGCGTACCTGTTCCAGGGGGATCCGGAGAGCGGCGAGCTCTGGTTCGGCCAGGCCCGCGAGCTGTGCGAGGAGCACGGCGAGCAGTGGGCGTACGCGTACGTGCTGTACGCGACGGCGTACGCGCACTGGCTGGACGGCGCCGTCCGGGCGGCCCGCGCCCTGGCCCGGGAGGGCCTGCGGCTGAACCACCTGTTCCACGACCTGCTCGGCATCGCGCTGGCGATCGACCTGCTGGCGCTGCTGGAGACCGAGCCGGGCGGCCCGGGCGCGCCGGGCGACCTGGGCGAGGCCCGGGTGCTGCAGGGCGCCGCGCACCGGATCTGGCACACGGTCGGCCTGCCCTTCCTGGGCTCGCGGTCCTTCTTCGGCCCGCACCAGGAGTGCGCGGAGCGGGCCCGGGCGGGGCTGACCGCGCAGGAGTACGAGCAGTGCTACCAGGCCGGGGCCCGGCTCGACCTGGACGCGGCGGTCTCCCGGGCGCTGGGCGCCAGCGGGTCGACGGGCGGGCCGGAGCCCGGGTCCGGGCCCTGCTCGGTGCCGTCCGCACCGGCGCCCGCACCGGCCAGGAATAGCTGAAACTTGCCGATTGCTTGAGGAGGCAAGGAACCACCCGGAAGGAGCCCCCCGTGGCCGTGACCACCGCCGCCGACGAGTACCGCCTCGCGACGTTCCACTTCGAGTCCAAGGCCTACGCCGACGCCGCCCGCATGCTGGAGGGCGTGCTCGCCGAGGAGCCGGCCAACCTCTCGGTCCGGCTGCTGCTGGCCCGCAGCTACTACCACTCCGCCCAACTCGGGCGCGCCGAGGCCGAGTTGCTCCGGATCCTGGACACCGACCCGGCCGAGGACTACGCCCGGCTGATGCTCGGCCGCACCCTGGAGCGCCAGGGCCGCGCCGAGGAGGCCCGCCCGCACCTGCGGCTGGCCGCGGCGATGACCGGCGAGAACCGCTAGGGGCTCTCTTTCGGATCACGCCGGGCGCGCGACGCCGGAAAAGGGGCGAGCCCCCGCCGCCTCGAAAGGCGACGGGGGCTCGCTGAGGTACCGCAGATGCGGAACCGCGACGGGTCAGCGCGAGTAGTACTCGACCACCAGCTGCTCGTCACAGATCACCGGGACCTCCTTGCGCTGCGGCGCACGGTCCAGGCGGAAGGCCAGGGCCTTCAGGTTGACCTCGAGGTACTTCGGGGTCTGGCCCTCACCCGCGTAGCCACCCTCACGGGCGACCTGGAACGGGACCTTCTCCTTGCTGCGCTCGCGGACGGTCACCACGAAGCCCGGCTTCATCTGGTACGACGGCTTGTTGACCTTGCCACCGTTGACCTCGATGTGGCCGTGGACGACCATCTGGCGGGCCTGGTAGATGGTGCGGGCAATGCCCGAACGCAGCACCAGCGAGTCCAGACGGGTCTCCAGCTCGGCGACGAGCGCCTCACCGGTCTTGCCCTCGGCCTTCTTCGCGCGGTCGAACGCGCGCGCCATCTGCTTCTCGCTCAGGTCGTACTGGGCGCGCAGACGCTGCTTCTCGAGCAGACGGACCTTGTAGTCCGAGTTCTGCTTGCGACCACGGCCGTGCTGGCCGGGCGGGTACGGGCGGGCCTCGAAGTACTTGACGGACTTCGGGGTCAGCGGCACGCCGAGCGCACGCGCGATCTTGACCTTGGGACGCTTCTGGTTCGCCATGAACCAAACCTTCCTTGCTTACGAATACGGCTTCACCAGGTGTTGACGGAGGTCGCATCTCGCGACCCGGAGACAACCCATCGCCGAGGCGATGCGGTCAGCCGCTCTCCGGAGCCGGGCACAAAAGTGCTGGTCACACGGAACAGCCCGGAAATCCGGGCCGTCCGCGACACCGAAACGGTGCGCGACGCTCCTGGTGCGGGCCTCCCGGAGGAGGCCTACGGCCGATGCCCCGCTGGTGCGGCCGGTCGGTGGAGTCTCCTCCGCCGCCGTCCCGGGGCATGGCACTTCGACCGATTGTACCGGGTGGTCGAGCGCCCCTTCTCACTCACCCCTGAGCCGGCCCCGCGTCCACTCCACGACGTCCGCGTACCGGGCCTCGCCGCCGCGCCGGGTCGGCTGGTAGTAGTCCTTGCCGTGCACCGCGTCCGGCGCGTACTGCTGGGCCGCGATGCCCTCCGGCAGGTCGTGCGGGTACTGGTAGCCCTGGCCGTGGCCGAGCTTGCCCGCACCGCCGTAGTGCGCGTCCCGCAGGTGCGGCGGCACCGCGCCCGCGAGCCCCTGCCGGACGTCCGCCAGCGCCGCGTCGATCGCCAGGTAGGCCGCGTTGGACTTGGGCGCCAGGGCCAGCGCGATCGCCGCCTGGGAGAGGATGATCCGCGCCTCCGGGAAGCCGATCAGGGCCACCGCCTGGGCCGCCGCGACCGCCGTCTGGAGCGCCGTCGGGTCGGCCAGGCCGACGTCCTCGCTGGCCGAGATCATCAGCCGGCGGGCGATGAACCGCGGGTCCTCCCCCGCCTCGATCATCCGGGCCAGGTAGTGCAGGGTGGCGTCCACGTCGCTGCCCCGGATCGACTTGATCAGCGCGCTCGCCACGTCGTAGTGCTGGTCGCCGTCCTTGTCGTAGCGCACCGCCGCCTGGTTGACGGCCGTCTCCGTGGTGGCCAGCGTGATGCTCGCCTCGCCCTTCTCCAGCGCCGCCCCGGCCGCCGCCTCCAGCGTGGTGAGCGCCCGCCGGGCGTCACCGCCGGCGAGGCGCACCAGGTGGTCCTCGGCCTCCGCCGTCAGCTCCAGCGCGCCCCCCAGGCCGCGCTCGTCGGCCACCGCGCGGCGCAGCAGGGCGCGGACGTCCTCGTCGGTCAGCGACTCCAGGGTGAGCAGCAGCGAGCGGGACAGCAGCGGGGAGATCACCGAGAAGTACGGGTTCTCGGTGGTCGCCGCGATCAGGGTGACCCAGCGGTTCTCCACGGCCGGCAGCAGCGAGTCCTGCTGGGCCTTGGAGAAGCGGTGGATCTCGTCCAGGAACAGCACCGTCTCCCGGCCGGACATGCCGACCGCCCGCCGGGCGCCGTCGATCACCGCCCGGACCTCCTTGACCCCGGCGGTGATCGCGGACAGCTCGACGAAGCGGCCCTCCACGGCCTGGCTGATCACGTGCGCCAGGGTGGTCTTGCCGGTACCGGGCGGGCCCCAGAGGATCACCGAGCTGGTCGCCGCGGGCCCGCGCGAGCCCGAGACCAGCCGCCGCAGCGGCGACCCGGGCTTCAGCAGCTGCCGCTGCCCGGCCACCTCGTCCAGGGTGCGCGGGCGCATCCGTACGGCCAGCGGCGCCCGGCCGGGCTCCCTGCTCTGGCGTTCCTCGGCGGCGGCGGTGAAGAGGTCCGGTTCGTCCACACCGGAAGCCTATGCGAGGCCGCCGACACACCCGCCGGAGCAGCCGGCCCCATCGCGCCTACGCCCTGTCCCGCCGATCGAGGCGGGCCGCGTGGTCCGGGACGTACTTCTGCAGGTCGCGCGGGGGCCGCTGGTAGCCGCGCGGGGCCGGGCGGGGCGGCAGGTCGATCTGCGGGGCGGTGATCTCGCGGTACGGCACGGTGGAGAGCAGGTGGGCGATCATGTTGATCCGGGCCCGCCGCTTGTCGTCGCTCTCCACCACGTGCCAGGGCGAGTCCGGGGTGTCGGTGTAGACGAACATCTCGTCCTTGGCCCGCGAGTACTCCTCCCAACGGGTGATCGACTCGACGTCCATCGGGGAGAGCTTCCAGCGCTTCATCGGATCCTCCAGCCGGTCCCGGAAGCGCCGTTCCTGCTCGGTGTCGCTCACCGAGAACCAGTACTTGCGCAGCAGGATGCCCGCCTCGATCAGCATCCGCTCGAAGGTCGGGCACTGGTGCAGGAACTGCCAGTACTGCTCGTCCGTGCAGAAGCCCATGACCCGCTCGACGCCGGCCCGGTTGTACCAGCTGCGGTCGAACAGCACGATCTCCCCGGCGGCCGGCAGCTGCTCGACGTACCGCTGGAAGTACCACTGGGTCTTCTGCCGCTCGGTCGGGGTCGGCAGCGCCGCGACCCGGGCGATGCGCGGGTTCAGGTACTCCGTCACCCGCTTGATCGCGCCGCCCTTGCCGGCGGCGTCGCGCCCCTCGAAGACCACCACCAGTCGGGCGCCCTCGACCCGCACCCACTCCTGCAGCTTCACCAGTTCCTGCTGGAGCCGCAGCAGTTCCCGCTCGTACGGCTTCCTCGCGAGTCGTTCCGGCTTCGCGGTCCGCTGCTCCTCGGCCACCTGGGGTCCTCCGTCCGACTGCTGCTGATGAGCACTCACCGTAGGCGCTGGAGGCCGCCTCCGCAGGTCGGAGGACGGGTGGGCGGCCACTGCGGCCCCCCCCACCCCCCCCTCCCCCCTCTACCCCCCCCCCCCCCCCCTCGCCACGCACACCGTCCCCACCGAGAAATTCGACGGCAATCGGCTCCGGGGCATCATGGCCTACCACCAGAAGTGGTGGCCGCGCATGGCAGCCACTGCCCAGGCACTGCGCAACGGCACGACCCCGCCCCTGCTCGGCAACGAAGAAGGCGACACACGAAGCGGCCTCGCCCTGCAGAACGGTCCCGGAGGGTGGCTGATGCAAGTCTCCGTCCCGTGCAACGACCAGGACGCCGACCCCGACGAGCACACCATGTG
>NZ_JBHVWW010000070.1:9842-29028 GCF_042882025.1 Kitasatospora sp. NPDC058243
CTGATGCGGAGCAGCATCCACGTGATGTGGTGGCTACCTCCCCGGGGGAGGGGGGGGGGGGGGGTCCGCCGCTCCCCCCCCCCCCCCCTCCTCTCCCCCGCTCCCCCGTCCGGTCGGCGCGAACGCCGAACGATCAACCTTGGCCCACACCTGCCGGACGGGTCCAATATCCGGTTCCATAACCTTGGGGCATGGATGTCGACACCCGCCTGCTGCGCAGCTTCGCCGCGGTCTGCGAGGAGGGGCAGCTGACCGCTGCCGCGGCCCGGCTGTTCGTCTCCCAGCCGACGCTCACCAAGCAGATCCGCCAGCTGGAATCGCTGCTCGGGGTCGAGCTGTTCGAGCGGTCGCGGCGCGGCATGGCGCCCACCCCGGCCGGGCGGGCGCTGGCGGACTACGCCGGGGCGATGCTGGCCGGCTGGGAGGACGCGCTGCGGGCCACCCGGGCGGCCGCCGCCGAGCAGGGCTCGGTGCTGCGGGTGGGGTTCGAGGGCGGCATCATCAACCTGATGACCCGCAGCACCGTCGCCGACTTCGCCCGGCGGATGCCCGGCTGGCAGGTGGAGCTGCGGCAGAACAACTGGTTCGACCCGACCTCGGGCCTGGCCACCGGCGAGATCGACCTGACGCTCTGGCACGGCCCGGCGTGGCTGGTCGAGCACTACAACGTCGCCGTGCTCGGCGAGGAGGCGCGGGTCGTGGCGCTGCCGGCCGGGCACCGGCTGGCGGACCGGGCCGAGCTGTCCGTCGAGGACCTGCTGGACGAGCCGTTCGTGGCGATACCGCACGAGGCCGGGCACTGGCGCGAGTACTGGCTGGCGGGCCGGGAGCGGGGCGGGCGTCCGGTGCGGATCGGCGCGGTGGCGCACAACACCGACGAGTGGCTGGCCGCGGTGGTGTGCGGTCAGGGCGTCGGCTTCGCACCGGAGACGATGAGCCGGCTGGCCGTACGGGATGACGTCGCGTACCGGCCGGTGCGGGGGCTCAGCCCGAGCCGGGTCGGGCTGTACTGGCCGAAGGACCGCGAACTCACGCCGGCGATGGCCGCGTTCGTGCGCAGCTGCCGAGTCACGGTCCCCTTCGGCCGGCTGGGAAGGTCGGGTGGGACGGAGCCCCTGGTGGAAACGTCGGGTGAAAACGGAGCCCCGGGTGGGAACACGATCGGTGGAACCGATCTGACGGTCTACACCGCCACGAAGGCCTCGGGGTAGCGGCAGAGCCCGCGCGGAGCGCCGTCGTACGCGGGCAGCGGCAGCGCCTGGAAGTAGGCGTCCGGCACCTCGAACGGCCCGCTGATCTCGTGCCGTCCGGCCGCGCTGAAGCCGAACCGCCCGTAGTACTCCGGGTCGCCGAGGACGACCACGAGCTTCTCCCCTGCCTTCTCGGCCGCCGACAGCGCGGCCCGGACGACGAGTTCGCCGACGCCCTTGCGCTGCCACTCCGGCGCGACGGCGACCGGCGCGAGCGCGAGGCCCGCGCCGTCCTCGCCGACCCGCAGCCGGGTCAGCAGCGCGTGCCCGATCACCAGCCCGGCCTCGTCGACCGCGACCAGCGACAGCCCGGGCAGCCAGGCCGGATCGCGGCGCAGCGCGTCGACCAGGTCCGCCTCGTCCGGGCCGGGGAACGCGGCCATGTGGACGCGTCTGGTCGCCGGGACGTCATCCGGACACTCGACTCTTGTGATCACCTGCATGAGTCAACCCTCCTTGTGTCACACGTCATTGTGGACCGGCCCCGGACGGTGGGTGGACCGTCCGGGGCCGTTGAAGGTTAGCGGATCCGGTGTCAGGCGTCGGACTTCGCGGCGTCCTCGCGCAACTTCGGCTTGGCGTCCACGCCGGCCTCCCGGCGCTGGGCCGGGGTGATCGGGGTCGGGGCGCCGGTCAGCGGGTCACCGCCGGTGGACGTCTTCGGGAAGGCGATGACGTCGCGGATGGTGTCGTACCCGCCGAGCAGGGTGACGATGCGGTCGAGGCCGAAGGCGACGCCACCGTGCGGCGGCGGGCCGTAGTTGAAGGCGTCCAGCAGGAAGCCGAACTGCGAGGCCGCCTCCTCCTCGGAGAGGCCGATCGCGTCGAACGCCCGCTTCTGCACGTCGCGCTGGTGGATACGGATCGAACCGCCGCCCAGCTCCGAGCCGTTGAGGACCAGGTCGTAGGCGTTGGACAGCGCCGAGCCCGGGTCGGTGTCGAAGGTGGCGAGCGACTCGGCGGTCGGGGCGGTGAACGGGTGGTGCACCGCGTGCCAGCCCTGGAACTCGCCCTTGTCGTCCTCGATCGGCTCGAACATCGGGAAGTCGACGACCCAGAGGAAGGCCCACTGCGACGCGTCGATCAGCTCGCAGCGGCGGCCGATCTCCAGACGGGCGGCGCCCAGCAGCTCCTGCGAGGGGCGCTGCTTGCCGGCCGCGAAGAAGATCGCGTCGCCGTTCTTGGCGCCCGCGGCGGCGGCCAGGCCGGCCAGGTGCTCCTCGGACAGGTTCTTGGCGACCGGGCCGCGCAGCTCGCCGGTCTCGGCGTCGATGACGACGTAGGCCAGGCCGCGGGCGCCGCGCGCCTTGGCCCAGTCCTGCCAGGCGTCGAGCGCCTTGCGGGGCTGCGAGGCGCCGCCGGGCATCACCACGGCGCCGACGTACGGGGCCTGGAAGACGCGGAACGCGGTGCCCTTGAAGTACTCGGTGAGGTCGGTGAGTTCCTGTCCGAAGCGGACGTCAGGCTTGTCGGAGCCGTAGCGGGCCATGGCGTCCGCGTAGGTCATCCGGGGCAGCGGGTTGGGGAGCTCGTAGCCGTGCACCTCGCGCCAGATCGAGCCGACGATCTTCTCGCCGAGGGCCAGGATGTCCTCCTGGTCGACGAACGAGGCCTCGATGTCGAGCTGGGTGAACTCCGGCTGCCGGTCGGCGCGGAAGTCCTCGTCGCGGAAGCAGCGGGCGATCTGGTAGTAGCGCTCCATGCCGGCCACCATCAGCAGCTGCTTGAACAGCTGGGGCGACTGCGGCAGCGCGTACCAGTGGCCGGGCTGCAGGCGGACCGGGACGAGGAAGTCGCGGGCGCCCTCGGGGGTGGAGCGGGTGAGGTACGGCGTCTCGATGTCGAGGTAGTCGTTCTCCTCCATCACCCGGCGGATGATGTTGCTCACCTTGGAGCGCAGCCGCAGGCCCTTGGCCGGGCCCTCACGGCGCAGGTCCAGGTAGCGGTAGCGCAGCCGGACCTCCTCGTTGACCGTGCCCGGCTCGTACTCGGCGACCGGGAAGGGCAGCGGGGCGGCCTCGGAGAGGACCTCGATCTCGCTGACGACGACCTCGACCGCGCCGGTCGGGATGTCCGGGTTCTCGTTGCCGTCGGGGCGCACCCGGACGTCGCCGACGACCTTGACGCAGTACTCGGCGCGAAGGCCGTGCACCGAGTCGAGGTCGCGGACCACGATCTGCACGGTGCCGGAGGCGTCGCGCAGATCGATGAAGGCGACACCGCCGTGGTCGCGGCGGCGGGCGACCCAGCCGGCCAGGGTGACGGTGGTGCCTGCGTGCTCCGGGCGGAGCGTGCCCGCGTCGTGCGTGCGGATCACAGCTGCTTCTCCTTCAGGGTGGTGACGAGTGCGTCGAGGGCGACGGGGTTCTGCTCGCCGGTGGTCAGGTCCTTGAGCTGGACGACGCCGTCGGCGAGGTCCCGGTCCCCGGCCACGAGGGCGAAGCGGGCGCCGGACCGGTCGGCGGACTTCATGGCGTTCTTGATGCTCTTGACGCCGAAGGCGAGGTCGGTGGCGACGCCGGCCCGGCGCAGCTCGACCACCTTGGCGAACAGGACGTTCTTGGCCTCCTCGCCGAGCGCGACGGCGTACACGGAGGTCGCGGCGGGCAGGTCGAGGACGATGCCCTCGGCCTCCATCGCCAGGAAGGTGCGGTCCACGCCGAGGGCCCAGCCGACGGACGGCAGCGCCGGGCCGCCGATCATCTCGGACAGGCCGTCGTAGCGGCCGCCGCCGCCGATCGCGGACTGGGCGCCGAGGCCGTTGTGCACGAACTCGAAGGTGGTGCGGGTGTAGTAGTCCAGGCCGCGGACCAGCTTCGGGTCGTCGACGAAGGCCACGCCGTTCGCGGTGAGCAGCTCGCGGACCTTCTCGTCGTACGCCTTGCACTCCTCGCACAGGTAGTCGCGCAGCTTGGGCGCGTCGACCAGCTGGGCCTGCACCGACTCGCGCTTGTCGTCCAGGACGCGCAGCGGGTTGATGTCGGCGCGGCGGCGGGTGTCCTCGTCCAGGTCCAGGCCGGCGAGGAACTCGACCAGGGCGGCGCGGTAGACCGGGCGGCACTGCTTGTCGCCGAGGCTGTTGAGCAGCAGCGAGTAGTCGCGCACGCCCAGCGAGCGGAAGGCGTCGTCGGCGAGGATGATCAGCTCGGCGTCCAGGGCCGGGTCCTCGGCCCCGATCGCCTCGGCGCCGACCTGGGAGAACTGGCGGTAGCGGCCCTTCTGGGCGCGCTCGTAGCGGTAGTACGAGCCGGAGTACCAGAGCTTGACCGGCAGGTTGCCCTGCTTGTGCAGGTTGGCCTGGAGGGCGGCGCGCAGCACCGATGCGGTGCCCTCCGGGCGCAGCGCGAGCTCGTCGCCGCCGCGGGTGGTGAGGTTGTACATCTCCTTGCTGACGATGTCGGTGGACTCGCCGACGCCGCGGGAGAAGAGCTTCACGTCCTCGAAGACCGGGGTCTCGACGTAGCCGTAGCCGGCCCGGCGGGCGGGCGCGGCGATGCGCTCGCGGATCGCCAGGAAGGTCGCGGAGCTGGGGGGCAGCAGGTCGTAGGTGCCCTTGGGGGCGGTGAAGGTGCTCAACTTCTCTTCCGTCACATTCCTCGTCGCGGGAAAGCCTGGGCGCCGGCCGCCCCTGCTGCCTGTCGGAGGTAGGGGTTGGTGGCGCGCTCGTGGCCGATGGTGGTCTGTCCGCCGTGGCCGGAGAGGACCACGGTGGTGTCGTCGAGGGGCAGGCACACCCGGGCCAGCGACCGCATGATCGCCTCGCTGTCCCCGCCCGGGAGGTCGGTACGCCCGATGGAGCCGGCGAACAGCAGGTCGCCCGAGAACAGCACCGGGGGGAGGTCCTCGGCACCGGGCGTCCGGAAGGTCACCGACCCCCCGGTATGGCCCGGGGCGTGGTCCACGGTGAGCTGCAGGCCGGCGAGCTCCAGCACGGCGCCGTCGGTGAGCTCGCGCACGTCGTCGGGCTCGCCGACGGTGAGCTCGCCCATCAGCTGGGTGCCCAGGGCGCGGCCGAGGGCCTTCTCCGGGTCGGACATCATGTACCGGTCCTCGGGGTGGATCCAGGCCGGGACGCCGCGGGCGCCGCAGACCGGGACCACCGAGGCCACGTGGTCGATGTGGCCGTGCGTGAGCACCACGGCGACGGGCTTGAGCCCGTGCTCGCGGACCATCTCCTCGACACCGCGCGCCGCCTGGTGGCCGGGATCGACGATGACGCACTCCTCGCCCGCCGCCGGGGCGACCAGGTAGCAGTTGGTGCCCCAGGCTCCAGCGGGGAATCCGGCGATGAACACGCGCGTCCTTCGTGATGCGGTCGGCAGTGGCGGCTACGGTCGCGGCTGCCGGGTCGGATGCAGCCACCAGTCATGCAGCAAACCAGTGAGGTAAAGGCAGCCTACCGGCGGTGCGGGTGCGGTTGCGAACCAGATAGGGGTGGCGCGCGCGGTTCGCACTGACAGGTTCACCGCGTTCTTACAGGCCCGGTCCCTACACTTGGCCGCCGATGGATGCGATGATCCGCTTCGGTACCCATCCACTTTCCCAGCACATCCGTAGGAGACACGGCCGGTGGTCAGCAGCGAACAGCGGCGGCGGCAGCTCGCCCGAGAGAAGTACGAGCGCCAGATGGAGCGGCGGGTCGCCGCGCGGTCCGCGCGCAGGCGCCGCAACACGATCCTGGGCTCCGCGCTCGCCGTCGTGGTGCTGGCCGGCGGCGGTGCGCTGGTCGGCACCGGGGCGTTCAGCTCGGACAAGGACAAGTCGGCTTCGGCCGCCTCCTCCGCCAAGGCCGCGCCGAGCCAGAGCGCCGAGCCGACCACCCCGACCCGCAAGCCGGTCGAGGGCTGCGCCGATCCGGCGCCGGGCGCGCCGAACGGCAAGCAGTGGCAGGCCGAGCCGGCCATGGCGCTCGACGCGGGCGGCTCGTACACCGCGACGCTGGACACCAACTGCGGCAAAGTGACGCTCGCGCTCGACGCGGCCAAGGCCCCGCACACGGTGAACTCCTTCGTCTTCCTGGCCGGGGAGAAGTACTTCGACCACACCAAGTGCCACCGCCTCACCACCGACGGCATCTTCGTGCTCCAGTGCGGCGACCCGACCGCCAGCGCGACCGTCCCGGGCGGCACCGGCGGCCCCGGGTACAAGTTCGCGGACGAGAACCTGACCGGCGCGACCTACCCGGCGGGCACCGTGGCGATGGCCAACTCCGGCCCGGGCACGAACGGGAGCCAGTTCTTCCTGGTCTACAAGGACACCCAGCTGCCCCCGAACTACACCCCCTTCGGCAAGATCACCGGGGGCCTGGACGCGGTGCAGAAGATCGCCGCCGCGGGCACCCTGGAGGGCGCCCCGGACGGCCACCCGATGGCCGACGTCACCTTCAACTCGGTGACCACGGCAAAGAGTTGACATTTCCCGGGGCCGCCCACAAGGGGCGCCCGAAGCGCCTCGGCGCGGCCCCGGCCCGAAATCGCCCGGCCCGGATGCGGACAGCACCGGGGCCGGTCGCCTATGTTGGCGTTGTATCAGGGTGCCCGTACCCGCCTGGCCGTCACCCTCGGCAGCAAGTCACGGCGGACGGGGACGGCGGACTCATCGGTCCGCCGCACATCAACTGTGGACGACGGACGCGCGCCGCCCCGGCGCGGGCGCGACGTCATGTGGAGGACGCGCTATGAGCAGCGACCCGTGGGGCCGTGTCGACGAGCAGGGCACGGTCTACGTCAGGACGGCCGACGGCGAACGCGTCGTGGGTTCCTGGCAGGCCGGCTCGCCCGAGGAGGCCCTCGCCTACTTCGAGCGCAAGTACCAGGGCATCGAGGTGGAGATCGGCCTGCTGGAGAAGCGGGTGCGCACCACCGACCTGGCCGCCAAGGACGCCCAGGCCGCGCTGGACCACCTGCGCGCCCAGGTGACCGAGGGGCACGCGGTCGGCGACCTGGCCGCCCTGGCCAAGCGGCTGGACACGCTCGCCGGCGAGATCGAGAGCCGGCGCGAGGAGCGCAAGGCCGCTCGCGCCAAGGCCCAGGACGAGACCCGCACCGCCAAGGAGGCGCTGGTCTCCGAGGCCGAGCAGCTCGCCGAGTCCACCCAGTGGCGGGAGGCCGGGGACCGGCTGCGCGCCCTGGTGGACACCTGGAAGGGCCTGCCCCGGCTGGACCGCAAGAGCGACGACGAGCTGTGGCACCGCTTCTCGCACGCCCGCTCGGTCTTCTCCAAGCACCGCAAGGCGCACTTCGCGACCCTGGACGCCGAGCGCGAGCAGGCCCGGCAGACCAAGGAGGCGCTGGTCGCCGAGGCCGAGGCGCTGTCCTCGTCCACCGAGTGGGGCGACACCGCGGCCGCCTACCGCGACCTGATGGCGCGCTGGAAGTCCGCCGGCCGGGCCCAGCGGGACATCGAGGACGAGCTGTGGGCGCGCTTCCGCGGCGCGCAGGACGTCTTCTTCCAGGCCCGTTCCGCGGTGTTCAGCGAGCGGGACGCCGAGCAGGTGGCCAACCAGAAGCTCAAGGAGG
The DNA here is from genome assembly GCF_042882025.1 of Kitasatospora sp. NPDC058243. Taxonomy (NCBI): domain Bacteria; kingdom Bacillati; phylum Actinomycetota; class Actinomycetes; order Kitasatosporales; family Streptomycetaceae; genus Kitasatospora; species Kitasatospora sp. NPDC058243. The sequence goes on from NZ_JBHVWW010000070.1 coordinate 17,611, forward strand.
CGCTGGCCGTCGAGGCCGAGGCGATCCTGCCGATCACCGACCTGAAGGCCGCCAAGGCGGCGCTGCGCGAGGTCAACGAGCGCTGGGAGGCGATCGGGCACGTGCCGCGCGACGCCCGTCCGAAGCTGGACGGCCGGCTGAACACGGTCGAGCGGGCCATCCGCGAGGCCGAGGACACCGAGTGGAAGCGCTCCAACCCGGAGGCCAAGGCGCGCGCCGCCGGCATGGTCGGCCTGTTCGAGGCGAAGGCCGACAAGATCCGGACGGATCTGGACAAGGCCCGCGCCGCCGGGAACGCCGGCCGGATCGCCAAGCTGGAGAACGAGCTGGCCGGCGTGCAGACCCTGCTGGAGCAGGCGCACCGGAGCCAGGAGGAGTTCAGCGGCTGATCCGCCGAACGCACGAGAGAGGGCCCCGGGATCTCCCGGGGCCCTCTCTCGTGCTCTCGTGCTCGGGGCGCTACTTGCGGGCCGAGGTGACGCGGTAGACGTCGTAGACGCCCTCGACGCCGCGCACGGCCTTGAGCACGTGGCCGAGGTGCTTCGGGTCGCCCATCTCGAAGGTGAAGCGGCTCATCGCGACCCGGTCGCGGGAGGTCTGCACCGCCGCCGACAGGATGTTGACGTGCTGGTCGGAGAGCACCCGGGTGACGTCCGAGAGCAGCCGGGAGCGGTCCAGCGCCTCGACCTGGATGGCCACCAGGAACACCGAGGACTGGGTGGCGGCCCACTCGACGTCGATCATCCGCTCGGGCTGCTGGCTCAGCGACTCGACGTTGACGCAGTCGGCGCGGTGCACCGAGACGCCGTTGCCGCGGGTCACGAAGCCGACGATCGGGTCGCCCGGCACCGGGGTGCAGCAGCGGGACAGCTTGACCCAGACGTCCTCGACGCCCTTGACGATCACGCCCGGGTCGCCCTTGGCCCGGCGGCGCACCGCCCGGCGGTTGTCGTGCGTCGGGGTCGCGGTCTCGGCGAGGTCCTCGGTGGCGCCCTCCTCGCCGCCGAGCGCCTGGACCAGCTTCTGCACGATGTTCTGCGCGGTGACGTGGCCCTCGCCGATCGCGGCGTAGAGCGAGGAGATGTCGGGGTAGCGCATCTCGTGGGCCAGGGTGACCAGCGAGTCGCCGGTCAGGATCCGCTGGATCGGCAGGCCCTGCTTGCGCATCGCCCGGACGATCGCCTCCTTGCCGTGCTCGATCGCCTCCTCGCGGCGCTCCTTGGAGAACCAGGCGCGGATCTTGTTGCGGGCGCGCGGCGACTTGACGAAGCCCAGCCAGTCCCGGGACGGGCCGGCGTTCTCCGCCTTGGAGGTGAACACCTCGACGGCGTCGCCGTTCTCCAGCGTCGACTCCAGCGGCACCAGCCGCCCGTTGACCCGGGCCCCTATCGTCCGGTAGCCCACCTCGGTGTGCACCGCGAAGGCGAAGTCGACCGGGGTCGCGCCGGCCGGCAGGGCTATCACGTCGCCCTTGGGCGTGAAGACGAAGACCTCGTTGCTGGCCAGGTCGAAGCGCAGCGACTCCAGGAACTCGCTCGGGTCGGCGGTCTCCTTCTGCCAGTCCAGCAGCTGCCGCAGCCAGGCCATCTCGTTGACGGCGCCGGCCTTGTCGTCCTTGCGGACCTGGGTCGGGGTGTCGGTGCGGACCTTGGACGCGCCGGCCACCGCGCGCTGCTTGTACTTCCAGTGCGCCGCGATGCCGTACTCGGCCCGGCGGTGCATGTCGAAGGTGCGGATCTGGAGTTCGACGGGCTTGCCGCCGGGGCCGATCACCGTCGTGTGCAGCGACTGGTACATGTTGAACTTGGGCATCGCGATGTAGTCCTTGAACCGCCCCGGCACCGGGTTCCACCGCGCGTGGATGGTGCCCAGCGCCGCGTAGCAGTCGCGGACGGTGTCGACCAGGACCCGGATGCCCACCAGGTCGTAGATCTCCGCGAAGTCCCGGCCCCGGACGATCATCTTCTGGTAGACCGAGTAGTAGTGCTTCGGCCGGCCGGTGACGGAGGCGGTGATCCGGGCGCCGCGCAGGTCCCCCTGGACCTGGTCGATGACGGTCGCCAGGTACTCGTCCCGCTTGGGGGCGCGCTCGGCGACCAGCCGGACGATCTCGTCGTACATCTTGGGGTAGAGGATCGCGAAGGCGAGGTCCTCCAGCTCCCACTTGATGGTGTTCATGCCCAGCCGGTGCGCCAGCGGGGCGTAGATCTCCAGCGTCTCGCGGGCCTTCTTCTCCTGCTTCTCCCGCTTGAGGTAGCGCATCGTGCGCATGTTGTGCAGGCGGTCGGCCAGCTTGATCACCAGGACCCGCGGGTCCTTGGCCATCGCGACGACCATCTTGCGGACGGTCTCGGCCTGCGCGGCCTCGCCGAACTTGACCCGGTCCAGCTTGGTGACGCCGTCCACCAGCAGCGCCACCGAGTCGCCGAAGTCCTTGCGCAGGGTCTCCAGGCCGTAGTCGGTGTCCTCGACGGTGTCGTGCAGCAGCCCGGCCATCAGGGTCGCGGCGTCCATCCCCAGCTCGGCCAGGATGGTGGCCACCGCCAGCGGGTGGGTGATGTACGGGTCGCCGCTCTTGCGCTTCTGCCCGCGGTGCCACTTTTCAGCGACGGCGTAGGCCCGCTCGATGTCCCGCAGCAGCGCCGGGTCGGCCTTCGGGTCGTTCGCCCGGATCGACCGGAACAGCGGCTCCAGCACGGGGTTGAGCACGCTGGAGCGCTGGCCGCCGAGGCGGGCCAGGCGGGCGCGCATGCCACCCGAGGAGGAGCCGCGCCCGGTGGGGGCGGTCGGTCGCGAGGAGGTCGGCGCCGGGCGTGCCGGGGTGGCCCCCGAGGGCGTGGGACGGTTGTCGGGGGCGGCCGCTTCGGCCGTGGGCACAACCTCGTCGGGCAAGGACTCTCCTCGGGGCACCGGGGCCGACCCCTGCCGCGGCCCGTACGGTCGGACGCAACCGGGAGGGGGTGAATCTTCATGGTACCGAGCCGGGCGCCCCGGCGTTCATCCACCCGGGCCGGAAACGGAAGGGCGGCGGTCGGATGATCCGACCGCCGCCCTTCACTCAGGTCCCTCAGACCGTGACCAGCGTCTCCAGCGGGGCGCCGTTCAGGTGCCCGGCCAGCCGTTCCCGGCCGTCCAGGAAGCCCAGCTCCATCAGCACCACGATGCCCACCAGCTCGGCGCCGGCCTCCTTCACCAGGTCCAGCGAGGCGCCGATGGTGCCACCGGTGGCCAGCACGTCGTCCACCACCAGCACCCGCTCACCGGGCGCGAAGGCGTCGCACTGCACCTCCAGCGTCGCCGAGCCGTACTCCAGCTCGTACGAGCGCCGGAACACCTCGCCGGGCAGCTTGCCCTGCTTGCGGATCGGCACGAAGCCGAGCCCGGCCGCGAAGGCCGCCGGAGCCGCCAGCACGAAGCCGCGCGCCTCCAGGCCCACCACCTTGGTCGCCCCGAGCTCCCGCGCCCGGTCCGCCAGCGCCCTGGTGAGGGCGCCGAAGGCCTCGGCGTCGGCCAGCAGCGGCGCGATGTCCTTGAACAGCACACCCGGCTTCGGGTAGTCCGGGACGTCCCGGATCCGGCTGTTCAACAGCTCGGCCAGTGCGGTGTCGGCGGTGGTCACGGCGTGTCCTTACGGTCGGGTCGGTTCAGCGCTTGGTGGACGGACGGCCCTTGGCACGCGTGGTGCCGGCCGCCCGGCCGCGCTGACCGACCATACCCGCAGGCAGGTCCTCGTCCGCGATCTCCTCGTCCGCCGGCACCTCGCCCGCGGCCTTGGCAGCGGCCGCGGCCCGGTGCTGCAGGACCCGCTTGCGCAGCGCCTTCATCTCCGGCTGCTCCTCCTTGAGCTGCGCCAGCAGCGGGGTGGCGACGCAGATCGACGAGTAGGCACCGGCCGCGAGGCCGATGAACAGCGCCAGCGAGATGTCGTTCAGCGTGCCGGCGCCCAGGAGGCCGCCACCGATGAACAGCAGCGCGGCGACCGGGAGCAGGGCGACCACGGTGGTGTTGAGCGAACGCACCAGGGTCTGGTTGAGGCCCGCGTTGGCCGCCTCGCTGTAGGTGAGCTTGTTCTGCTTGGTGAGGTCCTTGGTGTTCTCCTTCACGGTGTCGAAGACGACGACCGTGTCGTAGAGCGAGTACCCGAGGATGGTCAGGAAGCCGATCACCGTACCGGGGGTGACCTCGAAGCCCACCAGGGCGTACACGCCGATGGTGATCAGGAGGTCGTGGATGAGGGCGACCAGGGCCGCCACCGCCATCCGCCACTCGAAGGCGATCGCCAGGTAGACCGTCACCAGGACCATGAAGATGATCAGGCCGGTGAGCGCCTTCGAGGAGATCTGCTTGCCCCAGCTGGGGCCGATCACCTGGGCCTCGACGGTGTCCAGCGGCACGGCCAGCTTCTCGGAGAGCTGAGCGCGGATCTCGTCCGAGCTCTTCGGCTCCTCGGTGCTGACCTGGATGCGGATCTTGCCGTTGTCGGTCGACTGCACCAGCGGGTGCGAGGAGACGATCTGGTCGGACGTCTCCTGCGCCTGCGAGACGGTCAGCCCCGGCTTGGTCACGGTGTAGACCGAGCCGCCCTTGAACTCGATGCCCAGGTGCAGGCCCATCGCCAGGCCGATCGCCGCGATCAGCACGATCACGCCGGAGATGGAGTACCAGAGCTTACGGCGCCCGACGAAGTCGAAGCTGACCTCGCCCTGGTAGAGCCGGTGTCCCAGATTGGAGAAGCGTGACACGGTGTCAGGCCTCCTTCACGGCGGCAGAGGAGGGGCTACGGCGACGGCTGCTGCGCAGCGGCGGGCGGGCGCCCAGCCGCTTCGGGTCCAGGCCAGACCACGGGTGACCGTTGGCGAAGAACTTGCGCCGGGCCAGCAGCGTGATCACCGGCTTGGTGAAGAGGAAGATCACCACGACGTCCAGCGCGGTGGTCAGCCCCAGGGTGAACGCGAAGCCCTGGACCTTGCCGACCGAGACCACGTAGAGCACGGCGGCACAGAGGAAGGACACGAAGTCCGACACCAGGATGGTGCGCCGGGCGCGCGGCCAGGCCCGCTGGACCGCCGGGCGCAGCGGGGCGCCCTCGCGGACCTCGTCGCGGATGCGCTCGAAGTAGACGATGAAGGAGTCGGCGGTGATGCCGATCGCGACGATCGCACCGCAGACCGCGGGCAGGTTCAGCGCGAAGCCGATCCCGGCGCCGAGCAGGCTCATGATCGAGTAGGTCAGGGCCGCCGAGACGAGCAGACCGGCGATCGAGACCAGGCCGAGGCCGCGGTAGTACACCAGCGAGTAGAGCACCACCAGCAGCATGCCGATCGCGCCGGCGACCAGACCGGCCATGAGCTGGTCACCGCCGAGCGCCGGGGAGACGGTGGTGATCTCGCCCTTGCTGAATTCCAGCGGCAGGGCGCCGTAGCCCAGCACGTTGGACAGGTCCTGCGCCTCGGCCTGGCTGAAGCGGCCGGTGATCACGGCGCTGCCGCCGGGAATCACGTTCTTGACCTCGGGGTGCGAGACGACCTGGTTGTCCAGCACGATCGCGAACTGGTTGTTCGGCGGGGCCTGGGTGGCGAGCTGGCCGGTGACCTTGGTGAAGGCGTCGGTGCCGGCGCCGTTGAACTGGAGCTGGACCTGCCAGCCGGCACCCGTCTGGTTGTCGAGGCCCGGCTGGGCCTTGGAGACGTCCGAGCCCTTCACGGCGACGGGGCCGAGGGCGAGCTTCTCGTAGTAGCCGTTCTCGGCCTTCTGCGAGCAGGCGACGACGGCCTTGTCCTCTGCGCCGGTCTGGGTCCCGCGGACCTCCGGCTTGGTGCAGTCGAGGGCGGTGAAGGCCGCAGCCAGCTCCGGCGGCACGGTGCCCTGGGTCATCGCGGCGCTGACGTCCGCGGCGCTGGGCGGGGTGGCGGGCGCGGACGGCGTGGTGGCGGCGCTCGGGGCGGTGCTCGCGCCCGTGGCGGCGGCGCTCGGGCTGGCGTCGGCGGCCAGCGCCTCACCGGCCGGGCGGCCCTGCTTGGTGCCGCTCGCGCTGGGTGTGCCGGTGGCGCTCGCGCCGGCCGAGGCGGTGGAGCCGGCGGACGGGGCCGCGCTCGGGGTGCCGGTGGCCGAGGGGGAGCCGGTGGGCGCCGGCGGCGTGAAGCCGCTGGGCGCCACCGCGAGGACCGGGCGGAAGAACAGCTTGGCGGTGGTACCCACCTGGTCCGCCGCGTTCTGCTGGTTGCCGCCCTTGGGGATGTTCACGATGATCGTGTTGTCGCCCTGGGTCTGCACCTCCGCCTCGGAGACACCCATGCCGTTGACGCGGCGCTCGATGATCCCGGTGGCGATGTCCATGTTGGACTTGCTGATCGCCTTGGGGTCGGTCGACTTCGCGGTCAGCGTGATACTGGTGCCACCGGCGAGGTCGATTCCGAGCCGGGGCTTGGTGTGGCCCGTCCCGAACATGAGGGCGACCAGTCCGACGGTGACGACCAGGATGAGGGCCAGCGCCCGCCCTGGGTAGCCGTCGCGCGGGCGCGACTTGGGTGTTGCCACCTTGCTCGTTTCTCCCTGTCCATGCCACTCCCCCAACCGGACCCCCGTCCGGCTTGTGGCGGGACGGGGGCATGGCGGTTCTGCGGCCCTGAGGTCCTGTGGGCTCGCGGCACTGGGCCGCGCGGCCGGGCTGGTGCCCGACCGTACTACTTGCTCGCGGGAGCCCCGCCCTCGACGTCGCCCTTGGCGCCGCCGTCCTTGGTGAGCGTCAGCGGCTTGTCCTCGACCGGCTCGGCGTCGGCGTCCTCGGCCTCCGGCTCGGCCAGCTCGTCATCGGCGGGGCGACCGTTGATGATCGCGTCGTACTCCTGGGGCTCCAGGACAGCGGCGATCGCGCTCTTGGTGAAGTGGGTGACCACGCCGGGCGCGATCTCCAGCTCGATGGTCTCCTCGTTGATCGCCTTCACCGTGGCGTACAGGCCGCCGATGGTGCGCACCCCCGCCCCTGGCTCCAGCGAGGTCTGCATCTGCTGCATCTGCGACTGGCGCTTCTTCTGCGACCGGAACATGAGCACGATCGCGATGATCGGGAGGAGAAGGATGATGAAGTTCACTGCAGCCAGGGTCCTTTACGGGCCGCCGACCGGCGGCCTGTGTGGTATTGGTCGGCCCGTCAGGTGAGCGGGGCGGTCCGGCGGAGTCTAGGCGACCCCGAACTGATCGGACAACGCCAAGCATCGCATCCTGCCGCCGAAAGTGGCGACCCTCCGCCTGCACAGTTTCCCCGGACTTCGCCCCCGGCTCGCACCCGGGCCACTCACCGGGGCGGTGCATCGGACGCCTCCCGGGAACCGTCGGGCGGCGATCACCCGTTCAGCCCTCGTCGGCCCGGAAGAGTTCGGATTGCGCGGGCACGGCGCCCCGGGTGGTCTGGATCGGCGGGGTCAGCCCGAGGTGCTGCCAGGCCGCCGCGGTGGCGATCCGGCCGCGCGGGGTCCGGGCGAGCAGGCCCTCGCGGACCAGGAAGGGCTCCGCCACCTCCTCGACCGTCTCGGACTCCTCCCCCACCGCGACCGCAAGAGTCGACAAACCGACCGGTCCGCCGCCGAACAGCCGCAGCAGCGCGGTCAGCACCGCGCGGTCCAGCCGGTCCAGACCGCGGGCGTCCACCTCGTAGACGTCCAGCGCCCGGGCGGCGATCTCGACGGTGACCTGGCCGTCGTGCCGCACCTGCGCGAAGTCGCGGACCCGGCGCAGCAGCCGGTTGGCGATGCGCGGCGTCCCCCGCGAGCGGCCGGCGATCTCGGCGGCGCCGGCCGGGTCGATCTCCACGTCCAGCAGGGTGGCCGAGCGGCGCACCACCCGTTCGAGCTCGGCCGGGGCGTAGAACTCCATGTGCCCGGTGAAGCCGAAGCGGTCGCGCAGCGGGGGCGGCAGCAGGCCGGCCCGGGTGGTGGCGCCGACCAGGGTGAAGGGCGGCAGTTCCAGCGGGATGGCGGTGGCGCCCGGGCCCTTGCCGACGATCACGTCGACCCGGAAGTCCTCCATCGCCATGTAGAGCATCTCCTCGGCCGGACGGGACATCCGGTGGATCTCGTCGAGGAAGAGCACCTCGCCCTCGGCGAGCGAGGAGAGGATCGCCGCGAGGTCCCCCGCGTGCTGGATCGCCGGGCCGGAGGTGATCCGGATCGGGGCGCCCAGCTCGGCGGCGATGATCATGGACAGGGTGGTCTTGCCCAGCCCGGGCGGCCCGCTGAGCAGCACGTGGTCGGGCGCGCTGCCGCGCTTTCGGGCCGCCTGGAGCACCAGGGACAGCTGCTCGCGCACCCGCTCCTGACCGATGAACTCGTCCAGCAGCTTGGGGCGCAGCGCCGCCTCGACCGCCTGGTCCTCCCCGTCGGCGGCGGCCGTCACCAGCCGGTCGCCCGGGTCCGAGTCGTACGGACTCATCAGCACATGCTCCAAAGTCGACAAGAGGACAGATCGCCAGATGGCTTTAGCGGGATCGGTTGAGGCCGCGCAGGGCGAGCCGGAGCAGTGCGCCGACGTCCGGCGTCTGCTGGGCCTCCGCCTCGGGGGTGACGGCCACGACCGCCTCGTCCGCCTCGCGCGGAGCGTAGCCGAGACCGGTCAGCGCCGAGTGCAGCTGCTCGCTCCAGGGGGCCGGACCGCTCGCGATCGGCTTCTGCGCCGGCACCGCGCCGTGCGGGGCGCCCAGCTTGTCCTTGTACTCCAGCAGCAGCTTGGCGGCCTTCGCCTTCCCGATGCCGGGCACGGCCACCAGCGCCTTCTCGTCGCCGCCGGCCACCGCGGCCCGCAGCGCGTCGGGGCTGTGCACCCCGAGGATCGCCTGCGCCAGCTTCGGGCCGACGCCCGGCGCGGCCTGGAGGATCTCGAAGACGGCGCGCTCGTCGTCGTCCGCGAAGCCGAACAGGGTCAGCGAGTCCTCCCGGACCACCAGCGAGGTCGCGAGCCGGGCGGGCTCACCCAGCCGGAGCCCGGCCAGCGTGTTCGGCGTGCACTGCACGGCCATGCCGACCCCGCCGACCTCGACCACGGCGAGTCCGGAGGAGATGGCTGCCACGGGCCCTTGCACGAAGGCGATCACCGGCTGCTTCCTTTCAGGGGGGTGGCGCGGGCCGCCCGTACCGCGGCTTCCAGGCGGTTGACCGCCCCGCCGCGCCAGATGTGGCAGATGGCCAGCGCCAGCGCGTCGGCGGCGTCGGCGGGCTTGGGCGGGGCGTCCAGCCGCAGCAGGCGCTGCACCATGGCCGTGACCTGCGCCTTGTCGGCCCGGCCGGAGCCGGTGACGGCGGCCTTGACCTCGCTCGGGGTGTGCAGGGTGACCGGGATGCCGCGCCGGGTGGCGCAGAGCATCGCGACCGCGCTGGCCTGGGCGGTGCCCATCACCGTCCGGACGTTGTGCTGGGCGAACACCCGCTCGACGGCGACCAGCTCCGGCTCGTGCTCGTCGAGCCAGGCCTCCATGCCCTGCTCCACCAGCAGCAGCCGCCGCCCGATCTCCTCCTCGGCGGGGGTGCGCACCACACCGACCCCGACCATCCGCAGCGGCCGCCCCGGCGCACCCTCGACCACGCCGATCCCGCACCTGGTCAGCCCCGGGTCCACGCCCAGTACCCGTACCACAGCCCCGCCTCTCGTTGATCGCCGCCCGCCTCCGGGCGCTCCGGCCCGGGCAGGCCCTCCGGCCCACGGCGGGCGACCTGCGAAGGCTACCGTCCGGGTCCGACAGCGCCCGCAAAGACACCGGCCCGGCGGTCGGGAGACCCCCGGGCCGGGGAGTGAGAACGATCACTCGGCGTCGAGCTGCGCACCGACCTCGTCGGAGATGTCGAAGTTGGCGAAGACGTTCTGCACGTCGTCGCTGTCCTCCAGCACGTCGATCAGCTTGAGGATCTTGCGGGCGCCGTCGACGTCCAGCTCGACCTGCATGCTCGGGAGGAAGTTGGCCTCGGCCGAGTCGTAGTCGACACCGGCGTCCACCAGCGCGGTGCGCACGGCGACCATCTTGGTGGCCTCGGAGACGATCTCGAACGCGTCGCCGAGGTCGTTGATCTCCTCGGGCTCCTGGTCGAGGACGACCTCGAAGAGCTTGTCCTCGTCCACGCCGTCAGCCTTGGGGACGATCACGACGCCCTTGCGGGTGAACAGGTACGACACCGAGCCCGGGTCTGCCATCGAGCCGCCGTTGCGGGTCATCGCGACGCGCACGTCGGAGGCGGCGCGGTTGCGGTTGTCGGTGAGGCACTCGATCAGGACGGCGACGCCGTTCGGGCCGTAGCCCTCGTACATGATCGTCTGGTAGTCGGCGCCGCCGGCCTCCAGACCGCCACCGCGCTTGACGGCGCGGTTGATGTTGTCGATCGGGACCGAGCTCTTCTTCGCCTTCTGGATGGCGTCGTAGAGGGTCGGGTTGCCGGCCGGGTCGGAACCGCCGGTGCGCGCCGCCACCTCGATGTTCTTGATCATCTTGGCGAAGAGCTTGCCGCGCTTGGCGTCGATCACGGCCTTCTTGTGCTTGGTGGTAGCCCACTTAGAGTGGCCGGACATTCGCCAGCTCCTTTACGTCGCCAAAGGGAAATGAAACAGATGAGATCTTACCGGTGTCGTCACCGGAAAGGCGCACACGGTCAGCGCCGTCCCAGGTGCTCCTCGACCATCGCGACGAAGTAGGCGTGCACCCGGTGGTCGCCGGTGAGCTCCGGGTGGAAGGAGGTCGCCAGCAGGTTGCCCTGGCGCACGGCCACGATCCGGCTCTCCGGACCGTCCGCGGCGGGCAGCTCGGCCAGCACCTCGACACCCGCGCCGACGCCCTCGACCCAGGGGGCCCGGATGAAGACGCCGTGCACCGGCGCGTCGCCCAGGCCCTCGAAGGCGACACCGGACTCGAAGGACTCGTTCTGGCGGCCGAAGGCGTTGCGGCGCACGGTCATGTCGATGCCGCCGACGGTCTCCTGGTCGTCCCGGCCGTCCAGGATCTTGTCGGCCAGCATGATCATGCCCGCGCAGGTGCCGTACACCGGCATCCCGGCGGCGACCCGCTCGCGCAGCGGGTCCATCACGCCGAACAGCAGCGCCAGCTTGGACATGGTGGTGGACTCCCCCCCGGGGATCACCAGCGCGTCGACCTCGGCCAGCTCCTCGGCACGGCGCACCGGACGGGCGAGCGCGTCGGCCTCGGCCAGCGCGACCAGGTGCTCGCGGACGTCACCCTGGAGGGCGAGGACGCCGATGACTGGAGTGCTCACGGTCTTCAACCTCGTTCGATCGTTCTACGGATGTACGTGACGCGGCCCGCCTCGCGCCCAAGCGCCGCGGCGGGCCCGCACAAGGGGCGACCCCCCACCGCGGTTGGCGTCCCCCCCTGTCTCCCGCCAGGTGTCTCAATTTGTGCCCACCCCCGCCCCCCCCAAGTTCCGC
>NZ_JBHVWW010000070.1:29038-51654 GCF_042882025.1 Kitasatospora sp. NPDC058243
GGTTTCTGGGGAGGTCACCTGGGGGGAGGAGAAATCGGAGGAGGGGGGTTTTAGTGTCTTTAGCCCTGTTTCGGTCTTTCGAGGGGTGGGAGGGACGCGCCCCACCGCGAACAGGGGCGTGGGGGGGGCCCGGCACAGGGGACGACTACCAGCCGCGGTTGGCGTAGCGCTCGGTCTCCGGCAGGGTGTCGCAGTTGATGCCGACCATGGCCTCGCCGAGGTTGCGGGAGGCGTCCGCGATGATCTTCGGGTCGTCGAAGAAGGTGGTGGCCTTCACGATGGCGGCGGCGCGCTTGGCCGGGTCGCCCGACTTGAAGATGCCCGAGCCGACGAAGACGCCCTCGGCACCGAGCTGGCGCATCAGCGCGGCGTCGGCCGGGGTGGCCACGCCACCGGCGGAGAACAGCACGACCGGCAGCTTGCCGAGCTCGGCGACCTCCTTGACGAGCTCGTACGGGGCGCGCAGCTCCTTGGCGGCGGCGTACAGCTCGTTGTTGTCGAAGCCGCGCAGCTTGGCGATCTCGTTCTTGATCTGGCGCAGGTGGCGGACCGCCTCGACGACGTTGCCGGTGCCGGCCTCGCCCTTCGAGCGGATCATGGCCGCGCCCTCGGCGATGCGGCGCAGGGCCTCGCCCAGGTTGGTGGCGCCACAGACGAAGGGGGTGGTGAAGGCCCACTTGTCGGAGTGGTTGACCTCGTCGGCCGGGGTCAGCACCTCGGACTCGTCGATGTAGTCGACGCCGAGCGACTGGAGGACCTGGGCCTCGACGAAGTGGCCGATCCGCGACTTGGCCATCACCGGGATGGAGACCGCCTCGATGATCTCCTCGATCATGTTCGGGTCGGACATCCGGGCCACGCCGCCGTCCTTGCGGATGTCGGCCGGAACCCGCTCCAGCGCCATGACGGCCACCGCGCCGGCGTCTTCAGCGATCTTGGCCTGCTCGGCGTTGACCACGTCCATGATCACACCGCCCTTGAGCTGCTCGGCCATGCCGCGCTTCACCCGGGCGGTACCGATCTGCGGCTGGTCTGCGGTGGTGGGGGTGGTGGACACGTGAGACCTCACTCGAAGATGAACCAGTGCTATCGCCCTATGGTAGGCGGAACGGGTGACGCAACCATGCGCCACCAAGTCCAGCCCGGACGACGGGATGCGACAAACGGGCCGTATCCGAGCACAGCCTAGGCGGGTGCCCCTTCGGGCGTGAGCGCGGGCGGCGGAGCATCGTCCATCTCGAACGCCAGCGGGAACGGAGCCTTCCCCGCCAGCCGGAAGTACCGCACCAGACGGTGCTCGCGCACCGCCCGGGCCGCCCGCACCGCGTCGTTGTGGAACCGGCGCGCCATCGGCGCCCGGCGCACCGCCGCCGTCAGGTCGCGCACCGCGTCCTCGCCGCCCGGCTCCGCCACCAGCGCCGCCACCTGCTCCGGCTCGGCGAACACCGCCCGCAGCGCCAGGCTCAGCTGGCTCTCCGCCACCTCACGCTGGTCGTCCTCGGCCTGCCGGGCCGCGTGCGCCGCGTCCAGCAGCAGCAGCGAGGCCGCCGGGTCCAGCAGCGAGGACGTGGCCAGCTCCATCGCCACCGAGGCCCGACGGACCAGCTGCGCGTCCAGCGCCGCCCGCGCGGCGTCGATCCTGGCGTGCAGCCGGTCCAACCGACCGGCCGTCCAACTCAGGTACATGCCGAACAGCACCACGGCCACGCCGGCCCAGATCCAGGTAGTCACGGGGCGCAACGCTACCGGGTGTCACCGGCTCAGCCCTCCGCGCTCGCGCTCCGGTAGGACCCGCGGTCGATGTCGGAGACGTTCACCGCGGTGTGCAGCCGGGTGCCCGGCGCCGGCGCGACGTGCTCGGCCAGCAGCGCCAGCACGCCCTCGCTGAGCGCCGCCTTCGCCTCCGGCGTACGGCCCGGGAAGATCTGGAACTCGACGTACACCTGCGCGGCGGCCTCCTCGCCCTCCCCCACCACGAAGTCGTCGTTCTGCCGGAACAGCGTCTTGCACGCCTCCGGCTTCGCGTCGATCGTCCCCACCGCGAGCCGGTTGATCGCCACGCCCAGCGCCCGGCGGTCGAAGGAGCCGGCCAGGCTCGGCGAGTAGTCGACGGAGATCTGCGGCATCGGTGCCCCCATGCGTCGTGCCCGAATACGGTCGACCGACCCTAACGCCGCCGGCACCCCGGAAAAGTCCCGGGCCGGCCGGGCTCGGTCCCGCACTCAGTCCCGCGCCAGCCCGAACCGGCCGCGCCGGCCGCTGCGCACGTCCTCCTCGACCACCGCCGCGGCCCCCGCCGCCACCGTCTCGTACACCGCCAGGATGTCCGCACCGACCGTCGACCAGTCGAACCGCCGCACGTACCGCGAAGCGGCCTTGCTCAGCTCCCCCAGCCGCCCCGGATCGCCCAGCAGCCGCAGCGCCGCAGCAGCCAGCGCGTCCGCGTCCTCCACCGGGAACAGCTCGCCCGCGTCCCCGCCGTCCAGCACCTGCTTGAACGCGTCCAGGTCGCTGGCCAGCACCGGGGCGCCCGCCGACATCGCCTCGACCAGGATGATCCCGAAACTCTCGCCACCGGTGTTCGGCGCCACGTACAGGTCCACGCTGCGCAGCAGCCGGGCCTTGTCGCGGTCGCTCACCATGCCGAGGAACTCCACCTGCCGGCGCACCTCCGGCGCCAGGCCGGCGACGGCCTCCTCCTCGTCCCCCTTGCCCGCCACCAGCAGCCGCACGCCCGGCCGCTCGGCCAGGATCTTCGGCAGCGCCGCCAGCAGCGTCGGCAGGCCCTTGCGCGGCTCGTTGATGCGGCCGACGAAGCCGATCGTGCCCGGCTCCCCCGCCGCCGCGCCGCCGCGCCAGCGCTCGTCCGGCTCGGCGTCCGCGAAGAAGCCGACGTCCACGCCGTTCGGGATCACCACCGCGTCGCCGCCCAGGTGCTCGACCAGCGTCCGCCGGGCGTACTCCGACACCGCGATCCGCGCCCGCATCTTCTCCAGGCCGGGCTGCAGGATCGGCGAGGCCGCGATCATCGCCCGCGAGCGCGGGTTGGAGGTGTGGAACGTCCCCACCATCGGCCCGGACGCCGACCAGGCGGCCAGCATCGACACGCTCGGCGCGGCCGGCTCGTGCACGTGCAGGATGTCGAACCGGCCCTCGTGCAGCCACCGCCGCGTCCGCGCCGCCGACAGGACGCCGAAGCTCAGCCGCGCCACCGACCCGTTGTACGGCACCGCCACCGCCCGCCCGGCACCGACCACGTACGGCGGCAGCGCCTCCTCGTCCTCGGCCGGCGACAGCACCGAGACCTCGTGGCCCAGACCGATCAGGTGCTCGGCCAGGTCCCGGATGTGGAACTGCACCCCACCGGGGACGTCCCAGTCGTACGGGCAGACGATGCCGATCTTCACGGGTTCCTCATGCTCCTTCGGGTACTCCTGCTGGCCGGGATCAGGCCCCGGAGGCCTCGGCCGCCGGCTCGCCGGCCGGCTCCGGCGCGGCCGCCCGGGCCGCCTCGGAGTGCGGCGCGGCCGCCTCCTCCACCGTCTCACGGACCGGGAGGTCGGCCAGCCAGAACCGCTGCAGCATGTGCCAGTCCTCGGGGTGCTCGCGGATCGCCTGCTCCCACACCTGCGCCAGCGCCTGCGTCATCGCCTGCGTCCGCTCCTTGCGGTCGCCCTCCTGCGGCACCGGCACCTCGGGGTGGATCCGCGCCCGCATCACCGGGCCGTCGTACCAGAGCGTCACCGGCAGCAGCGCCGCCCCGGTGCGCTGGCACAGCGCCGCCGGACCGGCCGGCATCCGGGTCGCCTCCCCGAAGAACGACACCTCCACGCCCGCCTCCGAGAGGTCCCGGTCCCCCACCAGGCAGACCAGTCGGCCCTCGCGCAGCCGTCGCGCGAGCGTGCCGATCACGTTCACCCCGCCCCCGGTCAACGCCAGGACCTCCATGCCCTGGCCCTCCCGGAACTCCACGAACCGGTCGAACAGCCGCTCCGGCTTCAACCGCTCCGCGACCGTGGTGAACGGGAAGCCCAGCTGCGCCACCCAGGTGCCCGCCAGGTCCCAGTTGCCCATGTGCGGCAGCGCGATCACCGCGCCCCGACCGGCCTCGATGTGCTCTCGCAGGTTCTCCAGGCCCTCCGACCGGACGTCCCGGGCCACCCGCTCCCGGCTCCAGACCGGCAGCCGGAACGACTCCATCCAGTACCGCAGGTACGAGCGCATCCCGGCCCGGGACAGCGCCCGCAGGCCCGCCTCGTCCAGCCCTGGACGGACCCGGCGCAGGTTCGCCTCCAACTGGAGCACCCGCTTGCCGCGCCGGCGCCAGGCGTAGTCCGCCAGCCGGTCGAACAGGCCCCGCGCCACCCGCTCCGGCAGGTGCTTCAGCACCGCCCAGCCCAGCGCGTACGCCCAGTACACCAGTCGGTCCGTCACCGCAGGACGCCCCCCATCAGCTCCCGGCCGCCGCTCGGTCGGCCTCGAACGCCTCCCGGCGCACGGTCAGCATGCGCTGGAACACCGTCACCAGACTGCCCACCGCCACCAGCCACAGCGCCACCGGCAGCAGCCACTCCACGTACGGCACCCCGAACTTGTGCAGACCCGCGACCCCGGCCGCCACCAGGCTGGCCACCAGCCGCTCGGCCCGCTCCACCAGCCCCGACACGTCGCACGGCAGCCCCTGGCTCTGCGCCCGCGCCTTGGTGTACGACACCACCAGCCCGCTCGCCAGGCAGCAGATCGCCACCGCGCACAGCAGGTTGTCGTCACCCTTGCCCGCGTACCACATCGCCAGACCACCGAAGATCGCCGCATCCGCGACCCGGTCCAGCGTGGAGTCCAGGAACGCCCCCCACCTGGTGCTCCGGCCCAGCTGGCGGGCCATGTTCCCGTCCACCAGGTCCGAGAAGATGAACAGCGTGATCGTGATGGTGCCCCAGAAGAACTCCCCGCGCGGGAAGAACACCAGCGCACCGGCCACCGAACCGGCCGTACCGATCAGCGTCACGGCGTCCGGGCTCACGCCCAGCCGGATCAGGAACGCGGCGAACGGGGTCAGAACACGTGTGAAGAAGGCACGCGCGTATTTGTTGAGCATGGCCTTCCCGACCGCTCCGATCTCCCTGGTACCCGCCTGGCGCAACACGCGCGGCAGACGGCCGGACGGATCAGCCCGTCCGGCCCACCCATCGTAGCCAGGCCGGAGGCACGCTCCGTCGCACGCACCGCCCGACGACACCCCGGCCACGTCCCACACACGGACGGTCACCGCCCACCCGTACGACACGCGCCGCCGCAGCACCCGCACCTACACTTTCGAAGGACAGCCCCGGCGCGACGGGAGGAGACCCCGATGCCCGACCGCAGCACGGCACGAGCCGCCCAGGCGCCCGCCGTCACCGCCCCCCGGGACCTGCGCAACGTCGTCCTCATCGGCTCCAGCGGTGTGGGCAAGACCACCCTCGCCGAATCCCTCGCCCTCGCCTCCGGCGCCACCGGCCGGGCCGGTCGCGTCACCGACGGCACGACCGTCTCCGACCACGAGGACATCGAGCACCACCAGCAGCGCTCCGTCCAGCTCTCGCTGCTCCCGCTCGAATGGAAGGGCGTCAAGATCAACCTGATCGACCCGCCCGGCCACCCCGACTTCACCGCCGACCTGCGCGCCGCCCTGCACGCCGCCGACGCCGCCGTCTTCGTCGTCTCCGCCACCGACCCCGTCACCGCCCCCACCCGCGCACTCTGGCGCGAGTGCGCCGCCGAAGGCATCCCGCGCGCCATCGCCGTCGCCAAACTCGACCTCGCCCGCACCGGCTTCGACGACATCCTCACCGCCTGCCACGACGCCTTCGACCTGGGCCCCGACACCCTCCGCCCGCTCTTCCTGCCCGTCCTCCACGACGGCCGCCCCGACGGCAGCGTCGACGTGCTCACCGGCGACACCTACGGCCGGGCCACCCCGCTGCCCGACACCGGGCCCGCCCACGACAGCCTCGTCGAGGCCATCTCCGGCCAGGACGACACCCTCATGGAGCGCTACCTCTCCGGCGACACCCTCGACACCGACGCCCTCGAAGCCGGCCTGCGCCGCGAAGTCCTCGGCTGCGCCCTCCACCCCGCCGTCCCCACCAGCGAGAACGGCCTCGGCGCCACCGAACTCCTCGACCTGATCGTCCACACCTTCCCCGACCCCACCGAACGCACCCGCCCAGCCCCCGACTGCGACCCCGACGCCCCGCTCGCCGCCCAGGTCGTCCGCGTCACCGGCGACACCTACGTCGGCCGGATCAGCCTGCTGCGCCTGTACGCCGGCACCCTGCGCCCCGACACCCGCATCCACCTCGCCGGCCCCGCCCACAGCGCCGACCAGAACGGCGACGAACGCGTCACCGCCCTCAGCAGCCCCTTCGGCAAGCTCCAGCGGCCCGTCCCGCACGCCGTCGCCGGCGACCTCGTCTGCATCGCCAAGCTCACCACCGCCCGCGCCGGCGACACCGTCCACGACCCCGGCCACCCCGTCGACCTCGACGGCTGGAACCTCCCCGAGCCCCTGCTCCCGATCGCCGTCGAAGCCCACAGCAAGGCCGACGACGACAAGCTCTCCCAGGCCCTCACCCGCCTCACCGCCGAGGACCCGGCCCTACGCCTCGAACAGAACCCCGCCACCCACCAGCTCGTCCTCTGGTGCACCGGCGAGGCCCACGCCGAGGTCGTCCTCGACCGCCTGCGGACCCGGCACGGCGTCCACGTCGACACCGTCGAACCCCAGGTCGCCCTCCGCGAGACCTTCGGCACCGCCGCCGCCGGCCACGGCCGGCTCGTCAAGCAGTCCGGCGGCCACGGCCAGTACGCCATCTGCGACCTGGAGGTCGAACCCCTCCCGGCCGGCTCCGGCTTCGAGTTCCAGGAACACGTCGTCGGCGGCGCCGTCCCCAAGCACTTCATCCCCTCCGTCGAGAAGGGCCTGCGCGCCCAGCTCGCCAAGGGCGTCGCCACCGGCCACCCGCTCGTCGACGTCCGGGTCACCCTCACCGACGGCAAGGCCCACTCCGTGGACTCCTCCGACGCGGCCTTCCAGGCCGCCGCCGCCCTCGCCCTGCGCGACGCCGCCGAACACGCCGTCATCCGGCTGCTCGAACCCGTCGCCGCCGTCACCGTCCTGCTGCCCGACGACTACCTCGGCGCCGTCCTCGGCGACCTCTCCGCCCGCCGCGGCCGCGTCCTCGGCACCGAGACCGGCGGCCCCGGCCTGACCCTGCTGCGCGCCGAAGTCCCCGAACTCGAACTCGTCCGCTACCCGGTCGACCTGCGCTCACTCACCCACGGCACCGCCGAGTTCTCCCGCGCCTACCTGCGCCACGAACCCATGCCGACCGCCCTGGCCACCCGCTACACCGACTGAGCGCCCTGGCGCCGAGGCAGCGCGCACGCCGCCGTACCCCCCGGCATCCGGTGCCGGTTGCGCGCCACCCAGCGGTACGCCAGGCCCGCCACCGGCCGCACCGGCGCCGACGCCAGCACCGCCCCCAGGTACGCCCACGCGCCGCCCGAACGCATCAGCAGCCGCGCCACCGCCTGCGCGCCCCCGTACACCCGGCCCGCCGGCGTCACCCACAGCACCTCGCGCTCCGCCCGCTCCGCGGTCACCTCGCCCCGCCCGCCCGCGCGCGCGTCCAGCGCCGCCAGGTCCTCGAACTGGAACGGCACCGCGTCCCAGCCCCCCGAGGCCAGCGTCTGCCGCAGATAGCGCTCCGCCCACCGCACGCAGGACGAGCAGAACGAACAGTCCCCGTCGAACACCAGCACCGGATCCATCGCCTGGGCTCCCTTCCTCGCCGTCACGGCCATCCTGCCCCACCCCGACGACCCGCCGCCGACCGGGTATCGACCAGCCCGAAGCTGGGCATCATGCCTCTCAAGCCCGGGCGCGGCCGGATCGTGACGGCACTTCAGACGATCATGCGCGCGGCGACACCACGGCACGATAACCTGCCGCTGACAAGGGGAGGAGGGGACGCCACCGTGACCACACTCGACATGACTCCGGGTGCGCAGATACCCCGCACCGACGCCGGGCCGCAAACCGGAGTCACCCCGGCGCTCTCCTCGGTCGCGTACCGCGACGGCAAGATCGAGGACTTCGTCGGCAAGGTCACCACCGCGACCCACAAGAAGCCCCGGTTCAAGCTCTTCGAGGCGAACCTCGGCGAGGCGTTCAGCGCCGCCGTCATCTCCCGCACCGTCGGTGCCGGGCGCAAGCCGATCGTGCCCTCGTTCGGCACCGACACCCGCCAGATCGTCGAACACTGCCTGGCCGCACAGGAGTTGCGGGCCGCACGGGACCGCAAGCTCACCGTGGTCACCCTGCTCTTCGGCCTGCTCGCCCTGCCCGGCACCCTGATCTGGATCGGTGCGTTCTACCTGCGCATCTACCTCATGAAGGGCAAGGCCCTCCAGGACGAGCTCTACGGCGCCCTCGCGCTCCTGGCCGCAGCCGTGGTCTCCGTCCTGTTCCTCGTCAAGCCCCCCGCCCACGGCCCGCTCGGCGTCTACCTGCGCGTCGCCATGATCCCGCCGATCATCGGCGGGATCCTCGCCCGGCGCATCGTGCTGCGCTCCACCAAGGAGCTCCGCGAACGCTGGCTCGCCCTCGCCGAGGGCAGCTCCGTCGCCGCCACCGTCTCCAAGGCCGTCCCCCGCGACGACCTCGACAAGAAGGCCGTCGACCTGCGCGACAAGCTCGCCCGCATGGAGGCCGAGCAGGAGACCAACGTCCAGCACTACGCCGGCCCCAAGGGCATCCTCGGCGTCGGCAAGCGCTGGGGCGAATGGCGCCTGGTCGACGTGATGCGCCCCGCCGCGGGCCACTCCGACTTCCGCGCCTTCCACCCCTGGGACCTCGTCCGGAAGATCTCCTCACACCTCAAGGGGCTCGCCGTCAGCGAGGTCGCCAACAGCGGGATGACCAACATCACGGTCAAGCAGTGGGCGGTCCTCGAAATCGGCGAGAACGCCGACGAGATCTCCCGCCCCGGCAACGCCGACATGGACGGCGACCGGATGCGCGACTTCGCCCTCCAGACCATCGCCGACAAGCAGACCTTCGCCGGCGGCGGCCCCCGGCACTACCTCGCCACCCAGTTCATCACCTTCGACGGCAAGCTGATCATCACCTTCACCGTCACCGTCACCCTGCTCGCCAACACCCTCACCGTCACCGTCGCCGGCTACGCGCTCGGCCCGGTCAACGGCGTCTTCTCCGACAAGCCCTCGGCCAAGGAGAAGACCGTCCAGAAGACCGGCAAGTTCTGGGAGGAGCGCACCGTCAAGCTCCCCCTGATCGACAACGACGAGGTGGTCCGCCAGGCCCTGCGCGCGCCGCTCACCCGCGCCCCCGGGCTGCTCTCCTGGCTCGGCGGCGGCCTGGGCCTGCCCGAGCCGTTCGGCTTCCGGCACGCCTGGGCGAGCCCGCCGTGGGGCAGCCGGTTCATGACCGACAACGCGCTCAACGCCTCCGTCCCGGTCCTCGGCGCCGTGCACGCCGCCACCCTGGAGTTCCTGGAGGAGCACGACCTGGACACCGACCGCTTCAAGAACCGCGCGTCGATCATCAAGTCCGAGGCCCAGGGCACCCGCCCGTACAAGGTCGACCAGTTCGAGTAACCCCGGCCCGCGCACGCCGGAGGGGCCCGCCACCGACTCAGCGGTGACGGGCCCCTCCGGCGTTCCCGATCAGTCCTGCGGCCAGGCCTCGGCCAGCATCTTCCGGGTGTCCGCCAGCAGTTGCGGCAGCACCTTGGTGTGGCCGACCACCGGCATGAAGTTGGTGTCCCCGCCCCAGCGCGGCACCACGTGCTGGTGCAGGTGCGCCGCGATCCCGGCACCGGCCGCCGTGCCCTGGTTCATCCCGATGTTGAACCCGTGCGCCCCCGAGGCCGCCCGCAGCGCGGTCATCGCCCGCTTGGTGAAGTCGGCCAGCTCGGCCGTCTCCGCCTCGTCCAGGTCGGTGTAGTCCGCGACGTGCCGGTACGGGACCACCATCAAGTGGCCGCCGTTGTACGGGTACAGGTTCAGCACCGCGAACACGGCGGCGCCCCGGGCGATGACCAGCCCGTCCTCGTCGCTCAGCGAGGGGATCGAGCAGAACGGACAACCGTCGTCCGGAGCCGGACCGGTGGGCTTGTTCTCACCCTGGATGTACGCCATCCGATGGGGGGTCCACAGGCGGCGGAAGCCGTCCGGCTCCCCGACGCCCCGCTGCAGTTCCGGCTCAGTCGTCATGCTGATCAGCATATTCGCCCAGCGCTGCTTGCAAAGCCGCGCGGGGCGGACTCATGAAGAGCCCGCCCCGCGCGTGGTGGTCCGAAGGCGTCACACCTGGATGCGGTTCTTCACCGCTTCCACGATCTCGGCGACGGCGTCCGCCACCGGCACGCCGTTCTTCTGCTCGCCGTTGCGGTAGCGGAAGGACACCGCGCCCGCCTCGACGTCGTCGTTGCCCGCGATGAGCATGAACGGCGTCTTGGACCTCTGGGCGTTGCGGATCTTCTTCTGCATGCGGTCGTCCGAGGTGTCCACCTCGACCCGGATCCCCTGCTTCTTCAGCTCGGCCGCGACCTCCAGCAGGTACGGCACGTGCTCGTCGGTGATCGGGATGCCGGTCACGGTGACCGGGGCCAGCCACGGCGGCATGGCGCCGGCGTAGTGCTCCAGCAGCACCGCGAAGAACCGCTCGATGCTGCCGAACAGCGCGCGGTGGATCATGACCGGCCGCTGGCGCGAGCCGTCCGCCGCCGTGTACTCAAGATCGAAACGGATCGGGAGGTTGAAGTCGAGCTGGATCGTCGACATCTGCCAGGTCCGGCCGATCGCGTCGCGCGCCTGGACCGAGATCTTCGGGCCGTAGAAGGCCGCGCCGCCCGGGTCCGGCACCAGCGGCAGCCCCTGCTTCTCGGCCACGCTGGCGAGGACGGCGGTGGCCTCCTCCCAGGTCTCGTCCGAGCCGACGTACTTGACCGGGTCCTTGGTCGACAGCTCCAGGTAGAAGTCGGTCAGGCCGTAGTCGCGGAGCAGGTTGAGCACGAAGGTCAGCGTCGAGTCGAGCTCCTCCGCCATCTGCTCGCGGGTGCAGTAGATGTGCGCGTCGTCCTGCGTGAAGCCGCGGGCGCGGGTCAGGCCGTGCACGACGCCGGACTTCTCGTAGCGGTACACCGTCCCGAACTCGAAGAGGCGCAGCGGCAGTTCACGGTACGAGCGGCCGCGCGCGTCGAAGATCAGGTTGTGCATCGGGCAGTTCATCGGCTTGAGGTAGTAGTCCACGCCCTCGTCGAGCTGCATGGGCGGGTACATACCGTCCGCGTACCAGTCGAGGTGGCCGCTCTTCTCGAAGAGCTTCCCCTTGGTGGCGTGCGGGGTGTAGACGAACTCGTAGCCCTCTTCCTCGTGCCGCTTGCGCGAGTAGTCCTCCATCGCCCGGCGGATGATGCCGCCCTTGGGGTGGAAGACGGCGAGGCCGGAGCCGATCTCCTCGGGGATGGAGAAGAGGTCCAGCTCGTTGCCGAGCTTGCGGTGGTCGCGCTTCTCGGCCTCGATCAGGAAGTCGAGGTGGGCCTTGAGCTCGTCCTTGGTCGGCCAGGCGGTCCCGTAGATGCGCTGCAGCATCGGGTTCTTCTCGCTGCCGCGCCAGTAGGCGGCCGCGTTGCGCATCAGCTTGAACGCCGGGATGTACCGGGTGCTGGGCAGGTGCGGGCCGCGGCAGAGGTCGCCCCAGCACTGCTCGCCGGTCTTGGCGTCCAGGTTGTCGTAGATGGTGAGCTCGCCGGAGCCGACCTCGACGTCGGCGCCCTCGCCGGCGGTGGCGGCGGAGCCCTTGAGGCCGATCAGCTCCAGCTTGTACGGCTCGGCGGCCAGCTCCTCGCGGGCGGACTCGTCGGTGACCACGCGGCGGGAGAACTTCTGCCCGCGCTTGATGATCTCCTGCATCCGCTTCTCGATGGCCTTGAGGTCATCGGGGTGGAAGGGCTTCTCGACGTCGAAGTCGTAGTAGAAGCCGTCCTTGACCGGCGGGCCGATGCCGAGCTTGGCCTCGGGGTAGAGCTGCTGCACGGCCTGCGCCATGACGTGCGCGGTGGAGTGGCGCAGGATGTCCAGGCCGTCCTTGCTGCCGATCGCGACCGGCTCGACCTCGTCGCCGTCCTGGACGGCGTACGCGAGGTCCTTGAGCTGGCCGCCGACGCGGGCGGCGATGATCGAGCGGTCGTCGGCGAAGAGCTCGGCGGCCGTAGTGCCCGTGGTCACCACGCGCTCTTCCCGATCGGGTTCGCGGTTGATGATTACCCGGACGTCCGTCACCGGTCTCTCCTGACGTGCTGGATTCAGAGGACGCAACACTGCGCTGCGCGTGACGATGGTACCGAGCGCGTCGACCCGGCCGCGCACCTACGCCCCCTCCCCCCCTTCCCCGAGGCCTCCGTCGAGCTCTTCGCCGAGTTCTTCGCCGAGTCCCTCCCCGAGGGACTTCAGCAGCCGCTCGCGGTCGGCGTCCTCCCAGCCGCACAGTTCCAGGCCCTGCGGCCGGGTGAGCCGGCGGAAGCCGCCGCGGCTCTCCAGCCGGCCGGCGACCCGGACCGGCAGGCCCGCGAGGTGGGCCTCGGCGGCGAGCCGGTAGTCGGGGTCGGGCAGGCGGAGCTTGAGTTCGCGGACTTCGGCGCCGCCGAGGACGCGCAGCCGCACCGCGCCCGGTCCGGCCGGGTCTGCGCGCTTGAGCCGGACGACCACGCCGACGACGGTGACGGCGACGGCGGGCTCGATCCGTTCGAGCAGTTCGGCGGCCTCGGTGAGGGCGGGCAGGTCGCCGGGCGAGAAGTCGAGGACGACCCGGCGGTCCCCGAAGCCGCCCGGGGTCCCGGCGGCGGCGGACCAGGCGACGGTCAGCCTGGTCGCCGTCGCGCCGCGGACCAGGTCCTCGACGGACTGGACGAGTTCCCGGCTGACTCCGGCCTGGACGGCGTTCTCGAAGGCCTCGGGCCCCCCGCTGACCCGGCGGTAGTCGACGGCGTCGCGCAGTGCCTCCAGGGCGCGGACCAGGGTGGTGACGGCGGCCCGGCCCTCGGGCGCGGGGGTGTAGGCGGTGAGGGCCGCGCCCTGCTCGACGACCAGGACGCGGTCCAGGAAGTCCCCGGCGTGGGCGTCCAGCCGGGCGCCGAAGTAGGCGGCCGTGGCCCGGCCGGCCTTGGCCCCGGCGGCGAGCATCGCGCGGGCCGCCCGTTGGAGCCGCTCGGCGTCGTCCCAGGTGGCGGCCTCGGCGGGGCCGGCCGGCTCCCGGTGCCAGCGCAGTTCGTCGCCGGGGACGGCGAGTGCGAGCAGGATGGCGCGGGCGGACGGGGTGGAGGAGCGGGACAGCGCGGTGACGGCGTCGGCGAGGAGGTCGACGGCGTCGTCGAAGCCGTCCCCGGCGGGGACGAGGACGCTGGTGCCGGACTCGTCGTCGGGCGGCGTCCAGCGGCCGTAGCGGGCGGCGGGGCCGCCGCGCCGGACCCAGCCGTGCCGGGCGAGCAGGGTGGCGAGCACCGCCGGGTCGACGGCGGCGGGGTCGGGCAGGGCCTGGACCGGCTCGCCGGGTGCGTGCGGCGGTGTCATGGGTGCTGCTCCTCGCTGCCGGGGCCGGGACCGGGGCGGGCGGTCACGGGCTGCCACCCGCGCCGACCCGGGCCATGATGTCGCAGAGCGCGCGGTCGTCGAAGACCTTGCCGGTGGGGACCCGCACGTTGGTGCGCCGCTGTCCGGTGACCGGGTGGCCGGCCAGGTTGACCCAGTAACAGCAGTGCCGCAGTTCCAGCGCGTCCGGGCGGGCGTGCAGCCAGCGGTCGACCCGCCGCGGCAGCAGCATCACGACCAGGATGCGCGGCACGGCGACCCTCGCCCGGGCGAGCTTGCGCAGGTGGTCGTTGTCGAGGGTGAAGCTGAAGAACGGCCCGGTCGGATCGGCCGCGATCTGCTGGGTGGCCTTCAGCTGGATCTTGATGGTGACCTCGTCGTCCACCTCGTGCGCCCGGGAGCCGTGGCTGACCTGCCAGTCGATCCCGTTGTCCGGGAACGGCTGGGAGAGCGAGCAGCCGGCCGCGGCGGCGACCGCGTGCAGATAGCCGACCTGCAGCGTCTCCATGCAGGCGGTGACCGCCAGGTTCCCCCGTAGAACGGCCGCCGCCCCCTCGGGCTGCGGCTGCGTCAGTGCCATCGCCCCGTGGCCTCCCCCTGCTCCGGGCCCGTCCGGATCGGAACGACGGGCCCACGGGCAGGATCCCCGGTCGGGCTTGCGCCAAACGGTTGAACGGGTGTCAGAACCGGGTATCAACCGGGCGCGCGGAACGCTCGCCTGAGGGGCAGTCATGCAGCAGCACTGGTACACCGGCCCACTCGCCTCCTTCGACACCGAGACCACCGGCGTGGACGTCGAGACCGATCGGATCGTCTCGGCCGCCCTGGTCGTCCAACTCGCCCCGGGTCGGCCGGTGCAGACCACCACCTGGCTCGCCGATCCGGGCGTCCCGATCCCGGACGGTGCCCGGGCGGTGCACGGCATCACCGACGAGCACGCCCGGACGCACGGGCGCCCGGTCGGCGCGGTGGTGGCGGAGGTCACCCGCGCGCTGGCGGACCAGGCGAGGGCCGGGCGCCCGGTGGTGGTGATGAACGCGCCGTACGACCTGACGCTGCTGGACCGGGAGCTGCGCCGCCATCACGGGCTGACGCTGACCGACCGGGTGGGCACGGCCGGGCTGGTGGTGCTGGATCCGCGGGTGCTGGACAAGCACGTGGACCGCTACCGCAAGGGCCGTCGGACGCTGACCGACCTGTGCGCGCACTACGGCGTGGAGCTGGCCGGGGCGCACGACGCGGCGGCGGACGCGACGGCGGCGCTGGCGCTGACCCGGCGGATAGGCGCCCGCTACCCGGCGGCGCTGGGCGGGCTGACGGCGGCGGAGCTGCACCTGCGGCAGGCGGTCTGGCACGCGGCGCAGGCGCGGGGGCTGCAGAACTGGTTCGACCGGTCGGGGACGCCGGAGCGGGTGGACCTGTCCTGGCCGCTGCGGCCGGCCCGGTGCGGCTGCGGCCGCCGGCTGGAGCCCGAGCACGGCTGCGAGGCGGCGGCGTAGCGGCGGCCGGCGGATGCCCGCGAGCGCCGGCCCCGAACGCGCCGCAGGCCCTGACCGGTTTCCTGGTCAGGGCCTGCGTGCTGTCCGGTGGGCGATACTGGGATCGAACCAGTGACCCCTTCGGTGTGAACGAAGTGCTCTCCCGCTGAGCTAATCGCCCGGGCAACGAGAAGAACAGTAGCACCATTTGGCGGTCGTCGTACAACTCGCCCCTTCCGGGTACTGCTGGCGCATCCGCAGAACTCGCGCTCCACGCGGAAGATGACTGAGCCTCAGCCGCATTCCGGATGGCTCTTCGGATGGATTCCGGAAATACACGTGAGGCCCAGCCGATAATCGGCTGGGCCTCACGTATCACAATGCATTCCGGTGGGCGATACTGGGATCGAACCAGTGACCCCTTCGGTGTGAACGAAGTGCTCTCCCGCTGAGCTAATCGCCCGGGTGCAGGGAAAACATTACCGCATCCCGGAGGGTGGTCCGAACACCCTGGTCACGGCGGCCCCCGGCCCCGGGCGGCTCAGCTCTCGCCCGCCGTCCAGGGGACGGCCAGGCCGTAGCGGGCGAAGTACCAGCCGCCGATCCCGACGACCGCGGCGAGGCCGATGGCGGTGACGGTGAGGTTGCGGCGGCGCACCCGCGGGTCCATGGCCCGCCGGGCGGCCTCGGCGACCTTGCGGCGGCTCCACCGCAGCACCAACCGGGCCCAGTCGAACTCGGTGGCCCAGACCCCCATGCCCAGGAAGATCACCACCCAGCCGGGGCCGGGCAGCGGCAGCATGATCACGCCGAGGACGACCACGGCGAGGCCGGCCAGGAAGATCGCCACCTGCCAGGTGAGGTGCAGCGGCCGCGAGCGGCGGACGAACGCCGGGGCGCGGGAGCCGGCCGCGTCATCCGACGTGACCGGTTCACCCGATCCCGTGTTCTTGGCCGTCTTGTCGTTTCGCACAGTCATGCCAGGAAACTAACCAAGAAGCGGCCCGGTAATGCCCGACCGGGCCACTCCGGGATGATTCCGCAATGCGCCGTAAGGGGTACGACTCGCGCCCGAATCGGGACAGAGGGGTTTACATCGGGCTTGGGGGTGGGATGGTCCGTTCGCCGACGTGCGATTCCCCGAGCGCACACTGAGCGAAAGGCCATGGCGCTTATGAACACCACGGTCAGCTGCGAGCTGCACCTGCGCCTCATCGTGTCCAGCGAGTCCTCACTGCCCGTCCCCGCGGGCCTGCGCTACGACACCGCCGACCCCTACGCCGTGCACGCCACGTTCCACACGGGCGCCGACGAGACCGTGGAGTGGGTGTTCGCCCGAGATCTCCTCGCGGAGGGGCTGCACCGACCGACCGGTACCGGCGACGTCCGGGTCTGGCCGTCCCGCAGCCACGGGCAAGGGGTGGTCTGCATCGCGCTGAGCTCTCCGGAAGGAGAAGCCCTGCTGGAAGCCCCGGCCCGGGCGCTTGAGTCATTTCTCAAGCGGACGGACGCCGCGGTGCCACCCGGCACCGAACACCGCCACTTCGACCTCGACCGGGAGCTGTCCCACATCCTCGCCGAAAGCTGATCCCGCCCGGAGGCGGTCACGCCCCGCCATCGGCGGGGTGGTACCTCCTGCCGTCACCGCTGCCGTCCTACTCGGGGGCACGGCAGCACTCAGCCGCGCGCGACGCGGCCTCGGGGCCGGTGGGCGGCCCGATCCCACCGGAGCGGGTCCGCGACACCGCAGGCGCCCGGCAACGAGGCCGGCCATCCATACGGGTGGCCGGCCTCGCTGCCGGGCGCCGTCGGCATTTCGGGGGGTCCTTCGCGGGCCCGGCCGCCCGGACGCCGTCCGCTCCACGGCACTCTGACGGAATCCGTACGCACCTTCGAAAGAACCCACCGCCCTTCCGCCGCAAGGCCCGGTATGGTCTGGGGTAACCGTGGACGCGGGGTTCCGGAGTCCCCTGCGCGAGGAGTCCCCAACGTGCTGATCACCCATGACACCGAGTGCGCACTGAGCATCCTCGTCGAGCTGCTCAACACCGCGCCCGATGTGTGCGGCACCGAGCGGCTGCCGGACGTGGCCGCACTGGACGCCTTCGTGGTCGGCCAGGAGATCAGCGAGATCGACTCGCTGACCGAGAACGACCTGCGCAAGGTGCACGAGCTGCGCACCCGGCTGCGCGAGGTGTTCGGGACGGAGTCCACCGCCGAGGCCGCCGAACTGGTCAACCGGATCGTCGCGGCCGCCGGTACGACGCCGCGGCTGACCAACCACGACCACCACGACTGGCACATCCACTACTTCGCGCCGCACGCCGCGCTCGGCGACCACCTCGCCGCCGAGCTGGGCATGGCGCTGGCCTTCATCCTGATGGCGGGCGAGCGGGAACGGTTGCGCCGCTGCGAGGCGCCGGACTGTGCCCGGGTCTTCGTGGACCTCTCCCGCAACCGCTCCCGGCGCTACTGCGACAGCCGCACCTGCGGCAACCGGCTGCACGTCGCCGCCTACCGGGCACGGCAGCGCTCGGCGGAGGCCGTGCCCTCCGCCTGACGCCGACCCCCACGGGGGTTCGAGTGCCGCGTTCGGATGCCGCTCAGATGCCGCGTTTGCGGAGGATCTCCTCGATGTCGGAGAAGTCGCCGAGGCCGTCGTCCCGCTTGCCCGTCGCCGGCTTCT
This sequence comes from Kitasatospora sp. NPDC058243, assembly GCF_042882025.1. NCBI lineage: Bacteria > Bacillati > Actinomycetota > Actinomycetes > Kitasatosporales > Streptomycetaceae > Kitasatospora > Kitasatospora sp. NPDC058243. Next base: position 46,859 of record NZ_JBHVWW010000070.1, read on the forward strand.
TCGGCGGCGTGGCGGCCACCGCCGGGCGCTCGGGCGCGGCACCGGCGGCCGCCGGGCGGTCCGGCGCGGCGTCCACGGCGCCCCGGCGGCCCAGCCAGCGCGTCGTCACCAGCAGGAGCGCGGAGAGGCCGAGCAGCACGATGCCGGTCCAGACCCGGGGGTCGAACACCAGCCTCGTCGCCCAGTCGGCGAACTCGCTGCCGATCGTCCGGGCCACCGGGAACAGGCCGGTCAGGTAGAGCCCGGCGGGCACCAGGGCCACCGCGAACCAGCGGGTCGCGGACAGGAACCGCCGCCGGTAGGCCCGCAGGCCGGCCACGGCCACCCCGCCCGCCGTGAGCGCGAAGCTGATCGCCGCCGTCAGCACGGCAGCACTCCTTCGCTTCCGGTCGTCCTGGTCATCACTGCCTCCCTGTCGGCCTTCGCAGGGGCGCACCGTCGGCCGGAGCGGGCGCCCACTAGTGAAACACTGGGGGAATGATCGATGGTTCCCTCCCCCGGCTCGAGTTCTGGTGCGACCTCCAGTGTCCGGACTGCCGCACCGCGCTGGACGACGTACGGGCGCTGCGCGCGCGGTACGGCGACGCGCTGCCCGTCGAGGTCCGCCATTTCCCGCTGGAGAAGCACAAGCACGCCTATGCGGCCGCGGAGGCCGCCGAGGAGGCGTTCGCGCAGGGGCTGGGCTGGCCGTTCGTGGAGGCGCTGCTGGCCCGGGCCGAGGAGTTGGACGCCCGCGGGCAGCAGGTGCTGCTGGAGGTGGCCCGGGCGGTCGGGGTGGACGCCGAGGAGGTCGACACCGCGCTGATCGACGGCCGGCACATGCTCACCGTGGACGCCGACCAGGCCGAGGGCCGGGCGATCGGGGTCACCGGTACGCCGACGTACGTGATCGGCGGGCAGCGGCTGGACGGCGGGCAGAGCCAGGACGGCCTGCGGGACCGCATCGTGGCCGCCATCGAGGCGGCGGCGGGTTCCTGACGTCACGTCGGGTCACAGCGGCTTTCCGTAGATGCGGTTGGTGACCCGGTAGCCGAGCGAGGCGTAGAGGCGGATCGCGACCTCGTTCCCGGCGAACACGTTGAGGCCGAGGTCGCGCACGCCGGCGGCCAGGCACTCGCGTTCGGCGAGCAGCATCAGCGTGCGGCCGTGTCCCCGGCCCCGGTGGGCCGGGGACACCTCGACGGTCATCACCCAGGCGAGCGGCCCGCCGTTCGGCAGGTCGCGCCGGTGGAAGTCCACCCAGAGCGAGCCGAGCGGCTCGGCTTCGCCGTCCGCGCGCAGGCGGCGCAGGGCGACGCCGGGGCTGTCGGCGCCCTGCGGGAGCTGGCGCCGGTGGTCCAGCTGGGATCGGGCGCAGGCCTGCTCCTCGCTGAGCCCGGACTCCACGAGCGAGCGGCGGTAGCCCCGCGCGGCCCGGTCGAGCCAGGCCTGGAACTCCGGGGGCTCGATCCGGTCGGCGGTGATGCCGGCGGGCAGGGCGGGGGCGGTGGTCAGCCGCTTGGCCAGGTTCCGCATCCGCTCGGTGTAGCCGAGGGTGGCGGCGAGCCCCCGGGCGATCCGCGCCGTCTCGGGGATGTTGGCGTCCACCCGGGTGCAGTCCCAGCCGCGCAGCACCTCCTCCGCGGCCAGCGCGCCGAACGTGCCGCGGCCCCGACCGCGGCCTTCTCTGACCTCCAACTCCGATATCTCGCCCCAGAGTTGGCTTCCGTGCGGGATGGCGGTGGTGCGCAGCGCGCCGACCTGGCGGCCGTTGGCGCAGATCTGCCAGCGCCTGGTGCGGCCGCCGGCGTCGGTGGGTGTCTCCGGGCCCTCGGGGCGCAGCGTCGTGGTCATGTGGTGGTCCCTTCCCCGCGCCCGGGCCCCTATGCCCGGGTTGCCGTTGCGGGGATCACGGGTCGAGGTCGTCGCCGCTGCGTTCGGCGAAGACGGCCATGGCCTTGGCGGTGACGGGGCCGATGCCGGGCAGCTCGCGGTCGTCCACCCGGGTCACGGCCTGGACGTCACGGGTGGTGGAGGTCAGGAAGACCTCGTCGGCGTCCTGGAGGGCGCTGAGCGGCAGGTCGGCCTCCTCGGCGCCGCACCAGTCGACGACCAGCTGCCGGGTGATGCCGGCCAGGCAGCCGGAGGCGAGGGTGGGGGTGAGCAGGCGGCCGCCGAGGACGACGAAGACGTTGGAGCCGGTGCCCTCGCAGAGCAGGCCGACGGTGTTGGCGAACAGGGCCTCCGAGGCGCCGGCGCGGTGGGCGGCGGCCAGGGCGACGACGTTCTCGGCGTACGAGGTGGTCTTGAGGCCCGCGACGGCGCTGTGCTCGTTGCGGCGCCACGGGACGACGGCGGCGGCGGTCTCGTCGGGGCGGCGGTTGATCGCGCCGAGGGCGACGACGAGGGTGGGGCCGGCGGTGCCGCGCTCGGAGCCGAGCGGGGAGGTGCCGCCGGTGTAGGTGACGCGCAGGCGGCCGAGCGGGGCCGGGTTGGCGGCGAGGACCTGGGCGCAGGCCTCGCGGACCAGGTCGTGGTCCGGGTCGGGCAGGCCGAGGCCGCGGGCGGAGCGGGTGAGCCGGTCGAGGTGCCGGGTGATGGCGAAGGCCCGGCCGTCGGTGGCCTTCAGGGTCTCGAACACCCCGTCGCCGGTGGTGAGTCCGTGGTCGAGGACCGAGACGGCGGCGTCGGCGGAGTCGACGAGCGCCCCGTTGACCCAGCTCGTGGTCGGGTTCTGCATCGAGGGCTGCTCCTTGGGCGGGGTGGGGGCGGGGCGGTTCATGCCCCCGTCGGGTCGGTGTCGCTGCCCGACGCTATCGCGACCAGGCGGGCGGCCTTCAGTTCGGTTTCCGCCCACTCGCGGTCGGGGTCGGAGCCCCAGGTGATGCCGGCGCCGGTGCCGAAGCGCAGCACGGGCGCCTCGGGGTCGGTCCGGTCGAGCCAGAAGGTGCGGATGCCGACGGCGAGTTCGCCCTCGCCGCGGTCGGCGTCGACCCAGCCGACGGCGCCGCAGTACGGGCCGCGCGGGGCGGTCTCCAGGGCGTCGATGATCCGCAGGGCGCTGGACTTGGGGGCGCCGGTGACGGAGCCGGGCGGGAAGGTGGCGGCGAGCAGCTCGGGCCAGCCGGCGCCCTCGCGCAGGGTGCCCTCGACGGTGGACACCAGGTGGACCAGGCCGGGGTGCTTCTCGACGGCGCACAGGTCGGGGACGGTGACGCTGCCGGTCGCGCAGACCTGCCCGAGGTCGTTGCGGACCAGGTCGACGATCATCACGTTCTCGGCGTGGTCCTTGTCGAGGAGGTCGTCCTCGGTGCGGCCGGTGCCCTTGATCGGGCCGGAGGAGACGGTGCGGCCGGTGCGGCGCAGGTACAGCTCGGGTGAGGCGGTGGCGATCTCGACGCCGTGCCCGGGCAGGCGGATGGTGCCGGCGTAGGGGGCGGGGTTGCCGTGGGCGAGGAGGCCGGTGAGGGCGTCGACGTCGCTGCGGGCCGGGTCGGGCAGCGGTGCGGACAGCACGCGGCAGAGGTTCGCCTGGTAGACCTCGCCGGCGGCTATGTGCTCGCGGATGCGGCGTACGCCCGCGGTGTAGGCGGAGCGGTCCAGGGAGCTGTGCCAGTCGCCGGCCTCCGGTCCGCGCCAGCCGGCGCCCGAGGGCGGCGCGGGGGCGGGGCGGACGTCGTCGAAGCGGGCGCAGGTCAGCCGACCCTCGAAGTCGTAGGCGACGGCCCAGTAGCCGGTGGAGTCCAGGGCCGCCGGGTCCGAGGTGACGTCGCGCAGGCCGGTGGCCAGGCGGCCGCCGAAGCGGGCGAGCGGGGTGCTGGGTTCGGTGGGGCCGGACACGGTTCTCCTGCGCGGTGGTCCTGGGCGGCGGTGCCTGAAGTGTAGGTCGGGGGTGCGGGCCCGGCGCGGGGGTGTGGCGCGGGGGCGTGAGCAGCGCCCGGCGTCGCGCGGGTGTGCGCCGGGTGGCCTGCGGATGATCGTCCGGAAGCGCCGCAGGTGGCGGCCGGTGGCCGGGTCGAGGGGTCGGCGGGGAGACGCTCGGCGGGCATCCCATCGGCACGCTGCGGGAACGGATTTTTAGCTGGCCCAGGAATCCGCTAGAGTTCAACACGTCGCCAGGGAGCGCAGCCGAAGAAAAGCGGTGAAGGTCCCGGGAGACAGGCGGACGTGGCTCAGTTGGTAGAGCATCACCTTGCCAAGGTGAGGGTCGCGAGTTCGAATCTCGTCGTCCGCTCGATGGAGAACAGTGTAAGATCGTTCTTCGTGTGTTGCCTGGTGGAGTGGCCGAGAGGCGAGGCAACGGCCTGCAAAGCCGTGTACACGGGTTCAAATCCCGTCTCCACCTCCGAGAGGTTCGACCGGTTCCGGCCGGAAGACCTCCCCGCGCGATTAGCTCAGCGGGAGAGCACTACCTTGACACGGTAGGGGTCACTGGTTCAATCCCAGTATCGCGCACGTCGGATCCTTCGGGGTCTGCTGCAGGACCGCCACACCAGGCGCGATTAGCTCAGCGGGAGAGCACTACCTTGACACGGTAGGGGTCACTGGTTCAATCCCAGTATCGCGCACGTCGGATCCTTCGGGGTCTGCTGCAGGACCGCCACACCAGGCGCGATTAGCTCAGCGGGAGAGCACTACCTTGACACGGTAGGGGTCACTGGTTCAATCCCAGTATCGCGCACGTCGGATCCTTCGGGGTCTGCTGCAGGACCGCCACACCAGGCGCGATTAGCTCAGCGGGAGAGCACTACCTTGACACGGTAGGGGTCACTGGTTCAATCCCAGTATCGCGCACGTCGGATCCTTCGGGGTCTGCT
>NZ_JBHVWW010000071.1:0-10692 GCF_042882025.1 Kitasatospora sp. NPDC058243
GCGCTGCCCGGAGGGTCCCGGGCAGCGCCGCCGGTGCGTCACGCGGTGGCCGTCAGCGCAGCTCAGCGCACCCGCAGCGCAGCTCGGCGCGCCCTCAGCGCGCCGTCTGCGGGACGCGCTGCCCCGGGACGGCCGGCCTGGCGGCCTTGCGGCCGGCGGCCGGGGCAGCGCCCAGGGCGGTGCCCCGGGTCTCCTCGGCCCACAGCACGCACACCAGCAGGCCGACCACGGTGGTGCCGGCCGCGATGAGCATGGTCGGGCCGGTGCCCAGCCCGGACAGCGACAGCGGCAGCAGGTAGGTGCCGACGGCCGCGCCGATCCGGCTCACCGAGGTCGCCACGCCCACCGCCGTCGCCCGGATCTCGGTGGGGAAGAGCTCGTTGGGGTAGGTCCAGTCGAGGACGTTGGGCCCGCCGCACAGGAAGGCGTACGCGCACAGCGCCGTCAGGGCGATGGCCGCCGGGGCGGTGGGCCACACGCCCAGCAGGGCCAGCGGGACGGCCATCAGGGCGAACGACCAGATGATGACGGGGCGCCGGCCGCGGGTGTCGATCAGGCGCAGCGCCGGGAAGCAGCCGAGCAGGAAGACGAGGCTGATCAGCCCGGTGCCCAGGGTCTCCATCACGGTGCCGCCGGGCATGCCGAAGGAGGAGAGGATCTGCGGGCCGAAGGTGAGCATCGCGAACAGCGGGCCGACCTGGCAGAGGAAGAACAGGCCGCAGAACAGGGTGCGGCGCCGGTAGGGCGGGGTCATCAGCAGGCGCAGCCCGCCGGGGCGGCCGCGCTCGGCCGGGTCGGGCATCAGCTCGCGGCCGTCCACCCGTACGCCGAGGTGCTTCTCGACCACGCGCACCGCGTCGCCGACCCGCCCGTGGGCGGCCAGCCAGCGCGGGGACTCCGGCGTACCGCGACGGATCACCAGGAACACCACGCACAGCACCGTGGAACTCGCGAGCATCCACCGCCAACTGCCGGGCCCGGCCAGCTCCAGGAACGCGTAGCCCACCACGTAGGCGAGCACGGAGCCGGCGTACCAGGCGATGATCTGCTGACCGAGCAGCCGCCCGCGCTGCTTGGCGGGCAGCCACTCGGCGAGCAGGGACGTGGCGATGGGGTAGTCGGCGGCCACGGCCATGCCGAGCACGAAGCGCAGCACGGCGATCGCCCACACCGTGTCGACCCAGAAGGAGAGCACCGAGCAGGCGACCATCACGAGCAGGTCGGCGGTGTACATCACCTCCCGGCCGATCCGGTCGGTCAGCACGCCGAAGAGCGCGCCGCCGACGAACATGCCCACCAGCGCGGCGGCGCCGATCAGGCTGACCTCCGCGGTGGACAGGCCGAGCTCGGGTCGCATCCCGATCAGGGCGACGCCGACGATGCTCAGGATGTAGCCGTCGAGCAGCGGCCCACCGGAACAGGCGAGGGCCAGTCTCCGGTGGAAGGCGGTATACGGGGCGTTGTCGATGGTCTGGGACATGTGCTGGGGGTCCTCCGGAGCGTACGGCGGCGGATGGCCCGCTCACCGTGCGCCGGGTAGACGGCAAGGAAAGACGCCGTCCGGCGGACGGCGCCATCACCCGCTCACACCGGGCGACCGTCCACGGTTGCCCGGGTGCGAGGGGGCCGCCACCGGGCCGAAGGTCGGCCGGAGTCGCGACCAAGGTCCCGAAGCGGACAGGACCTCGGACCGTGTCGCGACCCCGCCCGCCCAGTCCTGCCGGGCCCTGTCGCCGCCCGGGCGCCCGCCCGCCCGCCGGGCGTGACCCTTCTCACCCGGAGGCCCCCGAGGGCCCCGATCGTGTGACCGGCGCCACATCCGGCCGTGCCGCCGGCGGGCGCACCGGCCCGCGCCCGCCGAACGGCGCGGCCCGGTGCGCGCCCCGCGTCCGCTACGCGGGCGCGCCCTCCGCCAGCCCGCCGTCGGCCAGCCGCAGCCACCGCTGCACGCCGATCCCGTGCAGGAACCGCTCGTCGTGGCTGACCACCACGAAGGCCCCCCGGTAGGAGTTCAGGGCGCTCTCCAGCTGGGCCGCGGGCGTCGGCGTCGAGGTTGTTGGTGGGCTCGTCGAGCAGCAGCACGTCGGGGCGCCTGAGCAGTTGGGCGGCCAGGCCGAGGGAGACGATCTGGCCGCCGCTGAGGGTGCCCAGGCGCCGGTCCAGCGCCAGGTGGGCCAGGCCGAGGCGCTCCAGCTGGGCGCGGGTGCGTTCCTCGATGTCCCAGTCGTCGCCGATGACGGCGAAGTGCCGCTCGTCGACGTCCCCGGACTCCACGGCGTCGATGGCCCGGACGATCTCGGCGATGCCCAGCACCTCGGCGACGGTGAGGTCGCCGCTCAGGGGCTGCGGGAGGGGGGCAGGGCGCGGCGCAGCAGACAGCCGGCGCCCGGGGGCAGACGGATGGGAGGAGGGCGCGACGACGGGGCCACGCCGACGGTGCTTCCACGCACCGGTCGGTGGCCTGCCGGGTCCGGGACTCACCCGGAGATGTCGTCGTCCACCACCACGTCTGGTCTCCTCGGTATACGGACGGTCGAAGTCCGCGCAAGTGTAGCCACCGGCTGCCAGGCACGCACGGCATTTATCCGGCGGCCGCCACCCCTGTGCCACCGGTGATCGTGCTGCGCAGGAAGTCGGTGGGGTCGACTTCCCGTGCTCATGGGCGGGTGGCTTGGGTGGCTTGGGTGGCTTGGGTGCGGCAGTGGGTGAGGGCGCACTTGAGGCGGGGGTCGGGGTTGGTGGTGGTGAGGAGTTCACCGGCGGTGGTGAGGGTGGTCCAGTAGGCGGTGGGGTCGCCGGTGCGGGGGAGGGGTGGGGTGGTGGTGAGGGAGAGGTAGGCGGTGGTGAGGTTGCCGGTGGTGAACCAGCGGTTGAGGCCGTGGTGGTGGCCGGGTCGGATGTCGCCGTGGGCGTTGACGGCGGTGAGGAGGTGGTCGATGACGGCGCGTTGGGTGGGGGTGAGGGTGGCGGGGATGTCGAAGATGCCGAGGGCTTCGAGGAGTTCGCCGGTGTCGGTTTCGGAGTTGGGGCGGGGGTTGGCGAGGAGGGCGTCGTGGCAGTCGTCGAGGCGGCGGGTGGTCTCGGTGTGGGGGATGGCGAGGGCGAGGCAGACGGCTTGGGCGGCGGGTCGGGGTTGGTGGCCGAGGCGGGCGAGGAGGGCGTAGGTGGCGGCGGGGGTGGCGCCGCGGGAGAGGGTGTGCTTGGCGAGGTTGGTGAGGTGCATGGGTGGTGCGGCTTTCAGACGGTGGCGGGGGTGACGGGCGACGAAGGTGCGGGGCGGCGGGTTGTGAGCATGGCGGGTGCCTCAAGAAGGATTGTGCGGGGGAGTCCCGGTGGGGAGAAGGGCCGGGCTTGATCAGCCGATCGGGACCGGGGCGCCCTGAAGGAGAAGGGGGATGCCGTCGCCATGCTCCCAGGAGTCCCAGGCGTCTTCGACCGCTTGACCAGCGGTCAGCGCCGCGTCTGCACTCGTCGTCGTCGTCGCCGTCCGCAGCGGCGAGTTCGGCGACGTCTGAAACCGCAGGCCCGGACCGCTCACCGGTCCGGGCCTGCGCGCCGTCACGAGCCGGCGGTGGCCGCCTCCAGCGTGGTGGCCATCACCGGGCTGGTGAAGGTGTTCGTCGCATCCCCCGTGGAGGGGTGGTAGGAGCCCCACTTGAGGTAGTTGCGGTCGCCGTCCCAGGTGGTGCCCTTGAAGGTGTCCGAGCCGGTGGTGAAGGTCTGCTTCACGCCGTCGAACCAGAAGTCGATGGTGCCGTCGGTGCGGCCCAGGCGGATCTTCAGCGCGTACGAGTGCCACGTGTTGTTGGCCGTCTGCGCGGTCCACAGGGAGTGCGCGACGTGGTCGGTGTCCCACTCCTGGAGGCGGACGCGCCCGTTGACGATGTCGATCTCGATCGGGTGGTTGGCCGTGCCGGTGCTCGGTGAGCACTTGAGCTGGAAGACGTACCGGCTGTTGGTGTCCTTGATGTCCACCTTGGACGACCAGCCGAGGTAGAAGGTGTCGCCCTCCTTCAGGTCCGGGCTGAGCGTCTCGCAGCGCTCCTCGCCGGCGGCCTGGAAGGCCCGCCACACGCTGCCCTTGACGGAGTCCTTGACGACGCCGAAGTTGCCGGCCGCGCACTGGACCGCCTTGAACGAGGACGGGCCGGTGCTGGTGCTCGGCGTCCACAGGACCTTGCCCGCGTCGGCGGCGGAGGCCTGGCCGCCGCAGGTGAGCGCGAACGTGGCGAGGGCGGCGGCCGCGGCGGCGGTCTTGCGGCGCTGGGTCAGAAGGGACATGCCTCTCCCGGGGGGATGAGTGGCGCGGGGCGGGGGACGGGTGTACGCGGCGATTCGACCACCGCCCGGCCCGTCCGGCCAGACGGAACGGCCGACGGAAGAGCCTTTTCGGACACTTCCGCCGGCCGTCCTGTCGACCTGAACCCGAACCCGGGCCCGTCCGTTACGGGTTGCGCGGCCCCTCAGCACCCTCGGAGCCCTCGGAGTCCTCGTCGTAGGAGGAGGTGCCCTCGTCCAGCAGCGGCTCCTGCGTCTTGAGGTGCGCGGGGGCCAGCGCCCGCAGCGTGTGGTAGCCGGTGATGACGACCAGGGTGCCCAGCGCGATGCCGCTGAGGCTGAAGGTGTCGGTGAACTTCAGGGTGACGTTGCCGATGCCGATGATGATGCCCGCGGCGGCCGGCACCAGGTTCAGCGGGTTGCGCAGGTCCACCTTGGACTTGATCCAGATCTGCGCGCCGAGCAGGCCGATCATGCCGTACAGGATGACGGTGATGCCGCCGAGCACCCCGCCGGGGATCGCGGCCACGACGGCGCCGAACTTCGGGCAGACGCCGAACAGCAGCGCGAAGCCGGCCGCGGCCCAGTAGGCGGCGGTGGAGTAGACCCGGGTGGCGGCCATGACGCCGATGTTCTCGGAGTAGGTGGTGTTCGGCGGGCCGCCGAGTGCGGTGGAGAGCATGGAGCCGACGCCGTCGGCGGAGATCGCGACGCCGAGCTTGTCGTCCAGCGTCTGGCCGGTCATCTCGCCCACGGCCTTGACGTGCCCGGCGTTCTCCGCGACGAGCGCGATCACCACGGGCAGGGCGACCAGGATCGCGGACCACTGGAAGGAGGGGCCGTGGAAGTCGGGCAGGCCGATCCAGTCCGCCTTGCCGACGCCCGACAGGTCAAGGCGCCAGTGGTCGGTGAGGTGGCCGCCCGCGTCCACCGAGTGGATCTTGCCGAAGACCCGGTCGAACAGCCAGGAGATCCCGTACCCGAAGAGCAGCCCGAGGAAGATCGCCACGCGCGACCAGAAGCCCCGCAGGCACACCACGGCCAGACCGGTGAACAGCATCACCAGCAGCGCCGTCCACTGGTCCTGCGGCCAGTAGGTCGACGCGGTGACGGGGGCGAGGTTGAAGCCGATCAGCATGACGACCGCGCCGGTCACGATCGGCGGCATCGCCGCGTGGATGATCCGCGCCCCGAACCGCTGGACCGCGAGGCCCACCAGGAACAGCGCCGCGCCCACCACGAACACCGCACCGGTCACGGTCGCGCTGGTGCCGCCCTGCGCCCGGATCACCGCGGCCACGCCCACGAAGGACAGCGAGCAGCCGAGGTAGCTGGGCACCCGGCCGCGGGTGGCCAGCAGGAAGATGATCGTCGAGACGCCGGACATCATGATCGCCAGGTTGGGGTTGAGCCCCATCAGCACGGGCGCCACGAAGCTCGCGCCGAACATGGCCACCACGTGCTGGGCGCCGAGCCCTGCCGTGCGGGGCCAGGAGAGCCGTTCGTCGGGGCGGACGACCGCCCCCGGCGCGGGCGTACGCCCGTCACCGTGCAGCTTCCAGCGCACGCCGAGATCCATGGTGGGGGTTCGCTTTCTCTGTACTTCCGGTGAACTGTCCGCACCATTCTCCCGGTCACCGGGCCTGCCGCGCGCACCCGGCCCGGCCTTGACCTGCGCACTCGCGCGGCCCGGGGGCGGCGCAGCCGGCTCACAGCAGCTCGGCCCGGGCGGCCTGGATGCCCGCCTGGAACCGGGTCCGGGCCCCGAAGCGGTCCATCAGCTCCCGCACCCAGCGCTGCACCGTCCGGGTGGACACCCCCAGCTGGCGGGCGATCGACTCGTCGGTGAGCCCCGCCGCGAGCAGCGGGAGCAGCTGGCGGTGCCGGTCCTCCGGATTCTCCTCCGGCAGGGCGGGCAGCCGCATCGCCTGCGCCCAGTACAGCTCGAACAGTCCGGCGAGCGCGTCCAGCAGGGTGGAGGGCCGGATCAGCAGCACGCTCTGCAACTCGGTGCCCGCGCTGACCGGCAGCAGCGCCCAGCGGTCGTCCAACAGCGCCAGCTTCAGCGGCAGTTCGGTGTGCACCCGGGCCTGCTCCCCGGCCGTGGCGAAGGAGTGGATCTCCGCCAGGCGCTCCGGATCGCGCAGCACCCGGCTGTGGTACACCACCCTGGTCGTCACCCCCCGTGCCAGCAGGGCCAGTTCGGTCTGCGGATCGCTGCGCCGGATGTACGGGGGCCGGTCCAGGACCCGCAGCCGCTCGCGCACCCCGAACTGGAGGGTGCGCCACAGCTCGGCGACCGATCTGCGCCCGCAGATCACCTCGACCGGCGCGTCGGACCCGGTGCCGTCCCGGCCCTGCCGGTAGGTGCGCATCAGCTCGCCCATCCGGCCCCGGGCGCGCCGCAGTTCGACCTCGCGCCGCAGCAGCAGCTCCTCCACCGCCACGTCCGGCGGCACCGCCGCCCAGGCCCCGGCCGCGCAGGCCTCCACCAGCCCCTGCGCGGCCAGCGAGACCAGTGCCGCGAGCACGATCGAGGCCTGGAGGTTCATCTGGGCGGCCAGCCACTGCGGGTCGGCGGCCTGGACGCCGAGCAGCCGCAGGTAGAGCTGCTCCTCGACCGCGCCGAGGCCGAGTCCGGCGAGCATGCCCGTCCCCGACACTGCGCCCTCCTCGTCCTGCACCGCCAGTGGACGAGCCGACTGTGCGCCACTCGGTGCCCGAAATCAAGGGATTGATCGGTCGACATGTTCCCGCCATGTCGGGTTCCTGCCCACGCGGTTCCCTTCCCGGCCCGCCCGCGGCGCCCGCAAGCTGGGCGGCACCCCCTCAACTCCCAGTGAAGGAGCCCCCCATGGCCCTTTCCCGCACCGGCCGGCTCGTGCTCGCCGCCCTGCTGGCCCTCCCGGCCGCCGCGGCCGCGACCCCCGCGACGGCCGCCCCCGCCACCCCCGCCACCCACGCCGCCGCGCACGGCTACGGCAGCGCGCACCGCTTCGGCCACGGCGCCCGCTACGACGGCGGAGTCTGGGGCGGCTACGTCGCCCAGGGCAGCGGCTTCCAGAGCGTCTCCGGCTCCTGGACCATGCCCGCCGTGCAGTGCAACACCGCCAACGACCTGTTCGCCCCCTGGGTCGGGATCGACGGCTACGGCTCGCAGACCGTCGAGCAGACCGGCGTCCAGGCCGACTGCTCCAGCGGCTCCCCGGTCTACTCGGCCTGGTACGAGATGTACCCGGCCCCGCCGCAGTACTTCAGCGACCCGGTGGACGCCGGTGACAGCTTCACCGCCTCGGTGGTCAACAGCGGCGGTTCCAGCTACGCCCTGCAGATCACCGACAACACCAAGGGCTGGACCGAGACCACCACCCAGCAGCTCGACGGCCAGAACGTCAGCGCCGAGGCCGTGATCGAGTCCCCGAGCCAGAGCTACCCCTCCTTCAGCCGCCTGGACTTCTCCGGCGTCACGGTCAACGGCCAGGTCTTCGACGGCTACTCCCCGCAGGCCATCGACAGCGGCCCCTACACCGAGACCCCGCTCAGAAGCGCCTCTTGCGAGGTTTTCCCCCCGGGGTACGTCTGCCGTGCCCCTCTCCACGCAACCTGCTGGGGAGCCTGCCGACACCCCCCCCCCTCCCCCTCCCTTCCTGTGGGGCCCGGCCCGGGGTCGTGTCCCAGAGAGACTCATGTCCCAATGGGACATTTCCGGGTGTACGGTGGCTCCCGTGACCACCGAGAAGGCCGAGCACACCACCGAGGGACGGCGTGACCGCAAGGCGCGCCGCACCCGCGAGTCACTGGCCGCCGCCGCCCTCCAGCTGGTGCTGGACCGCGGCCTGGCCGCCGTCTCCGTCGAGGACGTCACCGACCGGGCCGACGTCTCCCGCCGCACCTTCAGCCGGTACTTCGCCTCCCGCGAGGACGCCGTGCTGGACTGCCTGCGCGCCGACTTCGGCCGGATCAACGCGGCGCTGGCGGCCCGCCCCGCCGCCGAGACCCCGGTGGCCGCCTACCGCGCGGCGCTGCGGGTCTGGCTGGGCGACGAGCGGGACCCGGCCTGGCACCGGCGCCCCGGTGTGCGGGAGCTGTTCGGCCTGATCGCCGCCGAGCCCTCGCTGACCGCCGCCTACCGGCGGATCTGCGTCGACGAGGAGGAGGCCTCCATCCGGATCGCCGCCGCCCGCCTCGGCCTGGACGCGGAGTACGACCTGCGCCCGGCCGTCGCCGTCGGCCTCGGCGTGGCGGCCCTCCAGGCCGCCTCCCGCGCCTGGGTCCGCCACCCCGTCGGCGCCGACGAGCCGGATCTGCCCGACCTCGTGGAACGGGCCTTCGACCTGCTCGCCGCCGAACCGCCCCCCGACGGCCCGGCGGCCTGAACCACCGCGCCCACCCGGCGCACCCGCACGAAAGGACGTACGCCATGACCGGCACCGACCACCCCCAGGAGTTCACCGGCAAGGCCGCACTGGTCACCGGTGGCGCCTCCGGCATCGGCCTCGCCGTGGCCCGCCGCCTGGCGGCCGGCGGCGCGGCCGTCGCCGTCGCCGACTTCGACCTGGAGGGCGCCCGCAGGGCCGCCGCCGAACTGGAGGCCGCCGGCGCCCGGGCCCTGGCGATCGGGACGGACGTCACCGACCCGGAGTCGGTGCGGGCCGCCGTCCAGGCCGCCGTGGACGGGCTCGGCGCCCTGCACCTGGCCGTCAACAACGCCGGCATCAGCGGCGCGAAGGCCCCCACCGGCGCGTACGAGCCCGAGCAGTGGCGCCGGGTCCTGGCCACCAACCTCGACGGCGTCTTCTACTCGCTGCGCTACGAGATCCCCGCCATCCTGGCGGCCGGCGGCGGCGCCGTCGTCAACATGGCCTCGATCCTGGGCACCAACGGCTTCGCCGGCTCGCCCGCCTACGCCGCCGCCAAGCACGGCGTGGTCGGCCTGACCAAGACCGCCGCCCTGGAGTACGCCGCGCAGGGCGTGCGGATCAACGCCGTCGGCCCGGGCTTCATCGACACCCCGCTGCTGAGCGCGGCCGACGAGGAGGCCCGTCAGGCGCTGGTCGCCCTGCATCCGGCCGGCCGGCTCGGCCGCGCCGAGGAGGTCGCCGAACTGACCGCCTTCCTGCTCTCCGACCGGGCCTCCTTCATCCACGGCAGCTACCACCTGGTCGACGGCGCCTACGCGGCCCGCTGACCGGCCCGCTGCCCAGGCCTGTCCGGTGGCCGGGGCAGCGCAACCGGGGGGACAGTCGAGTCCGGGGGCAGAGAGAGGGAGTCCGAAACCCATGAAGGCAGTCCAGTACCGCAGCGTCGGCGCCGCCCCCGAGGTGGTCACCGTCCCCGATCCGGAGCCCGGCCCCGGCCAGGTTCTGCTCAAGGTCACCGCGGCGGGGGTGTGCCACTCCGACATCGCCGTGATGAGCATGCCCGCCGAGCGGCTGTCCTTCCCCCTGCCGCTCACCCTCGGGCACGAGGGCGTCGGCACCGTGGCCGCGCTCGGCGCGGGCGTGACCGGCCTGGCCGAGGGCGAACCGGTCGCCGTCTACGGGCCGTGGGGCTGCGGCAACTGCGCCAAGTGCGCGGAGGGCAAGGAGAACTACTGCCTGCGCGCCGCCGAACTGGGCATCCACCCGCCCGGCCTGGGCGCCCCCGGGGCGATGGCCGAGTACATGGTGGTGGACAGCCCCCGGCACCTGGTGCCGCTCGGCGGCCTCGACCCGGTCCGGGCCGTGCCGCTGACGGACGCCGGCCTGACCCCGTACCACGCCATCAAGCGCTCGCTCGGCAAGCTGACGCCCGGCAGCACCGCGGTGGTGATCGGCACCGGCGGCCTGGGCCACGTCGCGATCCAGCTGCTGCGCGCGATGACCGCGGCCCGGGTGATCGCCCTGGACGTGACGGAGGAGAAGCTCGCGCTGGCCCGCAGCGTCGGCGCGCACGAGACGGTCCGCTCCGACGCCTCCGCGCCCGCCCGGGTGCGCGAACTCACCGGCGGCATCGGCGCCCAGGTGGTGCTGGACTTCGTCGGCGCCCCGCCCACGGCGGCCGCGGCCGGCGCGATGGTGGCGGTGGAGGGCGACGTGACGATCGTCGGCCTCGGCGGCGGCACCCTGGCCGTCGGCTTCGGCGCCCTGCCGTACGAGGTCTCGGTGTCCTCCCCGTACTGGGGCACCCGCGCCGAGCTGATCGAGGTCCTCGACCTCGCCCGGGCCGGCGCGGTGGACGTGCACGTCGAGACCTACGGGATCGACGAGGCGCCGCTCGCCTACGAGCGTCTGCACAGCGGCCGGATCAACGGGCGCGCCGTCATCCTCCCCAACGGCTGACGGCTGACGGCTGACGGCTGGGGCCCCGGTCCCCCCCCCCCCCATCGGGGGGGGTGGGAACGGGGACGTCCATCCGGTTCAACAGTTAGGGCCA
>NZ_JBHVWW010000071.1:10702-24375 GCF_042882025.1 Kitasatospora sp. NPDC058243
TGGCCTCCTTTCCTCACCCTCTTTTTTGGTGGCTGTCGCGCCCGGGGCCGTCAGTACGGTGCAGCGGTCAGGACCGTCAGAACTGGACGTCGGTGCAGGAGTAGAAGGCGTTGCCGGTGTCGGCGACGTCCCAGACCGCCACCACCACCTGGTGCCCGGTGCGACCGCTGGGGAGGGTCGCGGTGTGGGTGGTGGTGGCGGCGGGCTGGCGGCCGTTGTAGGGGACGGTCAGGAAGGGGGTGAGGTCCAGGCTGGCCCGGGTGATCGGCTGGCTCGCGTCGTAACCGGGCTTGGTGAGGTAGTACCTGAAGTTCGTGGTGGAGTGCCGGGCCTCGATGTACCAGGTGAAGGTGAGCTGCTGGCCCGCCGTCACCCGGGTGGTCGGCCAGGTGCCGTTGCGCGGGTCGTCCAGCGGGGCCCAACGGGCGTCCCCGCCGGCGCAGATGGTGCCGTCGGCCGGGCCCCGGCCGGGGAAGCCCTTCGGGCCCTCGACGCTCTGCGGTTCCCACTGGATGTCGCCGCAGTCCCAGGGCACCCCGCCCGCTCCGCAGAGCGCGGACCGGCTGGGCGGCAGGTTGATGTAGCCGTGCGACTGGGCGGGCAGGGCCAGCACGAGCGGGAGCGCGATCGCGGCTGCGGCCGCGACGGCGAGATGACGTTTGCGCATGGTGCTCCTCCGTGGGGGTGGATGGAGTGTGCGCCCGACGTAGGGCGCGCGCGTGGGGGCGCGGCCGAAGATCGTGGCATGCCTGCGTCAGGTCGGTGCTGACACCGTAGAAGCCCCCGTCCGGGCCGTCAATGGTCTGAACCATTGCCGGGTCATTGCCAGGCCATTGCCGTGCCCCGTGCCCTCGCGCCCGCAGGTCAGGGAATCAGGACGATCTTGCCGCTGACGGTCCCGGACTCCGCCAGCCGCAGGGCCTCGGCCGCCCGGGCGAGCGGGAGCCGGGCGGCGATCCGGGCGGTGACGTCACCGCGGGCGACGGCGGCGAACACCTGGGCGAGGTCGGACCGGAGGCGGGCGCGGAAGCGGTCCCGGCCGAGGGCGCGGCCGGCCCAGATGTTGTAGAAGTGGGCGCGGCGGCCGTTGGGCAGGGTGTTCCAGAGCCAGGTGCGGGCGAGGATCTTCAGCACCGGCCACTGCTTGGAGCCGGTGTCGTCGCGGGTGGAGGCGCTGCCGTAGGCGACGAGCGTGCCGCCGGGGGCGAGCAGGTGCCAGGAGTCGATCACGCTGCGCCCGCCGACGTGGTCGAACACGGCGTCCACCCCGCCGGGCGCCAGCTCCCGGACCCGGGCCGCCACGTCCTCCGTGCGGTAGTCGACCGGGGTCACGCCGAGCTCCCGCAGGGCGTCGTGGTGCCGCGCGGACGCCGTGCCGATCACCTGCACGCCGGCCGCGCGTGCCAGCTGGACCAGGACGGAGCCCACCCCGCCGGAGGCGCCGTGCACCAGGATCCGCTGCCCGGCGCGCACCCGTGCCCGGCGGTGCAGCAGCTGCCAGGCCGTGATGCCGTTGACCACCACGGTCTCCGCCTCGGCCGCGGTGAGGCCGTCCGGGACGGGTACGGCGTCGGCGGCGTCGACCGCCACGTGGCTGGCCCACCCGCCGACCTTCATCAGCGTGGCCACCCGCTGCCCGGCCAGCCCCGGGTCGACGCCCTCGCCGGTGGCCAGCACCCGGCCGACCAGGTCGTAGCCGGGGACGAACGGGAACGGCGGCTGGTCGTAGTACCGGCCGCGGCGCATCTGCTGCTCGGCGAACGAGACGCCGCTCGCCTCCATGGCGATCAGGACCTGCCCCCGGCCGGCCTGCGGCACGGCTCCGTGCCGGATCTCCAGGCCCTCCGGCGCCACGACGCCCGGCAGTACGACCTGGACGAGGCGTTCGGTGTCCATGACGCCCTCCTTCTCGATAGACGTTATTGCCTTCGTTAGAAGTTATAACGGCAGGCGTCGGTGAGAGTCAAGAGGGAGAGTGATAGCCTCTAACGAGATGGTGATGTCATCGTCGTGAGGTCTGGAGGCGGCCATGGGCGCGTCGGATGTGAGGACTCCCCGGGAGCGCTACCGCGCCCAGGTGCAGGAGGAGATCAAGGAACGCGCCTGGGAGCAGATCGCCACCGCCGGGGCCTCCGCGCTGTCCCTCAACGCCATCGCCAAGCGGATGGGCATGAGCGGCCCGGCCCTCTACCGGTACTTCGCCAGTCGCGACGAGCTGATCACCGAACTCGTCCGGGACGCCTACCGGAGCCTCGCCGACGCCTTCCAGGCCCGGGCCGCCGCGGGTGCCGACCTGGCCGGACTGGCGCAGGCCCTGCGCCGGTGGGCCCTGGACGACCCCCAGCGGTACCTGCTCGTCTACGGCACCCCCGTACCCGGCTACCGGGCACCCGAGGACACCACCAGGATCTCCGTCGAGATCATGGCCGTCCTGCTCGACGCCTGCACCGCCGAGCTGTCACCGGCGGAGCAGTCACCGGCCGTGTCGCCGTCCTCGGCCGTGTCGCCGTCTCCGTTCGACGCCCACCTCGCCGAACACCGGGCCTGGGCCGGGGAGCACCCGGCCCCGCCGGCGGTCCTCCACCTCGCCCTCGCCGTCTGGACCAGGCTGCACGGCGTGCTCTCCCTCGAACTCGCCGGCCACTTCACCGGCATGGGATTCGACCCCGCCCAGCTCTACGCCGCCGAGCTCCGCTCGCTCACCGGCCGCTGACGGGCACGGGCCGGCCGGGCACCGGCCGCGCCTTCACGTGCGCCGACGGGCCCCGGGCGGCTGTCTGGCGCGCCCGGGGCCCGTCGGAGGTCAGGCTCGGAGGTCAGGCGTCGGAGTAGCTGAGGTCACCCACCGTCCAACTGCTCACGTCCTCGATGGCGATCCGGTACATGCCGCCGGTGTGGGGCAGTCCGAAGTCGCCCTGGAGGATCCGCGCCCGGTGCAGGTGCAGGTGCGTCGGCCGTGCGGGCACGCTGGCGGAGGGCGGGGAGAAGAGGGCGGCGAACGGCTTCAAGTGCTGTGAGGTGTGCAGGACTTCCGACACCCGCTCGAACCAGAGGGCCATCGGTGCGAGCCGGCCGGTGATGACCGCTCCGGGGACCACCACGGTCAAGGACATCTGGTTGCTGTGCTCGGACTCCACCATGGCGGCGATGTCAACGAGGAGCTCATCAGAGTTCGACATGCACCCAGACTATTGCGCCGCCGCCGGCTTCGGTGGCGTCGTGCACGGTTCGGTGCAGGCCGGGCGCGTGACCGTGCGCGCGGCCTGTCCTACGGCCTACGCACGGTCCGGCGTCCTGGGGAAGGTCTCGTGGATCTTTCCGGGGCCCGGGCCCTGGTGTCCCGGGAGGGAGCCCCGGGTCAGAGCTTCCACATCTCGGCGTACGGAGGGGTGAGTCGCTCCTGGCGGGAGCCGAAGTCGACGAGGACCGCGATGTCGCTGCCGTCCTCGACGTCGACGACCCGGCCGAGGCCGTGCTTGTCGTGGGTGACCCGGTCGCCCGCGGCGAACCGCTTGCGGGGCACCTCGGCCGGGGCTTTGAAGGGACTGGTGGGCAGGTGGCGCCGGACTGCCGGTGATTTCGTCATCCCGATCAGTATGCTCCGAAAAACCGGGGAGCGGACCCTCCCGGAGGGCCGGAACCCCGCCGGGTGACAGGGCACGACCAGCCGGCCCTGGCTCGGCGGACCCGCCCGGCCCGAAAAAATTCTCCGCCCGACCGGGCCCCGCCGCCGACCTCCCAACTGCCCTGGCGGCGCCACCTGTTGCCGATCCCGTCGGCGGGTGAGCCGCCCCCGTGGGGGAGGGGTCGGAAAGACCGGCTGCGGAACATCCACCGCGACGAGCCAGGGCCTGCTACAGTCGATTTAGTTGCAGTAGTGGTTCCCATGAACTTTGTGTGCGCCTGCTGATGTATTGCAGGCGCATTTTTTGTTTTCCGGCTCTTTCCCCGGCGGGTGCTCATCGCGGCGACTCGACGTCCGCACGGTGCGGACTTCGTACGTCTCTCGAAGGAGATTTTTTTATGGCTACTGGTACCGTGAAGTGGTTCAACGCGGAAAAGGGCTTCGGCTTCATCGAGCAGGAGGACGGCGGCGCTGACGTCTTCGCCCACTACTCGAACATCAACGCCCAGGGCTTCCGTGAGCTGCTCGAGGGCCAGAAGGTCGAGTTCGACGTCACGCAGGGCCAGAAGGGCCCGCAGGCCGAGAACATTCGCCCGCTGTAGTTCTCTGCCACGGCACTCGCCTGGTAGCGAGGGGCCCGCACCGTGCACTACGCCCGGTGCGGGCCCCTCGGCCGTTCCACCCCCCGTCGCCTCCGGCCGTCCTGGCCGCCAGGCCGCCCCGGCCGTACCGGGCCCTGTGGATCCGCCTTCGGCCGTCGTCCGCCGTCCCGCGCGGGCCGTGTTGCGCCGACCGCGCACACCGGCGCCCGCCCACCGGTGGCTGCACCGTCCATGCCTCGCCCGGCCGCATCGTCCGCGCCCCGCCCGGCACATCTTTGGCCCGTTTCTTGTGATCTCCGCGCGCCCGCGCAGCGGAGCCGACCTCGCGACGTGCCGTCCTGAGGAAGGTTCCGTATGAACCGCTCGAACCGTCCGTCGCACCGCAGCCCGCACCGCCGGACCGGAGGCCCGAACCGGGCCCAGGGCCGCTCCTCCCAGCAGGAGTTCGAACTCCCGGCCAGCACCACCCCCGCCCTGCCCGCCGTCGAGTCGTTCGACGAACTGGACATGCCCG
Organism: Kitasatospora sp. NPDC058243; assembly: GCF_042882025.1. Taxonomy (NCBI): domain Bacteria; kingdom Bacillati; phylum Actinomycetota; class Actinomycetes; order Kitasatosporales; family Streptomycetaceae; genus Kitasatospora; species Kitasatospora sp. NPDC058243. Next base: position 15,444 of record NZ_JBHVWW010000071.1, read on the forward strand.
CGGCCCTGTTGAAGACGCTGACCCGCCAGGGCGTCACCTCGCCGTTCCCCATCCAGGCCACCACGCTGCCGAACTCGCTGGCCGGCCGCGACGTGCTCGGCCGGGGCCGCACGGGCTCCGGCAAGACCATCGCCTTCGGTCTGGCCGTGCTGGCCCGCACCGCCGCCCGTGCCGCCGGCCGCAAGACCGAGCCGGGCAGCCCGCTGGCCCTGGTGCTGGTCCCCACCCGGGAGCTCGCGCAGCAGGTCACCGAGGCGCTCACCCCGTACGCGCACTCGGTGCGGCTGCGGATGGCGACCGTGGTGGGCGGGATGTCGATCGGCCGCCAGTCCCAGGTGCTGCACCGGGGCGCCGAGGTCGTCGTCGCCACCCCGGGCCGGCTGAAGGACCTGATCGAGCGCGGCCACTGCCGACTGGACGACGTCGACATCGCAGTCCTGGACGAGGCCGACCAGATGGCCGACCTCGGCTTCCTGCCGCAGGTCACCGAGCTCCTCGAACAGGTCGCCGAAGGCTGCCAGACGCTGCTCTTCTCCGCGACCCTGGACCGCAACGTCGACCGCCTCGTGCGCCGCTTCCTCAAGGACCCGGTCACCCACTCGGTGGATCCGTCGGCCGGAGCGGTGACCACCATGGAGCACCACGTGCTGCATGTGCAGAACCACGACAAGAACACCCTGATCGTCCGCATCGCGGCCCGGGACGGCGGGGTGATCATGTTCACCGACACCCGGGACCGGGCCGACGCGCTGGTCGAGGACCTGCTCGCCAACGGGGTGAAGGCCGCGGCCCTGCACGGCGGCAAGTCCCAGCCCCAGCGCACCCGGACCCTGGAGCAGTTCCGCACCGGCCAGGTCACCGCGCTGATCGCCACCAACGTCGCCGCGCGGGGGATCCACGTGGACGGCCTCGACCTGGTCGTCAACCTGGACCCGCCGGTCGACCACAAGGACTACCTCCACCGGGGCGGCCGCACCGCCCGGGCCGGCGAGTCCGGCACCGTCGTCACCCTCGTCCTGCCCAGCCAGCGCCGCCAGATGGCCCGGCTGGCGGCCACCGCCGGGATCGCCCCCACGGCCACCCGCGTCCACTCCGACGACGACGAACTCGCCCGGCTCACCGGCGCCCGCGTCCCGACCGGCATCCCCGTGACGATCCCCGACCCGGTCGTCGAGCGTCCCCGCCGCTCCGCCCGGGGCGCCGTCGGTGGTGGCCGCCGCCGTCCTGCCGGCGCTGCCGCCGCCCGTCATCCGCGCTCCGTGAAGTCCGCCGCGCGGTCCTGACCCGGTTCGCGCCGGTCCCGGTGCGAACCGGCCCGGTACGACGGCCCCGTGCTCTCCGCCCCGACGGGCGGTGGAGCACGGGGCCGCTCGCGTTCAGGCCCGGGGCGGGCCGCCTTCCTCGGCGAGGAGGAAGTCGAGGGCCGGCCGGGTCTGGTCCCTGAGCAGGTGGCCGACCTCGGGGAGGAAGGTGACCGAGACCCGGGGGGCGGCCCGCTGGAGCCGGCGGCGGGTGCCGTGGGAGTCGATGAGCCGGTCGCGGCCACCGATGGTGACCTGCACCGGCATCTCCAGGCCCGCCAGGTCGCCGTCGGTGACGACCGGAAGCTTCTCCCGGCGCGGCCGGAAGTGCTGGTGGATGAGCAGCACGTACTCGCCGAAGGCGCGTTCCCCGGCCGTGGGCGGGACGGGGGTGGGGGCGGGGCCCAGGGCCAGCCTCAGCATCGTGCGCCGCCCCCAGTCCCCGAACGGCAGCACGAACAGCGCGGCGACCAGCACCCCCCGCTTCTGGCGGCCGATCCCGCAGGGGCAGCGCAGCGCCAGCCGGTCCACCCGCTGCGGGCGGCGGATCGCGTAGTCGAGTGCCAGCAGCCCGCCCAACGACGTCCCCACGAAGGCGGCGCGCTCGACGTGCAGCGCGTCCAGCACGTCGTCGAGCCACAGCGCGTGCGCGTCGGAGTGCAGTTCGGGGCGTACGGGGGCGCTCAGACCGGGCTCGCCGATCACGTCGACGGCGTAGACGCGGAAGTGCCGGGCCCACAGGGCCACGTCGTCCGCCCACATCGCCGCGTTCGCCCCGGAGCCGTGCAGCAGGACCAGGGGTGCCGCGTCCTCGGGGCCGCAGGCCAGGACGAAGGTCGAACCCTGACGGGTGGGGACGTGCAGCCGTTCGGCGGGCACGGGCCAGCGGTCCAGGAGGGCGGTGTACTCCCGGGCGAGGACGCGGGCGCCCTCGTCGGAGGTGTAGATGGTCATGCCGTACTCCACTCGCTCGATAGGGTGGTATCTATCCTTAAACTACTGCGAGGAGTGAAGTAAAGGTGGTTTTAGGGAGTGATGGGGAGTGTTGCCTCAAGTGGAAACGACTCCGGCCCGGCCGCCGTGGGGGCGACCGGGCCGGGAGGCGGGAAGGCTCAGGAGCGCTTGGGCGGCAGCACGGCCAGTGCGAGGAGGAGCACCAGGACGCCGCCGCAGGCGTTCCAGAAGCCGTTCTCCAGATTGCCGATCCCGAGCGAGATCGGCTTCAGCTCCCGCCCCTTCTGGTACACCCAGAGCACGCCGGTGACCACCGCGACCACGGCGGCCAGGAGCAGGCCCGGGCGCGAGCGGACCAGCAGTGCCAGCACCGCGATCGCCGCGGCGACGGCCAGCAGCAGGAACATCGACATGCCGGTCGACGTGGTGCGGGTGGGTGACATGCCCCGGAACAGGTCGGCGACCGGTACGGACCTCGGATCGCTCTTGGCGTACCAGGGTTGGAACGAACTGAGCACCAGCCCTGCCGCGCCGGCCAGGGCCAACAAGCTTGCTACGGCGGTTCGCATGGGACGGGACCCCCACTTTCCTCTTGGTCGTGTGCCTCATGGCCGGCCGATCGTCATCACGATCGGCGCCCCCGCCTGGAGCATGCCATGGACGACCGGCCGGTCGGTGCCCAACAGCCGGATCAACGCCACAAGTTAGGCGACGGACGGGTGCGGCGCGCGAGCCCTCGGAACGCCGGGGCGGCAGCCGACGGGTCAGAAGATCGAGCAGCCGGAGAGGGTGGTCAGGGCGTCCAGGGCGGTGACCGCGGCCACCGAGTTGCCGGCCTGGTCCAGCCGGGGGCCCCAGGCGCAGACCGCGGCCCGCCCGGGCAGTATGGCGAGGACGCCGCCGCCCACGCCGCTCTTGCCCGGCAGCCCGACCCGGAAGGCGAACTCGCCCGCCGCGTCGTAGGTGCCGCAGGTGAGCAGGACGGCGTTGACGCGCTTGGCCTCGCTGCGTGACATCAGCCGGGTGCCGTCGGTGCGCACCCCGTAGCGGGCCAGGAAGGAGCCGGCCAGGACCAGGTCCCGGCAGCTGGCGGACACCGCGCAGTGCGCGTAGTAGTGGTCGAGGACGGTCTCGACCGGGTTCTCCAGATTGCCGTGGCTGGCGATGAAGTGGGCCAGGGCGGCGTTGCGGTGGCCGTGCTCGGCCTCGGACGCGGCCACGACCGGATCGGTGTCGAGCAGCGGATTGCCGGACTCCCGGCGGAGGAACTCGCGGACCGCCCCGGCGGCGTCGCCCGTCATGGTCTGCAGACGGTCGGTCACCACGAGCGCGCCGGCGTTGATGAACGGGTTGCGCGGGATGCCGTGCTCGCTCTCCAGCTGCACCAGCGAGTTGAAGGGATTGCCGGACGGCTCCCGCCCCACCCCGCGCCAGACCGTGTCCCCGCCGTGGGCCAGGGCCAGCGCCAGGGTGAACAGCTTCGAGACGCTCTGGACGGAGAACGGCTGCTCCCAGTCCCCGATCCCGTACAGCTCGCCGTCGACGGTGGCGACCGCCATGCCGAAGGCGTCCGGGTCGACCGTGGCGAGGGCCGGGATGTAGTCGGCGACATGCCCTTGGTCGCCCGTCGCCCGCGCGGCCGCCGCCGCGGCATCCAGCAGCAGCCGGTAGTCGAGCTTCTCTCCGGCGGGCATACCGTTCAACGCTGTTCCTCCATGAGCACGATCAGGACCACGACCTGGTCCGATACAGGATTATCCGTGCTCCGGGGCGTGCGAAGAATCGCCGGTGGCGGCGTGGGGCCGCTTCACGGCGGGCCGCTTTGCGATCCAAAAGGCAATCAAGTCATATTCTTGACCGGGTTCATCCGTCAGGGGGCGGAGGTGGGGGCCTGGACGGGCGGGCCGGTGAGGAGGGTGCCGGTGTCGGAGTAGGGCCAGCCGTTCGGGACGCAGCCGTGCAGGCCCTTGATCTGCTGCATCATCACCGGCGCCGGCGCGCCCGCGCCCGGGCAGTCGACGTGGCCGTTGCCGAGGACGTGGCCGACCTCGTGGTTGACGGCGAGCGCGTGGTAGAGCTCGGGCTTGCCGACGTAGAACTCCGACAGCTCCGTCCAGCGCTTGAGGTTGATGACGACCTGGTGGCCCACGCCGCAGTTCACCGTGCCGCCGGTGTCCAGGCCGTACTGGCCGCAGATCCGGTCGGTGGTCTCCGGGGTGGCCAGGTAGACGGTGAAGTCCACCGGGTCGGCGGGCATGCGCTGGAAGGACGCGGTGCCACCGGCGGCCCAGCCGTGCTGGACGTTCCCGAGGACGGCGTCGACCTCGGCGGCGAACTGCCCGGGGCTCTCGGCGATCCCGTTCTCCGCCCGCACCTTGTAGCGGTACAGGTGCTCGCCGGTGCCGAAGCGGGGCGAGCCGCCGGCGGCCGTGGTGAACTCCATCGGCTTCTGCCCGTCGCCCGGAGCCCACGGGTGCCACCACAGCAGGCCGCCGGTCACGGCGCCGGCCACCACCAGGGCGAGCGCGCCGTGCCAGAGCCGCCGTCGCCGGAATCCGGTGAACTTCCTCATCGGCTGCCCCCGGTTGCGAGGCGCGCCCTCGCTCCGGTGGTCGGGTCGGGTCCGGTGGACCCGCCGGGTATGGAGGTGCGGGGCGTCGGGGTGGGCATGGCGGTGACAGGCTCCTGGGCGGGTTCGGTCGGGATCAGACGAGTCTAGGCGGCGTTCGAACAAGTTTCGGACGGGTTCAGACGGATTCGGACGGGGTTCGGACGGGGTTCGGTCGCGGAAAGGAAGGGCGTTATGGGGAGGAACGGGTGAAAGCGGACCACCGGTTCAGCCGGTCGGTGACGGCCCGTCGGTCGCGCGGCCCGATCGGTTCCCGGAACCACTCGAAGGTGCCACCCGTGCGGCGTGTCCCTCGGCGTCGGCGGCGCTTTCCGCTGTCGTGGTGCACGTTGATCACCGGCCGCGCCCGAGCGGGCCCGGCCGGGCTTCCCCACCCCACCCCACCCCACCTCACCGGAGGCACCGCCATGTCCATCACCACCGTCCTCACCGTCGACGGCATGAGCTGCGGCCACTGCGAGAAGACGGTCAGCGCCGGGCTGGCCGCCCTCCCCGGCGTCACCGAGGTCAGCGCCGACGCGCCGACCGGCCGCGTCACCGTGGCGTCCGCGCAACCGCTCGACGACGCCGTGCTCCGTGGCGCGGTCGGCGGGGCCGGTTTCACCTTCGTCGGCCGGGGCTGACCCGCCCCCGGCAACCGACCGAGCGGGAGGGCCGGCCCGGGGCCGGCCCGGCAGATCCGCCGGACCGGCCCCGGGCACCCGGGCCGTAGACCGGCGTCAGCCCATGCTCTTCGCGCCGTCCAGGGCCTCGCGGATGATGTCGGCGTGGCCCGCGTGCTGGGCGCTCTCGGTGACGATGTGCATCAGCACCCGGCGGGCCGACCATTCGGCGCCGGCCTCGAACCAGGGGGCCTTCGGCAGCGGTTGGGTGGCGCCCAGGTCGGGGAGGGTGGCGACCAGGTCGTCGGTGCGGCGGGCCACCTCGGCGTACTCGGCCAGGACGCCGGCCAGCGTCTCGCCGGGCAGCAGGCGGAACTCGTCGGCGCGGCGGGCGAAGTCGGCCTCGGTGAAGCTGCTGAAGTCGGGCATCGCGGACGGGCCTTCCACGATGAAGTCCACCCAGAACCGCTCGGCCGTGCTCACGTGCTTGATCAGGCCGCCCAGGCACAGTGCGCTGACGGTGGTCCGCAGGCCGGCCTGCTCGTCGGTGAGGTCGCGGGTGGTGAAGCGCAGGAAGTGCCGCTGCTTGGCCAGGGCCGCCAGCAGGTCGGCGCGCTCGCCGGTGGCGGTGCTGTTGTTCGGGGTCGTGGTCATGGTGGTGGCCTTCCGTTCGGTTCCTGCTCCTTCGGACAAGGTCCACGCTAAACGCGATAGCGGCCACTTTCTGTCCTGAATTCCGGGATGATGGGAGTCATGGCGAACACCAGCACCCGGACGCTGCGACTGCTCTCCCTGCTCCAGACCCACCGTTACTGGCCCGGCGAGGAGCTGGCCGACCGGCTCGGGGTCTCGATCCGCACCCTGCGCCGCGACATCGACCGACTGCGTGAACTCGGCTACCCCGTGGAGGCGCAGCGCGGCGTCGACGGCGGCTACCAGCTCGCCGCGGGCGCCGCGCTGCCCCCGCTGGTGATCGACGACGAGGAGGCGGTCGCCCTGGCCGTGGGCCTCCAGGCCGCGGCGGAGAGCCCGGTGGAGGGCATCGCCGAGGCCTCGGTGCGGGTGCTGGCCAAGGTGGTGCAGGTGATGCCCGCCCGGCTGCGGCACCGGGTCGAGGCGCTGCGCGCGGTGACCGTACCCGTCGGCGGGGGCGCCCCGGCCGGGCCGGGCGTCGACCCGGACCGGCTCACCGTGGTCGCGTTGGCCTGCCGGGACACCGAGCGGCTGCGCTTCTCCTACACCGCCGCCGACGGCCGGCACGCCGAACGGCAGGTCGAACCGCACCGGCTGGTCTGCCTGCACCGTCGCTGGTACCTGGTCGCCTACGACCTCGACCGGCAGGACTGGCGCACCTTCCGGCTCGACCGGCTGAGCGCGCCGCAGGGCGGCGGCGTCCGGTTCGGGCCCCGTTCGCTGCCCGCCGCCGACGCCGCCGAGTTCGTCCGGGCCGGTCTCAACGGTGTGCCGCGCCCGTACCGGGTGGCGGCGCTGGTGGACGCCCCGGCCGCGACCGTCCGTGCACGGGTCGGCCGGTGGGGCACCGTCGAGGAGGTCGACGCCGGGCGCTGCCACCTGGAGATGACCGCCGACTCCCTGGACTGGCCGGCCATGGCGCTCGGCTCGCTGGGCGCGGACTTCCGCGTCCTCGGCCCGCCCGAACTGCTCGACCTCGTCGGGGAGTGGGGCGTGCGGTTCTCCCGGGCCGCGCGGGGCGGCGCGGGGGAGTAGGGCGCCGGAGCAGGACACCGCAGCAGGACGTCGGAGCAGGACACCGGAGCAGGACGTCGGGCGGGCCGACTTCTCGTGCGGGTGGTGCTGCGGGTGCGGCGGGTCGGCCCCACAGCGGGCAGGGCTACGGGCAGGCGGGCCGTGCGCCGCGAGAGGCCTCACGGCGGGATCGCCTCGACGGCCGCGCGCAGCCGCCCCAGCACGCCCGCCAACGTGTCCAGCGGCGGCGTGGCCAGCGCCAGCCGGACGGCCCGGGGGCGGTGCGGGCCGGTGGCGAAGGCGTCCGCCGTGGACACCAGGATCCCCTCGCCCGCGAGGACGGCCGCGACCCGGTCGGGCCGCTGCTGCTCCGCCAGGCCGAGCCACACCAGGTACGAGGCCGGGTGCGCCGTGACGTCCAGGCCGGCCAGGGCGGTGGCGGCGATGCGCTGGCGGGCGGCGGCGTCCGCGCGGCGGTGCCGCTCCAGGCGGGCGACCGTGCCGTCCGCGAGCCAGCCGGTCGCCAGCGCCGTCACCAGCCCGGGCGCGCCCCAGGCCGCGGCGCGCAGGCTGCTGGTCGCGGCCCGCAGCAGGCGCCCGGGCAGCACGGCGAAGCCGAACCGCAGGCCCGGGGCCACGTTCTTGGACAACCCGGCGACGTAGCAGGTGTGTTCGGGCGCCAGCGCGTGCAACGGCGCGGGCGGCGAGGCCTCCAGGAAGGCGTACGTGCCGTCCTCGATCAGCACGCAGCCGCGGGCGGTGGCGATCGTGGCCAGCCGGTCGCGCTGCGCCCGGTCGAGCACCCAGCCGAGCGGGTTGTGGACGGTGGGCATGGTGTACACCGCGCGGACCGGCCGGGCGCGGCACAGCCGCTCCAGCGCGTCGAGGTCCGGTCCCGTCGCGGTGACCGGGACGGGCGCCAGGTCGAGGCCGTGGGCGGCGGCGAGCAGCTTCACCCCCGGGTAGCTGAGCGCGTCGACGGCGAGGACGTCGCCGGGCCGGGTGAGCGTGCGCAGCACGCAGTCGAGCGCCTGCTGCGCCCCGCTGGTCAGCAGCACGTTCTCCGGGGCGGTGTCGACGCCGCGCCCCAGCAGGTACCGGGCCACCACCGCCCGGTCGTGCCGGTGGCCGCCTGGCGGGTGCTGGCGCAGCAGCGCCTCGGCGTCGCCGGAGGAGGCGAGTGTGCGCAGGGCCTGCCGGAGCAGGTCCCCCTGCCCGGGGGCCAGCGGCTGGTTGAACGACAGGTCCGCGACCCGGGGCACCGGGAGCGCGCGCGAGGGCTCGATCCCGTCGTAGCCGGAGCGCGTCCGGACGAAGGTCCCCCGCCCCTGTTCCCCCACCACCAGCCCGGCGGCGGCGAGTTCGGTGTAGACGCGGGTGGCGGTGGCCAGGGCGATCCGCCGCTCGCGGGCGAGCGCCCGGTGGGTCGGCAGCCGGGTGCCGGCCGGGAGCGCGCCGGAGCGGATGGCCGCCGCGTACTCGTCGACGATGGCCTTGTAGGAGGGTGGTCGCATGCGGCACCTGCCGTCGTGGGGCGATGAGGGTCCAGGGTGTATCCAGGACAATAACTGGATTGTCCTGGAGGGTTGTTCCTAGCCTCGGTGCCGTCCGCAACCGGGCGGGCGCCGTGGGGGCGCCCGCCACCGCGGGGGGGGGCCGTCGTTCCCGCCGCACCCCCCCCCAACCACCACAACACCACCAAACAACCCCCCCCCAACAACGGACACAACAACAATACA
>NZ_JBHVWW010000071.1:24385-51625 GCF_042882025.1 Kitasatospora sp. NPDC058243
GGGGTTTTTCTTGGCTTTGGGGTCTTCCAGAACGGGGTGGGTTTTGGGGGGGCCCCCCCCCACCGCGCGGGCGTCCGCCGGGTTGCGGACGCCCGCGCCCAGGCGAAACGGAGCACCCGGCATGACCGTCCGCAGCGAGCGGGACCAGCACGTCGTCACCCTGACCATCGACCGGGAGCAGAAGCTCAACGCCCTCGACTACCCGACCATCGACGCGCTGCTCGCCGAACTCGACCGCGTCGACGCCGACGACACCGTCCGAGCGGTCGTGCTGACCGGCGCCGGGCAGCGGGCCTTCAGCGCGGGCGCCGACATCCCGTCGCTGGCCGGGAGCATCGCGGGCGGGCCCGAGCGGGCGCTGCGCGAGGTCGTCCGGCGCGGCCACGCGCTGACCCGGCGGATCGAGGAGTTCCCGAAGCCGATCGTCGTCGCCGTCAACGGCCTCGCCTACGGGGGAGGGTGCGAGCTCACCGAGGCCGCCCCGCTGGCCGTCGCCGCCGAGCACGCGACCTTCGCCAAGCCGGAGATCTCGCTCGGCTTCCCGCCGCCGTTCGGCGGCTCCCAGCGGCTGCCGCGACACGTCGGACGCAAGCGCGCCCTGGAGCTGATCCTGACCGGCGATCCGATCCCGGCCGCCCGCGCCGCCGAGATCGGACTGGTCAACGCCGTCGTCCCGGCCGGCGAACTGCTCGACGCGGCACGGGGCCTGGTCGACCGGATCATCCGGCACGCGCCGACCGCGGTGTCCGCCTGCCTGCGGGCCGTCACCCGCGGCATCAACCTGCCGATCGACGAGGGCCTCGCCGTCGAGGCGGCCTGCTTCGTGGCCACCGTGCCCACGGACGGGGTGCGGGAGGGGCTCCGGCGCTTCCTGGACCGCCCGGCCGCCGGCTGAGACCGGCTCGCGCCCCTGGTGCCGGTGGTTCCGGGCTGGACTCGGCGTTCTTCGGCCAGGACGACGGCAACGCGGACGGCCGGGCCATCCGATCGGATGACCCGGCCGTCGCGGCTCACGGGCGCGGCTGGCAGTCGCGGCTCACAAGGGGGGTGCTCAGCGCTTATTGGGGGCGTGCGCGCTCACCAGGACACCGGGTAGCGGACGGGGTGCCCGCCGATCCGGCCGGGGAGGAGGCCGATCGTCACCAGGATGCCGGTCGAGAGGACCAGCAGCGGCAGGAACGGCAGGGCGGGCGGGGCCTGGAGCACCACGACCACGGCGCTCGCGACGGCCGGGGAGTGGGAGAGGTGGGTGAGCATCATCGCGCCCAGTGCGAGACCGGCGGCTATCGCGGCTCCCCAGGCGGTGCTGCCGGTGACCGCGAGGGTGGCGTAGCCGATCAGGGCGGACAGCAGTTGGCCGCCGACGACGTTGCGCGGCTGGGAGATCGGAAGCCCGGGGGCGCCGTGCACCAGGGCGGCGCTGGCCGCCACCGGCGGGATCAGCAGCGGCTGGTGGACCACCATGCCGATTCCGGCCAGCAGGAGCAGGGCGCCGACGGCGAAGACGGAGGCCCGCAGGGCGTGCAACGGGTGCGGCCTGGGGGTGTCTGCGGGCTGTGAGGTGGGCATGCGTGGGCGACTCCGGATGGGTGACGGGGGACCACGGGATGATAGGCGCACTGTCGCTCGAAAGGTGGGATGTTTCGTCTGTTGGACAACCACTGAACACTCCGTGGACGGACAGGCGGGCGGACAGGCGGGCGGACGGACGGGCGGCTTCGGTGGGGCGGTCAGAGCGACGGGGGCTGTATGAGCGTCGCCGGGAGGTAGCCGGAGGAGAGGCCGAGCTGCCAGCCGTGTGCCTGGACGGCGAGTGCGGCCAGGGCGATCGGGATGACCGGGAGCAGGCTGCGCGGGGCCGCGTCCGGAGCGCTGCTCTCGCGGTGCTGGTCGAGGCGGGCGGCGAGGGCCCGCTCGAAGGTGCTCTGGTCGTCGTCGAGCAGGACGCGCAGCAACTGCTGGTCCGGCGTGAGCCGACCGGCGGCGTCCAGCGCCCGGGCGGCCGCGGTGCGCTCCTCGGCGTCCGGTTTGCGCAGGGGCACGGGGCCGGGGGCGACCCAGGGTGAGACGGCGGTCGGCACGACGTAGAGGTAGGAGCAGAGCGCGTCCAACTCGGCGAGGCTCGCCGGATCGGAGGTCGAGTCCAGGTCCGAGTAGGGCAGGCCCTTGCGGACCGAGGGCCCGTAGTCGTCCTTCAGCAGCGGGCCGAGCATGCGATGGCGCTCCCGGACCAGGCCGCTGATCACGCACATCGCGAAGGCGTCGACCCAGGTGGCGGCCGTGGGGGCGAAGTCGATGGTGTCGCCGAAGCCGGTCTCTTCGCTGGTCAGCGTCTCGCCGATGAACGGGAAGGGGACCTCGAAGTCGCCGCGGGGGAAGCAGCCGAGGGACAGCACGCCGAGGGAGCACTCGGCCGCGGTCTCCAGGATGACCCGGGCGGGGTAACCGCTGAGCGGTCGGCCCCCCAGGGTGAGCGCGCCGATGTGGTCGAGGAGCTCCTCGCCCATCGTCCGGATCTCCTTGATGGCCAGGCGGCCGTAGTGGATCCGGTACCAACTGGCGAGGGCCCGGTCCTCGATGCCCTCCAGGGCCTGGGTGATCCGCTGGGGCGCGACCTGGTGGCGCGTGACGTCGACGTCCACGATCCGATGCCGCCTTTCCTTGATCGTCTGCTGACGGAACGGCACGCTAGCACCGGCCGCTGACAGTCGATCACCCGTACGGGGGAGGGGCGGCGGCCGGGCCGCCGCCCCTCGTCCGGGCAGGTCAGAACGCCGAGTTGGCGCACCAGTGCGCGAGCAGTTCCTCGTCCCCGCGCACGTCGAGGCGGGCGGAGGCCAGGTCGAGCCGGCCGTACAGGAGCAGCAGCAGATCGGCGGCGCTCGCGCGGACGGTCGCGTCGGCCTCCGGGCCCGGGCCGTCCGCGTCGAGCCCGAAGCCGTCGGGCCCGAAGCCGTCGAGCCCGAAGCCGTCGGGCCGCAGACGGATCAGCCAGTCGCCGTCCGCGTCGGTGGCGTTGCCGTCGGTGCGGGTGAAGCGGATGGTGCGGTCCGCGCCGCGCAGTTCGGCGATCCCCGGGGCGAAGAAGGCGGCGAAGGGCAGGTTGGTGAGGAATTCGGACACCCCGTCGGCGGCCAGCTCCGGGTCGAGCGCCGGGGTGCGCCCGAGGGCGAGTTCCGCGTCGGCGCGGTGCACCAGGGTCTCGAACAGCATCCGCCGTACCCAGAAGCGGGCGTGCTGGTCGGCGCCCCAGGCCCACATCGGGGCGTCGAGGTCGGTCTCCGCGAATGCGGCGCCGGCCTCGGCCGCGGCCTCCGCCAGCCAGGCGGGGTAGCCGTCCGGCGCGGCGGGCAGCCGGAGGTCGACCTCGCGGCTGCGGGGCGGCTGCTGGATCCGCTGCCGGAGCAGGACGGTGAACCAGCGCTGCACGCTGCCGGTGTGGCGGGTGAGGTCGGTCAGTGTCCAGCCGGGGCAGGTGGGCACCGGGGTGGTCGGGTCGGCGTCCTGGAGGGCGGCGACGAGGCGGGCGGTCTCCGCGGCGACGGCGGCGCCGTGGTCGATGGTGGTCATGAGGGTGCTCGCTCGGTGTCGGGGTGGCGGGGCGGGGAGAAACGGTCGGACGAGGGGGAAGCGGTCAGGCGAGGGGCTTGTCGACGACGGCCTTGGCGTGGCTGAAGGTGTCGAGGGAGTACTCGCCGTGGTAGCGGCCCATGCCGCTCTCGCCGACGCCGCCGAACGGCAGCTCGGGCATGGCGAGGTGGGAGACCGGCAGTCCGAAGGTGAGCGCACCGGAGGAGGTCTCCTCGGTCAGCCGCTGCTTGGTGTGCGCGGACTCGGTGAAGGCGTAGAGGGCGAGCGGCTTGTCGCGCTCGTTGATGAAGGCGATCGCCGCGTCGAGGTCGGGCACGGCGACGATGGGCAGGATCGGGCCGAAGATCTCCGCCCGCATCACGGGGGCCTCGGGGGAGACGTCGGCGAGGACGGTCGGGGCGAGGTAGCGGTCGGCGCGGTCGTGGGTGCCGCCGGTGACGGTCCGACCGTCGCCGAGCAGCGCGGTGAGCCGGTCGAAGTGGCGCTCGTTGACGATCCGGCCGTACTCGCCGCCGGCCGCCGGGTCGTCGCCGTACAGCTCCCGGACGGCGTCGGCGAGGTGGGCCTCCAGCGCGGGCGCGCTCTCGCCGATGGCGAGGACGTAGTCGGGGGCGACGCAGGTCTGGCCGGCGTTGAGGAACTTGCCCCGGGCGATCCGCCGGGCGGTGACCGCGAGGTCGACGTCGGGTTCGACCACCACCGGGCTCTTGCCGCCGAGTTCCAGGGTGACCGGGGTCAGGTGCCGGGCGGCGGCCGTCATGACGATCCGGCCGACGGCGCCGTTGCCGGTGTAGAAGATGTGGTCGAAGCGCTGCTCCAGCAGCGCGGTGGTCTCCGGGACGGCGCCCTCGACGACCGCGACGGCCGCCGGGTCGAGGTAGCGCGGGAGCAGCCGGGCGAGCGCGGCGGAGGTCGCGGGGCGAGCTCGCTGGGCTTGAGGACGGCCGCGTTCCCGGCGGCCAGTGCGCCGACCAGCGGGGACAGGGCGAGCTGGAGCGGGTAGTTCCAGGGCGCGATGATCAGGACCACGCCGAGCGGGTCGCGCACCACGCGGGCCGCGGCGGGCCGGAAGAACTCGGGCACGGCGGCGGGCTTCGGCCGCAGCCACTGCTCCAGGTGGGCGACGGTGTGGTCGAGCTCGTTGAGCGTGAAGCCGATCTCGGTGCGGTAGGCCTCGGCGGTGCTCTTGCCGAGGTCCTCGTGCAGGGCCTGGAGGAACGCCTCGGACTGCTCGGTGAGCAGCGAGCGCAGCGCCGCCAGCTGGGCCTGGCGCCAGGCGAGCGGCTTGGTCAGGCCGGTGTCGAAGGTGGCGCGCAGGCGGGCGACCGTGGCGGCGGCGGTCTCCGGGGCGGTCTCCGGGGCGGCCTCCGGGGCTTCCGGGGCGGCTCCCGGCGTGGCTTCGGGAGCGGCTTCCGGGGTGGCGGCGGGGGTGTGGTTCATGAGGGTCTCGGGGTCCTTCCAGCTGGCTTGAGGACGTCGATGGTTTATGACCTCAAGCATTCTTGGACGGTAAACCTCAATGGTTGAGGATGTCAAGCAATGTGCCTATGCTCGACACCGTGCACCAGAACCCCCACCCGGACCCACCGGCCACGCCGATCGAGCTGATGGATCAGCTCGCCCGGGTGGCCGCGGCCTACTACCGCCACTTCGCCTCCGCCGCGGCCGGGCACGGGCTGACCCTGATGCAGGGCAAGACCCTCAGCCTGCTCACCCGGCCGCGCTCCATGCGCGCCCTCGCCGGCCTGCTGTCCTGTGACGCCTCCAACGTCACCGGCATCGTCGACCGGCTGGAGGGCCGCGACCTGGTCCGCCGCGAGCCCGACCCCGCCGACCGCCGGGTCAAGAGCATCGCCCTGACCGACCGGGGCGAGCAGACCGTCCGGCTGATCCGGGCCGACCTGATGTCCGGCCTGACCGCGCTGGAACAGCTCTCCGGCCAGGACCGGGCCGCCCTGGGCGCGCTGCTGGACCGGGCGTTCCCCGAGACGGCGGCCCCGCCGGCCTGAGGCCGGGCCGCCGGTCCGAGGCGGGGCCGGAGTCAGGTCAGAGCTTCTCGGCCTCGTGGACCTGGTGGAGGTGGATGAGGACGTCGTGGGCCCGCCCGAGGGCGACGGAGGGCAGCGGGTCCTTCGTGAACGTGGACCCGGCCTCGTAGACGGGGCGGGCGGTGTCCAGCCAGTCGCGGACCACGCGCGGGGCGGTGCGCAGGTCGACGTAGTAGTCCTGGCGGCGGACCTGGTCCAGGGTGTACTCGTTCATGCCGGGCGTGGCCGCGGGCACGGTGTTCTTCTCCCAGTCGGTGCCGAGGGCGGCGCCCATGGTGAGGAAGGAGCCCCGGTCGAAGGTGAACCCGATGTTCAGGTACTCCGGGCCGAGGGTGTCGCGCAGGATCGCGCCCTGCGTCCTGGGGTACATCTCGGGATCGCTGGCCAGGTAGCCGACGTGCCCGTTGTGGGCCGAGAGCAGCATCCGGTCGCCGGTGTGGCGCTGCCACCACGCGGTGTTGTCGGCCATGGCCTGGTCGCGGAGGACCTCCGCGGCGTTCACCGAGGCCTTGTCGGTGAGTTCGAAGGTGGCGAAGGCGAAGGTCTGGGCGATGATGCGGGCGTGCTGCACGGCCCAGTCGTACTCCTCGCCGCCGGCGCCCTTGGCGGCGGTGACCAGGTCCAGCGCCTGCTGCGCCTTGGCGGCGTTCTCCTTCCGCTCGGCCACCGGCCGGTTCATCAGGTAGGCGACGGTGTCGTCGAGCGGGCGCAGGCCCGCGTACAGCCCGTCGACGCGCGCCAGGGCCGCGGGGTCGGTCTTTCGCAGGTAGGCGTCGACCCGGGCGAAGACCTCCTCGCCGAGCTTGGGGGCGCCGACGTCGTCGCCCATGAAGTGGACCGGGCGCTCCGGGTGCTGGCGGTTGTACTCGCGCATCCAGCTGATCAGGTCCACGAACTCCTGGCGCTCCCACGGTGATTGGCCCAGCTCGTCCTTGACGATCTGCCGGGCGTCGCCCTTGCCGTCCTGGAGGTACTTGTCGATCTTCAGGCCCGCCGACCAGCTCATCTCCAGGGCGAAGGTGGTGAAGCCCTTCTCCTGGACCAGGTAGCGGAAGACCCGCTCCTTCATGGTGAAGAACTCGTGCGAGCCGTGCGTGGCCTCGCCGAGGCCCACCACCTTGGCGTCCCCGACCATCGCGCCGAGCGCCCGCAGGTCGCTGGTGCTGCCGCCGGGCTCGGTCGACCGCAGCGGGTGCGCGGACCGCTCCAACGCGCGGACCACCGTGCTCCGCTGGCCGTCCGCCGCGGGAGCGGCGGAGGCCACCGGGGCCAGCAGGGCGGTGGTGGCGGCCGCCACCGTCGCCGCGATCAGCCCGCGCCGGCCGATCCGCCGCTTGTTCACCGTGGTCATGATCTCTCCTCAGTTTCCTTGTCCCGAAAGCTCGGTGAGATGATCATCGTTCGCGGCGGGGGTGCGGCGCGCTGGGGCCGACCGCCGGGTTCTTCGGGGGGATAACCCCCGACCTGCGTCGATGCGGGCTCCGCCCGGTGGGTCAGAGCGCCGCGGCGCGGTGCGTCGGGCGGCCGTCCAGGACGGTGAGCAGCACGGGGACATCCGGCAGTTCGGTGGCGGGGGTGGTGAGCGGGTCGGCGGCCAAGGCGGTGAGGTCGGCGCGGTGCCCGACGGCGATCCGGCCGGCCTGCTGCTCCTCCCCGGCCGCGTGCGCGGCGTTGACGGTCATCGCCCGCAGCGCCTCCAGGGCGGTGAGCGCCTGCCCGGGGTGGTGCGGCGGCTGGGTCAGGTCGCGGCTCGGGCGGCGGTGGCGGGCGCCGGCCAGCACGCCGAGCGGCGGGTAGGGGGCGATCGGCCAGTCCGAGCCGAGCACGACGGTGGCGCCCGCGTCCCACAGGTCGCGGCAGCGCCAGGCGCGGTCGGCGCGCTCCTCGCCGAGGCGGCGGGACCAGTTGTCGGTGTGGTCGGCCCGGGTGAAGTCGCAGCAGTGGGTGGGCTGCATGGAGGCGGTCACGCCCAGCTCGGCGAAGCGCCGCACGACGGAGTCCGGGACGGTCTCGATGTGTTCGATCCGGTGCCGGACGGTTCGGGCCCCGGCGGCGGCCGCCTCCGGCCTTTGCGCCGAGGCCGCGGCCACGGCGTCGAGCGCGTGGCGGACGGCGGCGTCGCCGATGGCGTGGGTGGCGGTCGGCACGCCGGCGCGGTGCAGGTGCGCGATGACGCGGGTGTACTCCGCCGGGTCCGGCCAGAACGCGTGGGTGGACTCGCCGTGGCAGTCCGGGCGTTCCAGCCAGGCGGTGCCGTTGTCGATGGTGCCGTCCATGAACAGCTTGACGCCGTCGACCCGCCAGAGCCGGCCGCCCCGGTGCTGCTGTTCGACGAGGGCGCGCAGCCCGTCCGCGTCCACCCCGGGCTGGCACCAGGGGGCGACCCGCAGCCGCAGCGGCAGGTCGCCCGCCTCGTCGAGTTCTGTGTAGAGGTCGAGGCTGTCGCCGTTCGCGTCCATCGCGTGGCCGCCGGTGAGGCCGGCGGCGGCCATGGCGGCGAGCGCGGCGGCCAGGCGGGCACGGCGTTCGGCCCGGGTCGGCTGCGGGGCGGCGCGTTCGACCAGTTCGCAGGCGGCGTCCTCCAGCAGCAGGCCGGTGGGGCGCCCGGTCGCGTCGCAGACCACCTCGGCGGCCTGGGCGAAGCTGCGCGGGCCGTCGACGCCGGCGAGTTCCAGGGCGCGCGGGCTGGCGAGCATGGAGTGGGCGTCGAAGAGTTGGAGCAGCGCCGGGACGCCGTCGAGGACGGGCGCGAGCGCGGCGGACTCCACCGGCCGGTCGCCGAAGACGTTCGGGTCCAGGCCCCAGGCGTGCAGCCAGGCGCCGGGGGCGAGGGTGCGGACCTCGGCGGCGAGGGCGGCGCGGACCCCGGCGAGGTCGGTGCAGCCGGAGAGGTCGAGGCCGTGGGTGAGTTCGGCGCCGGTGACCGGGTGCAGGTGCCCGTCGACCAGCCCGGGGGTGACGACGGCGCCCTTCAGGTCGATCACGGTGGTGGCGGCGTCGGCGAGCCGGCGGATCTCCCGGTCGTCGCCGAGGGCGGCGATCCGGCCGTCGGCGACGGCCAGGGCGGTCTGCGGGAGGGGGCCGCCGGTCGCCGGGTCGAGCAGGCGGGCGGACAGGAGGACGAGGGAGGTGCGCACATCGGCTCCAACGGTGCTGCGGGGTGGGGTAGTTGTGGGGTGGAGGGGTCAGTCTTTCCAGGTGAGGGAGCCGTCGGGCAGGCCGAGTTCGCGTTCGGCGGTGGCCACGGCGAGCCGGGTGACGGCGGAAGGGTGGTCGCGCAGGCCGGTGTTGGCGTGGGCGGCGAGGCCGTCGATCACGACCAGGATCTGAAGAACCGTCACATCAACGTCCTCGGTGCGGAATTCATCCTGGGTGACGCCCGTCTCGATGACGCCGCCGAGTCGTCCGCGCCAGCCGGCCTGCTGCTCCAGGACCCGGTCGCGCAGGACGGGCCGGTAGCGGCTGAGGTGGCGGGCGTTGATCCAGAGCCGGCTCATGTCGTCGTAGGCCGGCCCGGTGGCGCGGGCGAAGAACCGTGCGAGGTGGTGCAGTGGCGACCTGTCGTGCGGGTCGGCGGGCAGCAGCGTCTCCAGTTCGGCGGTGGCGGCGCTGCCGAAGGCCTCGGCGACGAGGTCCTCGACGGCGGGGAAGTAGTGGCTGATCAGACCGGGGCGGACGTCGAGCTGCTCGGCGATCCTGCGCAGCGTGATGCATTCCAGGCCCTCGGTGAGGGCGACGGCGGCGGCTGCCCCGACGATCTCCGCCCGCCGGTCGTCGGCGGATTTGCGGACCCGTTTGCGCTGAACGCTTGACGTCATGTGCCGGATGCTATTGAGTGTGCGACCAATAAGCAAGCAGGTGGGCACGACACCCCCACGGAGGGCCCCCAATGGCGTCCACGCTCCCGGACCACCCCCACCCCGACACCCGCGCCGCCGCGCCGCTCCAGCAGGAGCGGGCCGGCCGGGTCGAGGTCCACGGCATCGACCACATCCCCGAGACCGAACGGCGCGGCCGCGCCCGCGAACTCTTCCCCGTCTGGGCGGCGGCCAGCGTCAACTACCTCAACCTGGTCGTCGGCGGCGCCCTCGTCCTGGCCGGGCTCGACCTGCTCCAGGCGTTCGCGGTGGTCGTCGTCGGCAACCTGTTCTGGCTGGGCACCGGCCTGCTGGCGGTCTCCGGACCGGCCGCGGGCGCGCCCAGCGAGGTCATCACCCGCGCGATGTACGGCGTCCTCGGCAACCGCGTGAACAACGCCGTCACCGGCTGGATGATCTCCGTCTGCTACTTCGCGCTCAACCTCGCCGCGGCCGCCGTCGCCGCGTTCTCGCTCGCCGAGCAGGCCGGGATCACCCCGACCACCCCGATCAAGATCGCCATCGTGGTGGCCATCGTCGTGGTGACGCTCACCATCAGCGTCTACGGCCACGCCGCGATCCTCCGGCTCTACCTGCCGATCACCCTGGCGCTCGCCGCCGCCTTCGCCGTCGTCGGGTACGTGGTGCTCCGGCACGCCGACTTCGGCTACGCGCCCGCCGAACCGCTCTCCGGCACCCGCCTGTGGTCCGCCGTCCTGGCCGGCGTCACCCTGATCGCCTCCGGCCCGCTGTCCTACACCACCAGCGCCGACTTCTCCCGCTACCTGCCGCACACCACCTCCCCGCGCGCCGTCCTCGGCTGGACGGCCCTCGGCGGCTTCCTGCCCGGCGTCGCCGTCGGCGGCCTGGGCGTACTCGCCGCCAGCGCCGTCGACATGACGGATCCGCAGGCCGCCCTCCAGCGGATCCTGCCCGGTTGGTTCGACCCGGTCTTCCTGCTCGCCCTGGTCGTCGGCACGATCGCGGTCAACGCGCTCACCGCCTACAGCGCCGGCCTCGCCCTGCAAGCCGTCGGCATCAGGATCCGCCGCACGCTCAGCGTGCTCGTCGACGGCACCGTCGCCGTCTGCCTCACGCTGTACGCGCTGCTGGTCTCCAACTTCCTCGACACCGTCAGCAACGTGCTCCAGCTGACCGTCGTCCTGCTCGGCCCCAGCACCGCGATCTACGCCACCGACATCCTGCTGCGCCGCAACCGCTACGACGGCCGCGCGCTCACGGACGAGACCCCGGGCAGCCCCTTCTGGTACCGGGCGGGCGTCAACCCGGCCGGTGCGCTCGCCCTCGCGGCCGGGGTGGCCGGCGCCGCGCTGTGCGTGGACACCCTGTACACCGGGCCGGTGGCCGCGCTCGTCGGCGCGGACCTCGCGCTGCCGGTCGGCATGGTCGTCGCGGCGGCGGTGTACGCGGTGCTGATGCGCGGGAAGCTGAACCGCCGGGGCGCCTGAGCGCCTGAGCGCGGCCGTCCGACGGCCCCCGTCGAACTGCCCTTCCTCCGAAGGGTGCTGAGGGCGACCGGCCGGGACGCTTCCGGGGGCCGCCGGTTGAACGGGCCCCGGCAGCCGGACAGAACAACCGGAGGACAGCCCAGCAGGGCGTCAGTCAGTGGCAGAGCCACGACCACCAGGGACCCGGTTAGAACTATCAGTGTCAGTGGCGTCCGTTAGGGTGCGGACCGGCGGCCCGGCCACGCGGGCCGGCGCGAGGTGAGGGGGCGTCATGACGGACGGTACCGAAGGGGCGGGGGGCGAGGAGGGCATCCGGTGGCTCGCGGACGCCGGGCGCTCCGTCGACGGCGTCCTGTTCGCCCGGGGGATACCGCCGCAGGAGCTCGCCCGCCGGATGGGCGCCGATCCGGCCGCCGCGGCCGGGCCGCTCAGCGGCACCGAGGTGTGGGACCTCGACATCGAGGTGTTCCGCCCGAGCGACGACGGCGACGGCGTGATCCGGGTCGGCGAGTCCGGTGACTGGTCCTTCGCGGTCGAGTACGGCGACTCCACCGGCGGCGAACGGCTCACCGAGATAGCGCGCGACGGGGTCGAGGTGGTCCACTTCCGCCCGATGCCGGACCACCCGCCGGCGCTGCTCGACTACGCCCGCGACGGCGCCGTGCTGTGCGGGTTCGGCCTCGCCGAGGAGCGCTGGCGCTGGGGCCGGGAGCCCGACCTGCTGGTCCCCGAGCTGGTCGCCGCAGGCGTCCTGGAGCCCGACGGGATCACCCGCGGCCCCGGGGGCGAGCCGCCCGCGGCCGTCCGCCGCCGCACCCTCGGCGCGGTCGGGCGGCGGTTCGGGCTGAGCCTGCCCCGGGCCGTCCTCGGCGAACTGCGGCTGACGGCGTACGCGGTGCGGGGCAGGCCGGGGATGGAGCCGCCGGGTCGTTGAGCCGGGGCCGGCCCCGGGCCCGCCCCGGCCGCGCGCTGGACGTTTTGGACGCCCCGGACGTGTGTTCAGCCGGAGCGTGGCCCGGTCCGGGCGGCCCGGGCCTCCAGGTAGCGCCGCTCGGCGAGGTTGGCGGTGGCCTTCGCGGCGCGCCGGTAGTGCTCGTGGGCGCCGGCCGGGTCGCCGGCCTTCTCCAGCAGGTGCGCCCGGACGGACAGCAGCCGGTGGTGCCCGGCCATCCGCCCGTCACCGTCCAGGGCGGACAGCAGGGCCAGCCCGGCGGCCGGGCCGTCGGTCTCGGCGAGCGCGATCGCCCGGTTGAGGGTGACCATCGGGTTGGGCGCGATCCGTTCCAGGATCAGGTAGAGGGCGTGCACCTGGGGCCAGTTGGTCTCCTCGGCGGTGGCCGCGTCGGCGTGCGTGGCCGCGATGGCGGCCTGCAACTGGTAGGGCCCCAGGGTCGGGCCGGCCAGCGCCGCCTCGGCCAGTCCGACGCCCTCGTCGATCAGCGCCCGGTCCCAGGCCTTGCGGTCCTGCTCGTCCAGCGGCACCAGGTCGCCGGCCGGGGTGGTCCGGGCCTCCCGGCGTGCTTGGGTCAGCAGCATCAGCGCGAGCAGCCCGGTCACCTCGTCGTCCCCGGGCAGCTGCGCGTGCACCGTCCTGGTCAACCGGATCGCCTCGCGCGCGAGGTCGGGGCGGTGCAACTCCGGTCCGGAGGTGGCGGTGTAGCCCTCGTTGAAGATCAGGTAGAGCACGTGCAGCACGACCCGCAGCCGTTCCTCGCGCTCCGCGCCGTCCGGCAGGGCGAACGAGCTGCCGGCGGCCCTGATGCGCTGCTTGGCCCGGCTGATCCTGGCCGCCATGGTGGCCTCCGGCACCAGGAACGCGCGGGCGATCTCGGCGGTGGTCAGACCGCCGACCGCCCGCAGCGTCAGGGCGGTCCGGGAGGCCGCGGTGAGCGTCGGATGGCAGCACAGGAACAGCAGGACGAGCGTGTCGTCGGTGTCCGGCACCTCCGGCGGCACCACCTCGGCGGCCGTCGCCGACTCCCGTTCGCGGCGCGCGCGGTCGCGGCGCAACTGGTCGATGAGCCGCCGGGCCGCGACGGTCACCAGCCAGCCGTGCGGATTGTCCGGCATCCCCTCGGACGGCCACTGCACGGTGGCGGCGAGAACGGCCTCCTGGACGGCGTCCTCGCACCCTTCGAACCGGCCGTACCGGCGAACCAAGGTGCCGAGGACCTGCGGCGTGAGCGCACGCAGCAGGTCCTCGAAGTCCGGTGCTGTCATGCCTCCAAGTGTCCGTCGGCGAACATCACCTGCCGCACCTCGACCCCCAGGCCCTCGATCGCGGTGTCCGGGATCCGCGCCGCCAGCGCGATCGCCCGCTCCTTGTCCTCGCAGTCGATCAGGTAGAAGCCGCCCAGGTACTCCTTGGCCTCCAGGAACGGGCCGTCGGTCACCACCGGCTGGCCGTTGCGCACGATCACCACGGCGGCCTGGGCCGGATCGACCAGTGCCTGGGTGGTGATCAGCTCTCCGGACGCCTTCAGCGCCTCGATGAACTCGCCGTGGCCGTGGCCGATCGCCGCCTTCTCCTCGTCGGTCAGCGCGTCCATCACGGCCGGGTTGATGTGCAGGCTGATCAGGAACTTCATCTCGTGCTCCTCGTGGTTCGCGGGCCCGGCTGGGCTCCTCGACCGGTGGTCGGAGCCGTCGCCGCGGCCTTGACGTCCTCCGCCGGACGTTCGGAGGAATCTTCGCGGCCGCACCGCCACCTCGCACATCGCCCGCCTCGGGAGGGCCGGGGGCCGGGAACCCCGCCCCGCCGTCACCCGGGAGTGTGATGGTCACGTCACATCGGACGCCGCTACTGTGACCCGGTGGCGGAGCGTCACATGGAACGGGTGGGCCGTCCCGGCCCGGTCCCGTCGGGAGGGGCAGTCATGAAAAGCACTCGTCGTGTGTTCGGATCGGTGCTCGCGGCCGCCGCCCTGGCCGCCTGCGCCCCGTCGACGTCGCCCGCCGCGGCCTCGATCGCCGCGCCGGCCGCCTCGGGGTCCGAGGGAGCGAGGGGAGCCGCGCCGGCCGCGGTGGCGAGCGGGAAGACGGCCTGGACCGGCCAGTTCCGCGGTTACGGGACGGACCAGTGGAAGCACGCCTGGGGCGCGGCCGACCAGGGGACGTGGGGCGGTTCGGACTTGAGCGCGGTCGACGACGCGGCCGCTCCCGGGGGCGGCTCGGCGCTCCAGGTCATCTACGGGGCCGGGTCCTCCTCCAACCAGTGCGCCGACTGCCCGAACCCGGGCGGCGGCCAGTTCTACACGGATCTGACCAGCCTGGGCCTGTCCGCCCTGGCCCAGGGCAAGACGCTGGACCTGAAGTACTCCCTCAAGTTCCCGGCCGGCCGGGACTGGGGCAAGGCGGGGAAGCTGCCCGGACTGTACGGCGGCAGGATCGGCGAGGAGTCGGGCGGCAACCACGGCGCAGGCTGGTCGACGCGCTACATGTGGCGCGGCGCCAAGGGCGTGCCGGACAACGGCGAGGTCTACCTCTACACCCCGACCAACTCCGGCCCGACCGGCTACGGGGTGGACGAGGGGCTCGGCGACTGGCGGTTCCAGGCCGACGGCGCGTGGCACAGCGTCGAGCAGCTGGTCGACCGCGGCACCGGGGACGTCACCGTCTGGTACGACGGCCGCCAGGTCTACGCGGCGCGCGGGGTGGCCTCGGGCATCGGCGGGATCCCCTTCGGTGGCGTGTTCTTCTCCACCTTCTACGGCGGCCACGACACCAGTTGGGGCCCGGCGAGCACCCAGCGTGCCTACTTCGCGGACTTCTCGCTGTCCTCCGGCGTCCAGCACTGACCCGTCAGCCGACTGTCACCGTCACGGTGAAGGCCCGCTGGCCGGGCGGGCAGGCCAGTGCCTCGCCGCAGGTGGTGCGGTGGGCGGAGAGGCGGGCCGTGCCGGGGGAGGCGGCGAGGAAGCCGGCGGTGACCTGACCGCAGCCGCCGCCCGGCCGGCAGGAGGGGGCGGGGGTGGTCGCGGTGGCGGTCGGACGCAGCGTCCGCGGGCTGTCGCCGGCGGCCGGGGACCAGTAGGTGCTGTGCAGCTCGACCCGGATGACGGTGCCGGGTGCCACCCGGATGGTCGTGCCGTCGGCGTGCTCGTCGAGCACCAGGGCGGGCGGGCCCGGCGCGGCGGGGCCGGTGTTCGACGAGCAGCCGGCCGCCAGGGCGAGCAGGGCGGCTGCCGCGAGCTTTCGCACCGTCACGGCTCTCCTCCTCCAAGTGCCGCGGTGTGTTTGGGGCGCGGTTCCTTGGGGGAGTAGTTCCCTGGGGACGGGGTGCCGCGGGGGCGGGCTGTGGTGCCCCCCCCCGGCGGCGTCAGGGGCGTGGACGGGCGGCCGTCAGGAGACGGTCACGTCGTCGTAGTAGGTGTAGGTCGGGTCGCCCGGGTAGTTGTCGTCCACGTTGGTGAGGGTGAGCGTGTAGCTGTGGCCCGGGGTGACGGTGCCGGAGGCGGACTTCCAGCCGAGGCCGCTGGTGCAGGTCTTGGCGAGCACCGTGGTCGTGGTGTTGGTGGTGTTGTCCTTGAGGGTGGCGGTCGCCCAGTCGTAGGTGACGGTGTCCGGGCAGGTGACGTCGTACCAGAAGGCGACCTTGCTGCTGCCGGTCGGGGCGGTGAAGGTCTGGCTGGCCGTGGACGTGGTGGTGGGGCCGGCGGAGCCGAGCATGGCGCCGTAGCCGCCGGTGTGCTTGGCGGCGCTGGAGGTGGCGGCGCTGCCGGTGGAGGCCCAGCCGCTCAGGGTGCCGGTCTCGAAGCCGCCGTTGGTGAGGCCGCCGCCGCCCGCGGAGGTGACGGTCCAGCCGAAGGCGGCGGAACCGGCGGCGCCGGTGGCGTCCTTGGCGGTGACCGTGACGCTCGCCGTGCCGGCGGTGGTCGGGGTGCCGCTGATCAGGCCGGAGGCGGAGATGGACAGGCCGGCCGGCAGGCCGCTCGCCGTGTAGGTGAGGGTCTGGCCGGAGGCGCTGTCGGTCGCCGCGATCTGCAGGCTGACGGCCTTGCCGGTGGTGCCGGCCTGGGCGCCCGGGTTGGTGACGGTGACGGTGTTGCCGGTCGTGCCGCCGACGATCGGGTGGGACATCTCGCAGCCGCCCGCACCGCTGTTGAAGTCGTTCGCCCAGGTCGACTGCATGGCGAAGCTGCCGGTGGTGAAGCCGACGTTCGCCGAGGCGCCCTGGCCGCTGCTGACCCAGGCGCACTTGTCGCCGTTCTCGGCGCCGCTGCTGTCGGTCCAGCCGCCGGCCGGGTTCTGGTCGGTGATGGTCTCGGCGTACTCGTGGCCCTCGACGATGGTGACGCCGTCCAGGGTGCCGGCCGTCCCCGCGTTGACGAAGCCCTGGCCGCAGCCGGAGCCCGCGTCGGTCACGTACGGCAGGTTGGTGAAGGCGAGTTCGCCGTACGGGGAGGAGACGGCGCCGCCGGTGAGCGTGGTGTCGCCGGTGTAGTCGTGCCAGGCGCAGAAGTTGCCGGACGCGGTGTTGAAGCCGTCGGGGGTGGTGCCGGTGGGGGAGACGACGACGTACTGGTCGTTCCGGTTGGCCGCGGCCGTGGTGTTGCCGAAGTGGCCGGACGCCTTGACCGCCTCGGCGCCGATCTGGTTGCCGGTCGCGGAGGCGGGCGCCGCGGCGGAGGTGTCCACCCAGACGCCGGCGAGCGCGCCGCCGGTGGGGTAGGCGACGTGCGCGGAGTTGCTTGGGCAGGTCTGGGAGCCGGCGGCGACGCCCTCGCAGTACTGCGTCATGACGCCGGACCAGAGTTCGTTGCCCGCGCCGATGCCCTTGAACAGCTGCTGGAGGCGGGGGGCCATGCCCTTGGCGTCGCCGCTGAGCGTGGTGTTGCCGTTGGCGTCGGTGCCGGAGCTGCCCCACTGGGAGCCCCAGAACACCAGGTAGACGTGCTCCGGTCCGGTGGTCACGCCGATGCTCGGACTGCCCGCCCCGCCACCGTAGTTGAGGTTGTTGGCGGAGGTGGCGTTCGGTGCGGCCTGGTGGCCGCGCAGCGGGACGGCGCCGTGCCGGTACGGGTGGTTCGCCGACGCCGCGGAGTGCGCGGCGTCGTCGGGCTGCGCCTGGGCGGGTGCCGCGGTGAAGCCGGCCGCCGCGAGGGCGAGCGTGGCGACGCCGGTGAGCGCCGCCCGTCCGGCGAGACGGAACGTGGGGGTTCGGCCCATGTGAGGGTTGCCTCTCTCATGCCGACCGCCCGGGCACCGGTGGGTGACGGGTGGTCGCGAAGGACAGGGAGAGGCCGGAGGCGGTGGAACGCCTGGATGACCCGCCGCACAACGGATCACCGGGGGGAAACAGGCCCGCCTCGGCCGCCGAGAAGCAAAGCAGCCGCCGGAGAACGGGGTCAACGAGCCTGACGGTAAAGTGAGTTGCCTTGATTCCCGCGTAATGGAAAAGCCCCCAGGCGGAGGGGGCGGCGGTTCGGATTCTCCGAGCCCACACACTGTATGCGGGTTTCCGTTAACCGTATGAACAGCCTTGGCCCAAAACAGATTTGATGGTGAGAAACAGGTAAGACATTAGCCGCCGGGCAGGCGCGCACGCAAGCGTGAGCCTCCGACGTGTGGAGACCGCCTCCCTGGTATTGGGAAGGCGGTCTTCGGTATCACCAGGGGGGGCTGGCGAAACGTCAGTGTTTATTGATGAAGCCGGTTCAGGCCATGAGTGCGGCGTTGCGCAGCCGGGCGGCGGAGCGGGCCAGGAGGAACGCCGCGAGCAGGGCGGGGCAGAAGCCCACCACGCAGGCGGCGAGGACGGCTGTCGCGGTCAGGCCGAACGGGGACACGACGGCGGCGGCGATGCCGGCCAGCGGAGTGACCAGGACGGGGGAGAACAGCAGCAGGGCTGCCAGCCGCTTCTCCCGGCGGCTCCACTGCGTGGACCGCCAGACCCTGCTGGCGGCGATGACGGCGGCGGCCAGCGCGAGCGGGGGCCCGATGACCGGGACGAACGACAGTGGCACCGGCAGCACCGCGAAGACCAGGGTGCGGATGGTGCGGCCGCGGCTCTCCGGCTCCGGCCGGGCGCCGCCCTCCTCGTCGAGCGCGGCGTCGGCGATCTGCCGGGGGCTGCCCAGCTGCTCCAGGACCCGCCGGACGGCGGCCTCGTCGGCGGGGTCGCACTCGGCGAGCGAGACCTCGATGTGCTCGCGCAGGTCCGCGAGCAGTTCGCGGCGGCGCGGCTCGGGCAGCGGAGCGGTGTACCGGGCGACCGCGGCCAGGTGGGCGCGGACCAGGGGGTGCTCGATGGAGTTGTTCACGGGTTCTCTCCCGGGGCCAGGACGTGGTCGACGGTTTCGCGGAAGGCGGGCCACAGCGTGGCGAACTCCTCCAGTGCGCTGCGGCCGGTGTCGGTGAGGGTGTAGTACCGGCGGGACGGGCCGCTGGCCGAGTCGCGCAGGAAGGTGTCGGCGAGGCCGGCCCGGCGAAGCCGGGACAGCAGGGGGTAGATGGTGCCCTGGCTGGTCGCCAGCATCGGGAACCGGCCGAGTTCCTGCAGCAGCTCCACCCCGTACCGGGGGCCGTCCCGCAGCAGTGCCAGGACGCAGTACTCCAGCACGCCCTTGCGCAGCTGCGTCGCCACCGGTCCGTCGGCCGTACCGGCGTCGCCGTCGTGGTGTGTGATGCCAGGTACCATGTGATGCAAGATAGCATGCGACGCCAGGTAGTGGGAGATCCGGACGAGTGCCGCAGGAGCGACCTCACCCGGACGGCGGGTGGCAGCCGGACCGGCGTACGCCCCTCCACCGGGCCTTCCACCAGGCGCGGTCGCCCCACCACCCCTAGGGTCTGTGGTGCGCTGACCGTGCCGTCCGCCGGGGCGCGCCCGGCAACCCGAGAGGTGGACCGCTCCATGCACACCGTCGTCCGCGGCGCCGGCGCCTTCGGCCTGGCCGCGCTGCTGCTCGCCTGTGCCGCCGGCTGCCAGGGCGACGCCCGCTCCGCCGTCGAGCCCGCGCCGACCTCCCCGGCCTCCCCGGCCGGCTCGCCCGGCTCACCCGCCGCGTCCGCGACCGGACTCGCGGCCCAGCATCTCGACTGGCAGGCCTGCCCGGCCCCCAGCCCCGCGCAGGGCAGCGGCACCGCGCCCGCCGGTGACTGGCAGTGCGCCACCCTCAAGGCGCCGCTGGACCACGGCAAGCCGGACGGCGAGACCATCGACCTGGCCATGATCCGGAGCCGGGCCAAGGACGAGAAGCACCGGATCGGCTCGCTGCTGTTCAACTTCGGCGGCCCCGGCGCCTCCGGCGTCGCCACGCTGCCCGCCCTCGCCGCCGACTACGCCTCCCTCAACGCCCGCTACGACCTGGTGAGCTTCGACCCCCGTGGGGTCGGCGCCAGCGCCGGGGTGAGCTGCCTGGACGACAAGGCGATGGACGTCAGCCTGGCACTCGACAACACCCCCGGGACCCCCGACGCGGTGAAGGCGCTGGACACCAGCAACGCGCAGTTCACCGCCGCCTGCGAGCACAACTCCGGTCCGGTGCTGCCCTACGTGGACACCGAGAGCGCCGCCCGCGACCTCGACCTGATGCGGCAGGTGCTCGGCGACCAGAAGCTCTTCTACTTCGGCATCAGCTACGGCACCCAGCTCGGCGGCGTCTACGCGCACCTGTTCCCGCAGGAGGTCGGCCGGATCGTCCTGGACTCGGTCGTCGACCCGACGAAGGACCCGCAGCAGTCCGCGCTCGGCCAGGCCAAGGGCTTCCAGCTCGCCTTCGACAACTTCATGAAGGCCTGCGCCGCCGAGGAGGCCGCCGTCTGCCCGACGGGTGCCGGCGGCGTCGAGGGCACGGCGGCGGTCACGGCGCTGCTGCAGAAGCTGGAGCAGTCCCCGCTGCCCACCACCAGCGGGCGGCAGCTCACCGAGACCCTGGCCGTCACCGGCATCGCCGCCGCCCTGTACAGCGAGGAGACCTGGCCCGTCCTGGCCGCCGGGCTCACCGAGGCGATGCAGCAGGGCACCGGCAACACACTGCTCCAGCTCTCCGACGCGATGTTCGGGCGCGACCCGCAGGGGCGCTACACCAACCTGAGCGCCGCCAACCGGGCGATCAACTGCGTGGACGCCCGGCAGCGCTACTCCGACCAGGACGTCGAACAGCAGCTGCCGCAGTTCCGCGACGCCTCCCCGGTGTTCGGCCCCTACTCCGCCTGGGGCCTGACGAGCTGCACCGGCTGGCCGGTGCCGGGCAAGGCCGACCACCCGGACGTCTCGGCCGCCGGCGCGGCCCCGATCGTGGTGGTCGGCACCACCGGCGACCCGGCCACCCCGGTCGAGGGCGCCCACGCGATGGCGCAGCGGCTCGGCCCGGGCGTCGGCGTCAACGTCACCCTCCAGGGCGAGGGTCACGGCGGCTACAACACCGGCGACCCGTGCCTGAAGCAGGCCGTGGACGCCTACCTGCTGGACGGCACCGTGCCGTCCGACGGGAAGACCTGCAGCTGAGAAGTGGCCCACCGCAATGGTGATCGATTGGCCCTGGAAAGCGGTCCACTCGGCGTCTAGGCTCTTCACCGTGACCACCAAAGTCGATTTCTACTTCGATCCGATCTGCCCGTTCGCCTGGATCACCTCCCGGTGGATCCGTGAGGTCGAGCGCCACCGCGAGCTCGACCTCACCTTCCGGGTGATGAGCCTGTCCGTCCTCAACGAGGGCCGCACCGACCTGCCCGAGCGCTACCAGCGCCTGATGACCACCGGCTGGGGCCCCGTCCGGGTCTGCATCGCCGCCGCCGAACAGCACGGCGAGCACGTGCTGCGTGACCTGTACACCGAACTCGGCACCCGCCTGCACGACCAGGACCGGCCCGCCGACGACGCCGTCATCCGGGAGGCCCTGGTCGCGGCCGGACTGCCGGAGGAGCTCGCCGCCGCGGCCGACAGCACGGCGTACGACCTCGCGCTGCGCAAGAGCCACCACGAGGGCATGGACCCGGTCGGCGAGGAGGTCGGCACGCCGACCATCCACGTCGACGGCGTCGCCTTCTTCGGCCCGGTGCTGAGCGCCATCCCGCGCGGCGAGGACGCCGTCCGGGTCTTCGACGGGGTGCGGCTGCTGGCCGGCTACCCGAACTTCTTCGAGCTCAAGCGGACCCGGACCGGCTCGCTCGACTTCTCCTGACGGCGCCGCCGGCCCCCGCGCCGGGGCCGGCCGGTTCGTCCTGGACCTCCCGTCCGGGCCCTTCTCGCCCCACCATGGAGGGGGAAGGCCCGGCGGCGGAGAGGTGGTGGGCGCGGATGATCACCCGAATCCGGCTGCGCGCCGCCCGCCACCCCGCGACCCCGCCGCCCCCGGGCGGGGGCCCAGAGCGGCCCCGCACCCCCGGCGGCCCGCCGCCGCCCAAGCCGCCCCCGCCCGCGATGCGCCGCTGGCTGCTGCCCGTCGCCGTCCTGGTGACCCTGCTGCTGCTCATCCTGTTCTCGCGCTCCGGCTCGACCGGCGCCAACTACGGCTACACCGACTTCCTCAACCGGGTCGGCGCCGGCCAGGTGCAGACCGTGGACATCACCGACACCGGCGGGGTCACCGGCACCCTCAAGGACGGCACGCACTTCACCAGCCAGATCCCGACCGCCCTGGACACCTCCCAGCTCAGCGGCGAGCTGGCCGGCCAGCACGTCGACATCACCGCCAGCCACAGCGGCGGCAGCTCGGTCTGGTCCACGCTGCTGCTGTTCCTGCCGCTGCTGCTCTTCGGCGGGCTGTTCCTCTGGTCCGGCCGGATGGCCGCCCGCTCGCTCGGCGGCGGCCTGAGCGCCATCGGCCGCTCCCGCGCCAAGATCATCGAGGCCGAGCGGCCCGCCACCCGCTTCGCCGACGTCGCCGGGTACGAGGGCGTCAAGCAGGAGGTCAGCGAGGTGGTCGACTTCCTGCGCAGCCCCGAACGCTACGCCGCCGCCGGCGCCAAGGGCCCGCGCGGGGTGATCATGGTCGGCCCGCCCGGTACCGGGAAGACCCTGCTCGCCCGGGCCGTCGCCGGAGAGGCCGAGGTGCCCTTCCTCTCCGTGACCGGCTCCGGCTTCGTCGAGATGTTCGTCGGCGTCGGCGCCTCCCGCGTCCGCGACCTCTTCGACGAGGCCCGCAAACGCGCGCCGTCCATCATCTTCATCGACGAGATCGACGCCGTCGGCGGCCGCCGCGCGGGCGGCACCCGGCTCGGCGGCAACGACGAACGCGAACAGACCCTCAACCAGCTGCTCTCCGAGATGGACGGCTTCGACCCGACCACCGGCATCGTCGTCATCGCCGCCACCAACCGCCCGGACGCCCTCGACCCGGCCCTGCTGCGCCCCGGCCGGTTCGACCGCCAGGTCACCGTCCCGCTGCCCAACCAGGCGGAACGGGCCGCGATCCTCGCCGTCCACGTCCGCGGCAAGACCCTCGCCCCCGATGCCGACCTGAACCGCATCGCCCGCGGCACACCCGGCTTCTCCGGCGCCGACCTCGCCAACCTGGTCAACGAGGCCGCCATCAACGCCGTCCGCGCCGACCGCGCCACCCTCACCGCCGACGACCTCGACACCGCCCGCGACCGCGTCCTGCTCGGCCGCCGGGACTCCTCCAACGCGCTGCTGCCCGAGGAGCGCCACGCCGTCGCCGTCCACGAGTCCGGGCACGCCCTGACCGCCGCGCTGTGCGAACACGCCGACCCCGTCGCCAAGGTGACCATCCTCCCGGCCGGCGTCTCCCTCGGTGCGACCGAACAACTCCCCGAAGCGGAACGCCACCTGTACACCGAGGGCTACCTGATCGACCTGATCACCGTCCAGCTCGGCGGGCGGGCGGCCGAGCTGGTGGTCTTCGGGGAGGGCTCCACCGGCGCCGCCAACGACCTCGCCCACGCCACCGGCGTCGCCACCCGGATGGTCCGCGAATTCGGCCTCTCCCCGGAACTCGGCCCGGTCGGCTACTCCAGCGGCTCCCCGAACTACCTCGGCGACGGCCCCGAGGACCTGTTCCGCCGCCCGTACTCCGAGCAGACCCAGCGCGCCGTCGACGAGGCGGTGGCCCGCCTGCTGCGCCGCGCCGAACGCCGCGCCGTCGACCTGCTCCGCGAACACCGCCACCACCTCGACGAACTGGCCGCCCTGCTGGTCGCCCAGGAGACCGTCGACGGCGCCGTCGTCCTCGACATCCTGCGGCACCCCGCGTAGGCGCTCGCCCCGGCCCGCCGCAGCACCGCCACCACCTCGTCGAACGCGCGGAACCCGCTGGTAGCGTCCAGGGCGGGCACCCACCGTGTCACCTTCACCCGGGAGTCGATATGACCGAACCCCTGTCCGCCGACCTCCAGCGGGAGATCGCCCGCACCCTGCGGGTGGCCCCCGTCCCCAGCCCCGAGCAGGAGGCGAAGCGCCGGGCCGACTTCCTCGCCGACCAGCTCCGGGCGGCCGGCGCCCGCACGCTGGTGCTCGGCATCAGCGGCGGCGTCGACTCCACCACCGCCGGGCGGCTCTGCCAGCTCGCCGTCGACCGGCTGCGCGCCGCCGGACACCAGGCCGAGTTCTGCGCCATGCGGCTGCCCTACGGCACCCAGGCGGACGAGGCGGACGCCCGCCGCGCACTCGACTTCATCCGGCCGGACCGGACCCTGACCGTCGACATCAGGCCCGCGACCGACGCCGCCCTCGACGCGCTGACGTCCGCCGGCCTCACCTTCGCCGACCGCTCCCACGAGGACTTCGTCCGCGGCAACGTCAAGGCCCGCCAGCGGATGGTGGCCCAGTACGCGGTCGCGGGCGCCACCGGCGGCCTGGTCGTCGGCACCGACCACGCCGCCGAGGCGGCCGTCGGCTTCTTCACCAAGTACGGTGACGGCGCCGCCGACGTGATGCCGCTGGACGGGCTGACGAAGCGTCAGGTCCGCTCCCTGGCCGAGGCCTTGGGGGCCCCGGCGGACCTCGTCCACAAGACCCCCACCGCCGACCTGGAGACCCTCGCCCCCGGCCGCCCCGACGAGGACGCCCTCGGCGTCCCCTACGAGGCCCTGGACGACTTCCTGGAGGAGCGGCCGGTGAGCGAGGACGTCTTCCGCACCGTCCTCGGCCACTACCGCCGCACCGAGCACAAGCGCCGCCCGCCCGTCACCCCGGCGTAGCAGCCGAACCGGCCTGACGGTGCGCGGTGCGCGCACCGTCGGAGCGGCGGGCCCTACTGCGCCGCGATCCAGTCCGTGACCAGCGTGTCCAGCACTCCCAGCGGCAGGCTGCCGTGCCCGATCAGCTCGTGGTGGAACTCCCGGATGTCGAACCGGCCGCCCAGCGCCGCCTGGGCGCGCTCGCGGTGCCGGACGATCTCCCGGCGGCCGATCAGGTACGCGGTCGCCTGGCCCGGCCAGGCCAGGTAGCGGTCGATCTCGTTGCGGACGTTGGCCTCGGTGGTGGCCGTGTTGTCCCGCATGAAGGCGATCGCCCGCTCCCGGGACCAGCCGTAGTGGTGCAGACCGGTGTCCACGACCAGGCGCACGGCCCGCAGCGCGTCGAGCGACAGCATGCCGAAGCGGGAGAGGTCCGAGCTGTACAGCCCCATCTCGTCCGCGAGCCGCTCGGTGTACAGGCCCCAGCCCTCGACGTGGGCGGTCAGCTGGCCGCTCGGCCGGCGCCGGAACTCCGGCAGGTGGTGCAGCGTCTGGGCGACGGCGATCTGCAGGTGGTGCCCGGGCACGCTCTCGTGGAAGGCGATCGCCTCGTACTCGTACCTGAACCTGGTCTGCGGGCGCAGCGTGTTGATCCAGTGGGTGCCGGGCAGGCCGCCCGGGCCCGGCGGCTGGTAGTAGGCCAGCGGCCCGGTCTCCGCCTCGATCGGGTCGATCTCCCGGGTCACGCAGTCGGCGATCGGGTAGGCCCGGAAGTAGTCGGCCGAGGCGCGGCGGGCGCGCTCCAGCGCCCCGTCGACCAGGGTGATGATCTCCTCGGCGCTGCCGAAGCGCAGCGCGTGGTCCTCCCGCAGCGCGGCCAGCACGGCGTCGGGGTCGGTGATGCCGAGCACCCTGCCGCCCAGCTCGGCGAACTCCTCGCGCAGCCCCGCCAGGGTGTCCAGGCCGATCCGGTGGACCTCCTCCGGGGTGAGCCCGGGCCGGGTGTAGCGGGTGACGGCGTCGGCGTAGCCCTCGGTGCCGCCGGGCACGTGGCAGACCCCGGCCCGGTCGTCCGGCCGGGCGTCCGCGGCCAGCCGCTGGGCCAGGCCGGCCCGGTAGCGGGCCACGGCCGGGCGCACGCCGTCGCGGACGATCACCCGGCCCCGGTCGAACTCCGGGCGGCCCTGCAGCGCGCGCAGCAGCTGGTCGTCGTCCGGGTTGGCGACCAGGTAGGCGTCGAGCTGGTCGAGGGCGGCGTCGACGCCGCTGCGCAGCGGCGTGCGGCCCTCGGCGGCGGCGTCCAGGTGGAGCTGCAGGGCGGCGTCGAAGTAGCCCGGCAGGCCGGCCAGCCGCTCCAGGTAGGCGTCGGCGCCCTCCTGGTCGACGGAGGTCATGGCGAGCGAGGTGAAGGCCTCGTTCTGCGGTGCGGTGATGGTCGCCGAGATGCTGAAGTCGCCCAGTCCGTGGGTGATCCGGCCGGTGCCGTTGTCGATCAGCCGCCCGAGCACGCGGTGGGTGACCAGGTCCTCGCCGGCCAGCGCGTCCACCGGGATCGCGGCCAGTCGCGCCCCGAAGCCCGCCAGCGCGTCCCGGTGGCGCAGCGCGGCCGCGCGGGACGGGTCGGGCACCTCGTGGGCGTAGCCCTCGACCCCGCTCAGCGTCGCGTCGAACGGGGCGTGGGCGTTCTCGGCGGCGAAGTACTCCTCGGCCAGGGCGGCGAGTGCGGTGGGGGCGGCGAGCGCGGCGGGTTCGTCGTGGTGCGGCTGGTCGGTCATGGGCGCTCCCCGGTCCGGTGTGGTCAGAGTGACGAGGGTTGCCTGGGCGCCCCGGTGGCGCCGATTATTCGGAGTCGGTGGCGGCGCGGTCAATATGCGGCGCGGGGAAAGGGGTTCTCCCCGGCGCCCGGTGGCACCGCCGCCGACGCCCCGTCAGCGGTAGCCCTCCGGCGCGGCCGGCTTGCCCGCGTCCTGCACCTCGACCAGGTAGCGCCAGCAGTCCGGCCGGCTGCCGTCGCGGTCGGTGAAGCCGTACTCCAGGGCCAGCTGCCCGCTGGACACCGACCCGCCGTTCCAGCGGGAGACCTCGGGGTCGGTGGCGAGGGCGGCGACCGCCCGGCCGACGAAGTACGGGCTCTCGGAGATGCCGAAGTGCGGCTCCCGGGCCAGGGCGTCGCGCCAGTTCTCCTCGGTGACGCCGAAGTGCTCCAGCATGATCTCCGAGCGCATCCAGCCGGGGGTGAGCGCCAGGGCGGTGGCGCCGCGCGGGCCCAGCTCGTGGCCGAGCGCGAAGGCCATCCGCAGCACGGAGGCCTTGGCGAGGTCGTAGAAGAACGAGTTCCGGTAGGTGTCGCGGTTGTACTCGGCGGTGCCGTCGGTCATCTCGACGACCAGGCCGCCCGGGCGGCGCAGCAGCAGCGGGAGGGCGTGGTGGCTGGTGACGGCGTGCGTCTCCACCGCGAGGCGGAGCAGCCGCAGGCCGTCGTCCAGGTCGTGCTCCCAGACCGGGACGTTCCAGCCGAACAGGTTCTCGCCGCCCCAGATGTCGTTGACCAGGACGTCCAGCCGGCCCTGCTCGGCGTCGATCCGTTGCACCAGGGCGGCCACCTGGGACGGGACCAGGTGGTCGGTCGGCACTGCGATGCCCCGGCCGCCGGCCGCGGTGACCAGGTCCGCGGTGTCCTCGATGGTCTCCGGCCGGTCGTACTCCGAGCGCTGCTCGCGGGTGCTTCGCCCGGTGACGTACACCGTCGCCCCGGCGGCGCCCAGCTCCACCGCGATGCCCCGCCCGGCGCCCCGGGTCGCCCCCGCGACCAGGGCGATCCGACCGTCCAGCGCCCCTGCTGCCCGTGCCGCCCCTGCTGCCTGTGCCATCCGCAAGCTCCCTGTCCGCATGTCCGCCGACGACTGTGCCGACGCCCGTGGAACGGACGTCGGCACCAGCCTTGCGCAGGGGTCTGACAATCGGGCCCGGCCGGCGGCCGGAGCGCGCGGGTCAGCCGGCCTTGGCGGCCTTGGCAGCCTTGGCGGCAAGCGCCGCGGCGTCCTTCTCCTGCTTCTCCTTGATCCGGACGGCCTCCTTGCGGACGTCCACCTGGTTGGCGCGCTCGTGCTGCAGCCAGAGCGGGTTCTCGGCCTTGACGGCCTCGATCTGCTCGGTGGTGAGCGCCTCGGTCACGCCGCCGCGGGCCAGGCC
>NZ_JBHVWW010000072.1:0-7393 GCF_042882025.1 Kitasatospora sp. NPDC058243
CGGAGAGCCGGACGGCCACTCCAGGGAAGCCACGGTCGGCAAGAACCCATCAGCCACATCCGGCCCTCCCGGGCCACCTAACACCTTACGGAGGAACCCATGGCGTCCCACCGTCCCCCTGGCGTCGATCCGAACGGAAAACCTTGGCGGCTGGGCGAGTTACTGCCCAGGGCGCTGGTGTACCTGGCCGGCTGCGTGGTCTTCTCGACGGGCGCCCACTTCTTCATCCAGTCCGATCTGGGCACCGACCCGCTCGACGTCTTCTCGCTGGGCGTGCTCAAGCACCTGCCGCTCACCATCGGCCTGTGCCAGGCGGCCGTCGCGGTGGTGTGCATCGGGGCGTGGGCGGCGTGGAACCGCAAGCGCCCGGTGGTCTCGCCCTTCGTGACCTTCTTCCTGTGCGGCAGCCTGATCGACCTCTTCCAATGGCTGCGGCCGGCGGCCTGGTTGGGGCTGAGCAGCTACCCGCTGATGCTGCTCGGCGCGCTGCTGTGCGCCTACGCCTCGGCGCTGATCATCATGAGCGGCTTCGGCATCCGGGCCATCGACCTGCTGGCGATCACCATCCGGCACCGCTGGACCTGGCCGTTCTGGTGCGCGAAGGGGCTGATCGAAGGAGTGCTGCTGCTCTGCGGCTGGCTGCTGGGGGGCCCGGTGGGCATCGGCACGGTGGCCTTCCTGGTCTTCGTGGACCTGCTCATCGAGCCCTTCGTCCGGTTCAACCGGCGCTTCCTCGACATCCCGGACCACGGCTTCGCGGTCGCCCTGGCCGTGCCCTGACCGGTGCCGGTCCGGCCCGCCCTGGTGGTGGCCGGCGACGGCCGGTGGCGGACCGGTTGCCGGAGTACCGTGGAAGGGGTCGAGGCACCGCCGCCGTCGGCGGTTGCCGTAGGTGTCCTCGACCCGGTGGTGCGACGTGGGGACCGGAGGCGCCGGTGGCGCGAGAGAGCATGCCCGCGGTCGACGACTCCCGGCAGAGCCCGGTCGGAGCCGTCGGCAAGGTGACGGTGCCCATTCCGGCGGGCGGCCCGGGCGAGGTCCTGGTCGCCCTCCGGGGTGGTTCGGAGGTGTTCGCGGCCTGGTGCTCGGAGCCGGTCGGCCGGGACGTCCGGGTGGTCGTGGTGGACGCGATCTCGGCCCGCTCGGTGATCGTCGAGCTGTTGCCGCCCTAAGTAGAGCTGTTGCCGCCCTCATCGCGGTTTCGGATCCCAGCTGGTCAGGTGGTCGGTCATGTTCTTCTGGCACGTTCCCGCACCCAACGAGGCGATGCTCATCTCCGGGTCCAAGCACCAGGCGCAGGACACCCAGTTCCGCATCGTCACCGGGCACGGCAGCCTCGTCCTGCCGGTCAAGCAGAAGGTCCGCATGCTCTCCCTGGCCCTGCGGGAGGCGGAGATCGCCGAGGACTGCGTGACCCAGCAGGGGATCCGGCTCACCGTGCGCGCGGTCTGCGTGTTCAAGGTCGGCGACGACGCCGTGTCGATCGCCAACGCGGCCCGCCGCTTCCTGTCGGAACAGGACCAGATGGAGGAGCTCGTCGGCCGGATCTTCGCCGGCCACCTGCGCTCGATCATCGGAGGGCTGACCGTCGAGCAGATCATCCGGGAGCGCAGCCGGGTCGCCCAGGAGGTGATGGCGGGCAGCCACGGCGAGATGGAGAAGCTCGGCATCGTGGTCGACGCGCTGCAGATCCAGGAGATCGAGGACTCGACCGGGTACATCGACAACCTGGCCGCGCCGCACGTGGCGGCGGTCGCCAGCCAGGCCCGGATCGCCCAGGCCAAGGCGGACCAGGAGGCCGCCGAGCGGGAGCAGCAGGCGGCCGCGCTGAAGGCCGAGTACGAGCGCGACACCGCGATCAAACGGGCCGGGTTCCTCGCCGAGACCGAGCAGTCCAGGGCCCGGGCCGCCCAGGCCGGGCCGCTCGCCGAGGCCCGGGCCTCCCAGGACGTCATCGAGGAGCAGACCGCGCTCGCCCAGCGCCGGGCCGCGCTGGCCGCCCAGCAACTGGAGGCCGACGTGCGGCGCCCGGCGGACGCCGAGGCCTACCGGCAGCGGACGCTGGCCGAGGCCGCCCGCGACCGGGTGAAGTTCGAGGCGGACGGCAGCGCCTACAGCGAGCGGGCGCTCGCCCAGGCGCAGGCGGACGCCAACACCGCCCGGGCGGACTCCCTGCGCGGCGGCAACCAGGAGCTCATCGCGGCCAACCGGATCGTGGAGAACCTGCCGGCCCTCGCCGACGCGGCGGCCCGGGGCATGTCCGGAGCCGAACTCACCGTCCTCAACGGCAGCGACGGGGTCAACCAGATGGCGGCGGGCATCGTCAGCCAGGGCCTCGCCATCCTGCACTCGCTCCAGCACTCGACCGGCCCGTTCGGCGACGGCAAGTCCAAGCCCCGCTTCCCGGAACGGACTTGAGGCGCGCCGGGGCCTGCGGGCCGAGGCGTCAACGGGCGGCGACGAGGCCGTCCACCAGGGCCCGCAGGCCGTCCAGGTAGGTGTCGTCGGTGGTCAGCGCGGCCCAGCGGTCCGCGACCTGGGCGAGGCGGGGGAGTTCGTCCGGGTCGAGGCCGCCGAACACCTGCTCCCGGTACGTGGCGCGCTCGTCGTCCGCGCGCCGCCGGGCCGCCGCCGCCCGGACCACCAGCTCGCCGGCGGTGTAGTACCAGATCGTCCGGTACCCCTGCACGGCCCGTTCCGGCGTGAGGCCGCACGCGGTGAGGCCGTCGACGATCTGCTCGACGAACCACAGCGCGGACGCGGACATCAGGTCGTCGGCGGTGAGCACCTCGACGATCCAGGGGCAGTCGGCCAGGGCCTCGTGGATCGCGGCGGCGGACCGGACGACGCGGTCGCGCGGGTCGGCGGGTAGTTCGGGCCGGCGCAGTGTCCGTGCCGCGTGGTCGTCCAGCAGCAGGACGAGCAGTTCCTCCTTGTCGCGCACGTGGTGGTAGAGCGCCATCGGCGTGCTGCCGACCTCGGAGGCGAGGCGGCGCATGGTCAGCCGGTCCGCGCCCTCCTCGGTCACGATCCGGCGGGCCGCCTCGACGACCTGCTCACGGGAGATGCGGGGCGGTCGGCCCGAGGTCCTGCGCGGTGCGGTCGGCATGGGTCCATTCTTCCCCAGGGGTCGACAGCGGCGATGGTGTGGGGTTAGTTTTCTTACGCGTATAGAAATTGCTGACCGGAAGGAACACCGCCATGACGCCCACCGCCGTCGACCTGTTCGCCTCGGCCCTGCACTTCCACCCCGACGGCGAAGTCCGCGCCGCCGAGCGGCAGATGGCCGGCGGCGCGCCGGGCACCTGGCACCTCGGCGCCTTCCACGTGGAGACCGAGGCCGACGTCCACGCCGACCACTGGGAGATGCACCCGGAGGCCGACGAGGCGGTGTGCTGCCTCACCGGTGGCGCGCGGCTCTACCTCCGACCCGCGGGCGGGGACGCGGACGGGGGCGGCGACGGCGCGGGGGGCGGTGTCGACGAGCTGGTGCCGCTGCCCGCCGGCAGCGCCGTGGTCGTCCCCCGGGGCCGCTGGCACCGCCTCGAACTCGACGGCCCCAGCGACCTGATGTCGCTCACCCTGCGCCACGGCACCCGGCTCGAAAAGCGCACCGACACCCCCTGACCGCTGCCGGGGACGGTCAGGACTCCCCGCTCCACGACCGCCAGAGCGCCGCGTACGCCCCGCCGGCGGCGACCAGTTCGTCGTGGGTGCCCAGCTCGACGATGCGGCCCGCCGCCATGACGGCGACCCGGTCCGCGTCGTGCGCGGTCTGGAGCCGGTGGGCGATGGAGATGACCGTGCGGTCGGAGCGCACGGCCGCCATCGCCCGCTCCGCCTGCCGGGCCGTGGTCGGGTCGAGGAGGGACGTCGCCTCGTCCAGGATCAGGGTGTGCGGATCGGCCAGCTGGACCCGGGCCAGGGTGAGCTGCTGGGCCTGCGCGGCGCCGAGTTCGGTCCCGCCGGTGCCCAGGAGCGAGTCCAGCCCGTCCGGGAGGTCGCGCACCCAGTCCGCCTCCACCAGGGCGAGCGCGGCCAGCACCGCCGCGTCCTCGGCGTCCGGGGCGGCCAGCGTCATGTTCTCCCGGAGCGTCCCCATGAACACGTGGTGCTGCTGGGTGATGAGCACGACGCGGTTGCCCAGCTCGCCCGCCGCGGCGAGGTCCGCGACCGGCACGCCGCCGACCAGGATCCGCCCCGCGTCCGGGGCGTCGACGCCGGCGAGCAGCTTGCCGAGGGTCGACTTGCCGGCGCCGGACGGGCCGACCACGGCCAGCCGCTCGCCCGGTCGGACCACCAGGTCGACGTCCGTCAGCACGTCGTGCGAGCCGGTGTAGGCGTACCGCACGCCGACGGCCTCGATCCGGTCGTCGGCGGGGCGCAGGCCGGTGGCCGGCGGCTCCTGCGACACCAGGCCGACGCCCTTGATGCGGGCGAACGAGGCACCGCTGCGCTGCAGTTGCTCGACCCAGTTGAGCGCCCGGTCCAGCGGGTCGACGAGCTGCCACATGTAGAGGCCGCCCGTCACCACCGCGCCCAGCGTCACCGAGCCGTGGAGGTGGCCGAGGCCGCCCACCAGCAGGACGAGCGCCATCGGCAGCGCGTGCGCGAACTCGGTGACCGGGAACAGCACGGTCCGCAGGAACAGGGTGCGCACCCCGGCCCGGTAGGCGGTGTCGACGGCCCGGTCGACCACGCCGTCCTGGCGCGCCCCGACCCCGTACGCCTCGATGGTCCGGGCGCCGTGGGCAGTGGAGTCGAGGACCTCGGTGACCCCGCCCGCCGCGGCCCCCTCGGCGAGGTAGGCCTCCCGGGCCCGGGACAGGTACCAGCGGCTCACCGCCCAGACGATCGGCAGGCCCACCAGGGCGCAGAGCCCGATCAGCGGGTCGAGCAGGAAGGTCGCGGTGAGGATGACCAGCACCTGGACGACGGCGATGAAGACGTCCGGGGCCGCGTTGCGCAGGGTGGCGGCCACGGTGCCCACGTCCAGCGAGGAGCGGGTCACCAGGTCGCCGGCGCCGACCCGTTCCGCGTACCGCCCGGGCAGCGCGAGCGTCCGCTCGACGACCTCCTCGCGGAGCCGGGCCAGGGCGCGTTCGCCGAACCGGTGGGAGAGGTAGCGGGTGTAGCGGGTGAGCACCAGCTGGGCGAGGGCGAACCCCAGGACCGCCGCGGCGAAGCCGTCCACCTGGCCGACCGTCAGCTCGCCGTTCTCGACCCGGGTGACGATGCGGCCCAGCAGCCACGGCCCGGCGACGCCCGCGAGGGCGGCGAGGCAGGTGAGGGCGACGATCGCGCCCATCGCCCGGCCGTCGTCCGCCAGCAGGCGCCAACTGGCCCGGCGCACCGTCGCGGTGTCGGCGACCGGAAGGCGGTGGGGGGCGTTGGGGGTGTCGGGGGTGTCGGGGGTGTCGGGGTTGCTCATCGGACCATGCCTTCCTCGGCGTCCGCCGGGGCGCTCGCCGGGCGGTCGTCGCTGCCGCCGCGGAACACCAGCGCCGCGTAGCCGGGGTCGCGGGCCAGCAGCTCGCCGTGGGTGCCGGTGGCCCGGACCTTGCCGTCCACCAGGTGGACCACCTCGTCGGCGCGGCCGAGCACCAGAGGGGAGGTGCTGACGACCAGGGTGGTCCGGTCGCCGCGCACGGCGCCGATCCGGGCCGCCACGGCCGCCTCGGTGAGCGCGTCCAGCGCCGACGTGGGCTCGACCAGCAGCAGCACCTCGGGATCGGCCAGCAGCGCGCGGGCCAGCCGCAGCCGCTGGCGCTGCCCGCCCGAGACGTTGCCGGCGCGGTCGTCGAGCGGTGCGTCCAGGCCGCCCGGCAGGGCGTCGACGATGTCCTCGGCCGCGGCGGCGTGCAGGGCGCGCCGCAGCTCCTCCTCGGTGCGGTCGCCGCGGATCGACACCGCGGAACGGAGCGTGCCGCCGAACACGTACGCGTCGTCGTCCGACACCAGGACGTGGCGCCGCAGTTCGGCGGGCACCCGGTCGGAGAGCCTGGTGTCGCCCCACGTGGCGTCCGAGTCGGTGTAGCCGCCCAGCCGCTCGACGACGGCCCGGGCCTCCTCGGGCCGGGCGGCGGCCAGCGCGGTGAGCCGCCCGGGCCGCAGCAGCAGGCCGGAGTCGGGATCGCTCAGCCCCGCCGGGGCCTCGGGCGGGGTCGTCAGCGTCCGGCTGCGCGTCGAATCCGGCCGCAGCGCCAGGATGTCGGTGACCCGGCGGGCGGAGACCAGCCCGCGCGGCAGGTCGTCCGCGCCCTCGACGAAGGCGGTGACGGGCACCAGCAGGGCCGCCACGTAGCCGTAGACGGAGACCAGTTCACCGACCGTGATCGAACCGGCGGCCGCCATCCGGGCGCTGAGCCAGGTCACCACGGCCAGGAAGACCACCGGCAGGCAGGCGCCGAGCGCCTGCACCCAACTGGTGAACGAGGCCACCCGGTAGCCGAGCGGGACGAGGGCCTGCGAGCGCTCCCGGTAGCGCCGGGCGAACATCGGCTTGCCGCCGATGCCGTTCAGCACACCCAGCCCGGCGACCAGGTCGCCGGCCAGGGCCGTCAGCGCCCCCTGCTGCTCGCGGTAGCCTCCCTCGGCGCCGTGCAGCTTCCCCAGCAACGGGCCGACGGTGAGGGCCAGCAGGGGCACCCCGAGGAGGATCACCGCCGCGAGCACGACCGAGATCCGGACCAGCAGGACGGCGGTGGCGAGGTAGGCGATGACCGCGCCGACCCCGGGCCCGGTGATGGTCAGCGTCTGCGCGATCCGGCCGATGTCGCCGGCCTGGAGGTGGGTCAGCTCACCGGCCGACACCTGGCGCGGCAGCGTCGTCCCCAGCCGGTTGACGTGCCGGGTGATGACCTGGACGGTGCGGTACGCGGCGTCCGCCCGGATGAAGGTCATGGTGCGGTGCCGCAGGATCCCGAGGACGGCGATGAGCGCGCCGACCACGAGGACGGCCGACACCCAGAAGACCAGCGCGCCGCTGTCGCGGGCCCGGAGCCCCTCGTCGATCGTCCTGGACATCAGGTAGGGCGGCAGCATCAGGGCGCACATCCACAGGCTGCCCCAGGTCGAGCCGAGCAGGACGCGGCCGCGCTGCCTGCGCACCAGCCACCAGAGGAAGCGCAGCGGACTCCGGTAGTCCGGCAGCCCGGGATCACGGTAGGGGACCCGGCGTGCACCCCCGGGCAGGTCCGGTCCGGCGCCGGTCATCCCGCCTGCCCCCGGGCGGGCCCCCGAGCCGCGAACTGGTCCAGGATCCGTTGACGTCTCATTCCCGGAGTCTGGCAGACCGCCCCGCCACGGAACTGACGCACCCACAGGTCGGGTGGGGGCCCGCGGATCGCCGGCTGACCCGGGGGTGACGCGGTGGGGGCGGTCGGTTCCGGCG
>NZ_JBHVWW010000072.1:7403-50254 GCF_042882025.1 Kitasatospora sp. NPDC058243
CTCCCCACCCCCAGGGGTGGGGGGGGGGCGGGGGGGAGAAGGGGGACCCGGGGGGGGAGCGGGGGGGGGCGGTCGGTTCCGGCGGCCGCCCCCACCGCGTCACCTCTGTGGTGTGCCGGCCGCGCCCACCACCAGCCAGTGGGACGGGAGGTCGATCCGGCTGCCGTCGGGCGCGAACTCGGTGAGGAACAACGGCAGTTCGCCGGAGGCGAGGACGGTGAGCCCGGCGGTGCGGAACAGCTCGCCGAAGGCCGAGTCGACGACCTCGGCGGGGGCGAGGCCGTGCTCGAAGACGGGGCGCAGCTTCGGGGGAGGGCCCTGCGGGCTCTGGGCGAGGCCGGCCAGGACGGCCTTCGCCGACGCGGACAGCTCGACGACGAACGCCCGGCCGCGATCCCCGACCAGGGCGGCGATGGCGTCGGCGACCGGCTGGCGGTCGGCCGGTTCGCACTGGTGGATCAGGGCGCGTACGTACACGTTGGCATCGCCGAGCCGGGCGTGCAGCTCCCGCACGGCCTGCCGGTC
This sequence comes from Kitasatospora sp. NPDC058243, assembly GCF_042882025.1. Lineage (NCBI taxonomy): Bacteria > Bacillati > Actinomycetota > Actinomycetes > Kitasatosporales > Streptomycetaceae > Kitasatospora > Kitasatospora sp. NPDC058243. Next base: position 7,929 of record NZ_JBHVWW010000072.1, read on the forward strand.
GGTGGCGTCGAGCCGGGCGAACTCGGCCCGCCCGTCCGGATGCTGGGTGCGGGCGAGCTCCACGGCGGCGGTGGACAGGTCGACCCCGAGGGCGCGGCCGAAGCGTTCGGCGAGGAAGCGGGTCTGGGTGCCGTTGCCGCAGCCGACGTCGACGACGGGCAGCGCCGGGTCGACGAGGTAGGGGTCGAACAGCGCGAGGTGCACGCTCGCGGTGAGTGCCGGCTCCGCGTCCCAGATCACCGCGCCGGCCTCCGCCGGTGCGTCGCGCCAGAAGCCCTCCCAGGCGTTCAGGTACCGACTCGACACGGGCATGGCGGAGAACCTCCCAGCTGGTGGAGCACGGTGTCGGGATCGTCCCCGGACAGCGGGCGGCGCGTGGAGGCGCGTGGGGAATCCGGCGAAGGCCTCCGCCTCCCGGCTTTCCCCGGCCCCCGAGCTGTGCGCAGCTCCGTCCGACCGGACGGCCGATGACGGTCAGTCACGCTAACGGTCCCGGCGGGCGAGGCCGGCCGCGCGTCACCCGAATGCGGTAATTCCGAGGGAAGTTCGCCCGAACGGCCGCCCGTCGTGCGAGCGCTTCGCGGTGACCCCGCAGGGCCGGTTCGGGTCGGAGCGGGGCTCAGCCGGTCACGCTCGCGGGGGTGGCGGCGAGGTCGCGGACGGTGTCGGCGATGGCGTGGAAGTCCTTGCGCAGGATCTTGGAGTGGTTGCTCGCGACCTTCGTGCTGACCCGGATGTTCGGGTTGCGGGCGAGCACCGGGTCGAGGTTGGTGCGGATCTGTTCCATCAGCTTCGCTTCGCCGCCCAGGTTGCCGCCCGTGGCGACCACGTACCGGACCGGTGCGGCCACCTGGTCGAAGACCGGGTCGAGGGCGGCGGGCGCGCAGAGCTCGTTGATCTCAAGATTGATCTCGGCGTGCTGCTCGGCGCTCATCCGCGCGGCCATGCCGAGTCGGCGGGCGATCGGGAACAGCGGGCTGAGCCGGCGGAACAGCTTGCGGACCTGCTCCCGGGTGGCGTCGTCGAGCCACTCGTGCGGGAACGCGCCGTCCACGGACACCGCCCCGAGGGCGCGGTCCGGGTGCCGGGCGGCCCAGTGCACCGCGAGCATCGCGCCGTAGGACCAGCCCACCAGGATCGGCCGGTCCACGCCCCTCGCGGTGAGGACGGCGTCGACGTCGCGCAGGCACGCTTCGAACGAGTAGTCCGCCGAGCGCTTCGACTTGCCGCGGGCGCGCTCGTCGAAGGTGATGTGCCGGTAGCCGTCGCCGAGGTCGGCGATGACGCGCCGCCAGTGCGACTGGTCGGCGTAGGAGCCGTTGAGGTAGACCACGGGACGGCCGGGCCCGCCGGTGTCGGTCACGGCCAGGGCGGTGTCGTCGACGGAGACCATGCCGGTCCAGGCGGGCTGCTTGATGGTCATGGGGTGCCTTCTTCCAGGTGTGGGGGTGGCGGGCTGCTGCGGCTCGGTGTTTCTGATGATGGAAACGCTACGTTGCCTTCACGGGTAATGGCAACAAGTTCGTTGCTTGAAATCGGTATCGATGCAGGTAAAAGCGCGATTATCGTTGCAGTGGTTTTGAATTTAACGCAACGTCAGTCGCTGTGTTCGTTGCACTGTAATGGGAGTGAACGCTATGGTGAGGGCGTTCAGGGAAGCGTGAAGGGAGAATCGCGGTGCCGGGAGGCAGGCTCACTCAGCAGGAACGCCAGCAGATCGCGCTGGGGATGGCCGACGGCCTCGCCTACGCGGAGATCGCCAGGCGGCTCGACCGACCCACCTCGACGGTCACCCGCGAGGTGATGCGCAACGGAGGCCCCACCGCCTACCGCGCCGACCTGGCCCACCGCGCCACCGAACGCCGCCGCGCCCAACGGCGCAGGCCCGCCGCGCCCCGGGGGCCGGCGGCGCCCCCGCAGGCCCACGGGCGCGACGCCGAGGCCGTGCGCGAGTACCAGGAGACGTACACCACCGTCCTGATGGCCTCCGGCATGCCCAAGATGACGGCCCGGGTGCTGGCCTGCCTCACCCTCACCGACAGCGGCAGCCTCACCGCGTCCGAGCTGGCCCGGCACCTCCAGGTCAGCCCGCCGTCCATCTCCAAGGCGATCACGTTCCTCGACGGCCAGGGCCTCGTCCGCCGGGAGCGCGACGAGCGCCGCCGCGAGCGCTACGTCGTCGACGACGACGTCTGGTACCAGTCGATGATGGCCAGCGCCCGCGCCACGGCCCACCTCGTCGAGGTCGCGCGGCAGGGCGTCGGCGTCCTCGGCCCGCAGACCCCGGCCGCCACCCGCCTGGAGAACATCGCCCGCTTCGTCGACTTCGTCTCCGAGAGCATCGTCCGCGCGGCGGAGCAGGCCCGCGAGATCCTCCACGCGAAGCCGGAGACGGCCCCGGCCGACACGGCCGCTCCGCGTTCGGACCGCGGATAGCCGGCGATCACCGGGAGGCGGCGCGGTAGGCGCGGCGCCAGGGGCCCGGGTCCGCGCCGAGGGCCTGGACGATGTCGGAGAGCAGTTCGACGTCCAGGCGTTGGCGTCCGCTGCGGAAGCAGTCGTAGACGGTGATCCGCCCGGGTGTGCGTTCCCCGGCCGGGACGCCGCGGGCTGCCCGGACGGAGCTGATCCGCCGGACGATGGTCGAGTAGGAGGGGCTGCCGGCCTCCTGCCGGAGCAGGGTGAGGGACTCGGCGAGTGCGTCCAAGGACTGCGAACGGGCTAGCGTCGCAGCGGAGTTGACCTCGGCTGCCCGGCAGGAGCACGGGGCCGCCGTGGTGCGCATAGGTGACCAGGTCAAAGCTCTGTCCTCCCCCCGCCGGGCCTGCGTGAACAGCCTCTTCGCGCCGGAGGTTCCTGTCAACTGAGGTGAATCAAATGGCGAAATCCATACACTCCCGTTTGTTCGGGATCGTTCGGAAAGCTGCCCAGGCCCTCAACTCCGCTGCCAGGATGGCCGCATTCCGCAGTGACCCGACGTCAGAGAGAGAGGTGTCGGACCTCATGAAGTCCGCCCGAAAGATCGTCTCAGCACTGGCACTCGCGATCGGCCTGAGCGTCTCGTTGCCCGTCGCCGCCGCGCAGGCCGACCCCGTCAATCCGCAGCCCTACGCCTACGGTTCCCTCGTGGCGCTCGCCCGCCCGGCCAGCGGCGGCCCCAACGGCACCTACTACTGCTTGGACGAGTACCGGCAGACCAACGGCGACGGCCGGCCGGTCGTCCTGCGCCCGTGCGACGGCTCCTGGAACCAGTTCTGGTTCGTCTCGCCGGAAGGCCTCATCCGCAGCACCAACGACGGCCGTTGCCTGTGGGGCCACGTCCCGAGCGGCCCGTCCGACGGCCCGGGCGCCAAGGCGGTGGGGTGCAACGGGGGCGACCCGAACCAGCGTTGGACGTTCAACACCGACCGCAGCGTGTGCAACGCCGCCGGCGCCTGCCTGACCTACACCGGCAACCAGGGCCCGCGGTCCTCCTACGAACTCTGGACGCTGGGGCGGAACGCGAGCATGGGGCAGACCCAGGAGTTCGACTGGCACCACTCCGACAGCGACCGTCCGATCAACCCCAACATCTAGACATCTGGGCACTGTCAGGGGCCCGGCGTGGCCGGGGTCGAGGCGGTGATCGCCTCGACCCCGGCCGAACGGGGCCGCCGGTCACCAGACGCGGCGGTCGGCGGGGGTGCCCAGGCCGGTGCGGAGGTGGCGGACGAGGCTGCGGCGCAGCTCGCGGTCCTGGTCGGTCTCGACGGGGAGGTCGAGCTGGACGATGTCCACGCCGGCCGAGCGGAGCAGGCCGATGCGGGCGGCGACGGTGGCGGGGGAGCCGGCGTAGGCGGCGGTGAGGGAGCGGCGGATGTAGGCGGCGACCTGCTCGTCGCCCCGGGCCGGGTCGGAGCGGCCGCGCTCTCGGTCGCGGTCGAGCTGGACGGCTTCCGTCCAGGGCCCGCCGCCGCCGGAGGTGAGGCGCAGGGCGTCGCGGCGCAGCCGGCGGACGCGGTCGCGGGCCGCCTCGTCGGTGTCGGCGAGGACGACGGTGACGTGCCGCCAGATCCGCAGGGTCCGGCCGTGCGCGGCGGCGGCGGTGCGGACCTGGGCGATCCGCCGCCGGGTGTCCGGCAGCGGCAGCGGGCTGACGGCGTACACCTCCGCGTAGCGGGCCGCCAGGTCGAGGCCCTGCGGTGACGAGCCGCCGAAGGAGAGCAGCTCGCCGCCGGGTCTGGGGTGCAGGCCGGGCCGGGCGGCGGAAACGGTGTAGAACTCGCCCTTGTGGTCGATGTCCTGGTCGGCGGCGAGGTAGCGGGTGAACAGGTCGAGGTACTCGTCGGCCCGGCGGTAGCGCTCCTGCTTGTCCAGGAGGTCGCCGTCGCGAGCCGTGTCGTGGTCGCTGGAGCCGATGATGACGTGGGCCGCCGCCCGCCCGCCGGAGAGGCGGTCCAGGGTCGCGAGGGAGCGGGCGGCGACGGTCGGCGCGGTGGTGCCGACCCGGTGGGCGACCGCGATGCGCAGCCGTGTGGTGGCGGCCAGGGCCCACGAGGCCACCAGCCACGGGTCGGGCCACGAACTGGACTGCACCACCAGGGCGCTGTCCAGCCCGTCCTCCTCGTTCTCCCGCGCGGTGCGGGTGACGTACGCGGGGTCGGCGGTGCGGTCGCGGCCGTCGGGGGCCCAGCGCAGGGCCTGGCGTTCCTGCGCGGTGTGGCCGGGGACGGGTGCGGCGCGGACCCCGCCGCGGATTTCGAGTGGCACGGCTCTCCTCCGGTCGTGAGCGTCGTGAGGGTGGCAGGGGATGGGGACGGGTGGGGCGCGACGGTCAGAGGGCGGCCGGCCCGAGCCGGGCCAGGGTGTCGAGCAGCTTGGCGCGGCTGACGAACACCTCGGGCGGCAGCGACACGTACAGCTGGATGGTGGTGACACCGGGGCGGTGGTAGGCGAGGATGCGCTCCCGGCACTCCTCCGGCGAGCCGCTGATGAACAGCCCGTCGACGACCTCGTCGGGCAGCGCCTTCTGGGCGCCCTCCGGGTCGCCGGCCGCCCAGAGGCGGTGGGTCTCGGCGAGGAGTTCGCCGTGGCCCAGCCACTCGTGGAACTTGCGGTACGGCTCGCGGTTGAGGATCCAGGCGAGGAACGGCCGGCTGGCGCGGTGGGCGTAGTCGGTGTCCTCGGTGGGGCAGACGAAGACCTTGACGACCAGCTCCTTCCCGGGCGGCTGCGGGCCGACGGCGTCCAGGATCTTCGGCACGTCGTGCGGGAACAGCAGGTTGGTGATGGCGCCGTCGCCCTCGTTGAAGCCGAGCCGGAGCATGTTGGGCCGCAGCGCGCCCAGGATGACCTTGACCGGCTCGGTCGGCGGGTGCGGCAGCCGGTAGCCGGTGATGTCGAAGGTGTCGAACCCGCCGGTGACGTACTCGCCGCGCAGCGCCCGGGTGACGAAGCGCAGGACGTCCCTGGTCCGCTTGAACGGCTCGTCGAACGGGATGCCGTTGATGTCGGTGACGTGCGCGGGCACCGAGGCGCCGATGCCCAGCAGCAGGCGGCCCGGGGCGAGTTGGGCGAGCGTCGCGGCGGTCTGGGCGAGCACGGCCGGGCCGCGGGTGTGCACCGGGACGATGCCGGTGCCGATCCGCAGCGAGGGGGACCAGGCTGCCGTGGCGGCCAGCGGGGTGAAGGCGTCGGTGCCGCCGCCCTCGGCGCTCCACACGTCGGTGTAGCCGAGGTCGGGCAGCCGCTCGACCAGGAACCGGTGCCGGTCGATGGTCAGGCCGGGCAGCGGGAGGGTGATGCCCCACTTGGGCGGCGCGGCGGGCACGGGGCCGTGCGCGGAGCCGGGCGGGACGGTCCCGCTGTGGTGGTGCGGTCGGTGCGGGTCGGTCATCGGGATGGCCGTCCTTCCTGTGGTGCGCGGTGCTCTTCGGAGCCGGGGGAGAGGCGGTGTCCGCGGGTCAGCGGACCCACACGGTGGTCAGGTCGAGGAACCAGGACTGCGGCTGCACGAGCCCCTGGACCTTCGGCGAAAGGGCCCGCGGATTACGGTCGTTGACCACGAACAGCCAGGGCGCGTCCTGGGTGACCAGCGCGAGCGCCTTGCGGTACCCGGCCTGCCGGGCGGCCTGGTCGGCGTTCGCGGCCGACGACGCGAGCAGCTCGTCGACCTGCGGATTGGCGTAGTGGCCGGTCCAGAACGGGCTCTTGGAGCCGATGAACAGCGGGAGCAGCGCCTCGGACTGGAACAGCGTGGTGGACTGGGCGACGGCGTCCGAGCCGAGCGCCACCTGGCCCTTGGCCTCGGCGCCGATCAGCGTGGTCCAGTCGGTGGTGCGCAGCTCGACCTTGATGCCGACGGCGGCGAGATCCCGCTGGAGGGCCTCGGCGATCGGCACCGGCAGCAGGTTGCCGCTGCCGCCGGTGGGCACGGTGACGGAGGTGCTGAAGCCGTTCGGGACGCCGGCCTCGGCGAGCAACTGCCGGGCCTTGGCGGGGTCGTAGGAGTAGACGTCGCCGGCGGGGTCGTAGGCGGCGGTGGCGCGCGGCGCGGTCTGGTAGGCGGGGTCGGCGGTGCCGTGCAGCAGCTTCTCGGCGATGGCCTTGCGGTCGATCGCGTAGTTGGCGGCCCTGCGGACCAGCGGGTTGTCCCAGGGCGCCTTCGAGGTGTCCAGGATCCAGTACCAGAGGTGGTCGTAGCTGTTGGTGGCGATCTGGACGCCGTCGGCCTTGAGGCTGTCGATGTCGTCCGGGTTCGGGTACTCGATCCAGTTCACGCCGCCGGAGCGCAGGGCGGCGGTGCGGGCCGCGGCGTCCGGCAGCGCCTTGATCACGAGCCGGTCGAGTTTGGGGGCGCCGCGCCAGTAGCCCTTGTTGGCGGCCAGCTCGATCTGCTGGCCCTCGGTCTGCGAGACGAACGAGAAGGGGCCGGTGCCGACCGGGTGCCGGGCGAAGTCGGCCGAGCCGGACTTGCGGACGGCGGTGGGGCTCGCGATCAGGACGTGCGCGAGGTCCTCGGGGAAGTGGCCGTTGGGGTCCTTGGTGACCAGCTCGACGTGGTCGGCGTCGGTCTTGCGGTACGAGGCGATGTCGCCCGCGTACTCGGCGGCGGCGGCGCCGAGGGCGTCGGTGTACTCGGGGCTCTTCTTGTCGAGGTAGCGGGCCAGGTTGAAGACCACGGCGTCGGCGTCGAACGGGGTGCCGTCCTGGAACGTGACGCCCTTGCGGAGGGTGAAGGTCCACGTCCTGGCGTCGGCGGCGACCTGCCAGTCGGTGGCCAGGGCGCCGGTCACGACCGGCGGCTTGTCGGTGTCCTTGAGCAGTTCGTACCGGGTGAGGCCCTCGTAGAGCTGGAAGGAGACCAGCCGCTTGCCCTCGAATCCGGCGCCGCCGATCACGGTGTCCGGGTTGGGGAGTTTGCCGGTGGCGCCGATGACCAGGGTGCCGCCGCGGCCGTCACCGCCGCCCGCCCCAGCGGAGCCGCCGCCGTCGGAGCCGGCGCAGCCTGCCGCCGCCGCGAGCAGAACGGCGGCGGCCGGCAGGGCGACGGCTCTGGAGCGGATACGGCTGGTGCGCGTCATGGCGATTCCTCGTCGGTTCGGTGGTGCGGAGGTTCAGCGGTGCGGGGGTGCGGGGGTGCGGGGGTGCGGCGGTGTGTCGGCATGGAGTTTCGGCGGCGGGTCACGCGACGCCGGTGGCGGCCTCCAGCAGCGCCCGGGTGTACGGGTGCGCGGGGGAGTCCCAGAGCAGGCCGGCCGGGCCCTCCTCGACCACCTGGCCGTGCCGCAGCACCAGCACCCGGTGGGCGAGGTGCCGGACGACGGCGAGGTCGTGGGAGATGAACAGGTAGGCCAGGCCGGTGCGTTCCTGGAGGTCGGTCAGCAGGTCGAGCAGGCGGGCCTGCACGCTGCGGTCGAGGGCGGAGGTCGGTTCGTCGCAGACGACCAGGTCCGGTCCGGTGGCCAGGGCCCGGGCGACGGCCACCCGCTGGAGCTGCCCGCCGGACAGCTCCCGGGGGTAGCGGTCGGCGAGCGCGGGCTCCAGGCCGACCTGGGTGAAGAGCCGGGCGACGGCCGCGGCGCGTTCGGCGCGCGGCGTACCGTGCAGGCGCAGCGCGAAGGCGACCGCCTCCCCGGCGCGCAGGCTGGGGTTGAGTGATCCGCGCGGGTCCTGCGGGACGAACTGGAGCCGGCCCCGCAGCGCCCGGTCGGCGCGGCCGCGCAGCCGGTACGGATCGCGGCCGGCGAAGCGGACGCTGCCGGCGTCGGGGGCGAGCACCCCGAGGGCGAGCCGGGCCAGGGTGGACTTCCCCGAGCCGGATTCGCCGACCAGGCCGACGGTCTCGCCCGGCGCGACGGTGAGGCTGACGGCGTCCAGGGCGGTCCGGTCGCCGTAGCGCTTGGTGACGGCGTCGACGACCAGGACCGGGCCCGGGCGGGCGGGGACGGCGTCCGGCCGGGTGTGGGCTACGGCGTTCATCGGCGGGCTCCCGGTTCGGCGGCCACCAGGGCGGCGGTGAAGGCGTGTTCCGGGTCGCCCAGCACCCGTTCGGCGGGCCCGAGTTCGACGATCCGGCCGGCCCGCATGACCGCCACGGTGCCGCCGATCCGGCGGGCCGCCGCGAGGTCGTGGGTGACCAGCAGCAGGGCGATGCCGCAGTCGGCGCGCAGGGTGGTGAACAGGTCGAGGATCCGCCCGCGGATCAGCGCGTCGAGCGCGGTGGTCGGCTCGTCGGCGATCAGCAGTTCCGGGCCGCAGCAGATCGCGACGGCGATGGCGGCGCGCTGGCGCAGGCCGCCGGAGAGCTCGTGCGGGTAGGCCCGGGCGACGCGTTCCGGGTCCGGGATGCCGGCGGTGGCGAGCAGCTTCGGGACGGCCGCGCGGGCGGCCCGGCGGTCGGCGGCGATCCCGTGCCGCCGCAGCACCTCGGCGAGCTGCGGGCCGATCCGGCGCAGCGGGTCGAGCGAGGCGGTCGGGTCCTGCGGAACGTAGCCGATCCGCCGGCCGCGGACGTCGGCCAGTGCGCGTTCGCCGAGCGCCCGCAGGTCCGTCCCGGCGAGCCGGACGCCTCCGGTGACGGTGGCGCCGTGCCCCGGCAGCCCGAGCACCGTGCGGGCGACGGTGGTCTTGCCGCTGCCGGATTCGCCGAGCAGCACCAGGGAGCGGCCGGCGGGCAGGGTGAGGGAGACGTCGTCGACGGCCCGGACCCCGCCGGGGTACTCGACGGTCAGGCCGTTGATCTCCAGCAGCGCGCTCATGCGCCCACTCGCTTCGCGGCTCGCGGCCGGGCCGAGCCGTCGGCCGAGCGGTCGGCTGAGCCGTCGGCCGAGCGGTCGGTGGACTGGTCGGCGGACCGGATCGCGGCGGCGGGGGCGGCGGGGGCGGCGTGCGCCAGCAGGGCGGCCGTGTCGCCGACGCGGGTGCGCAGCGTCTCGCCGAGGGTGTTGAAGACGACCGAGACGGCGATGATGACCAGGGCCGGCAGGACCGCCACCCAGGGGTGGGTGAGCAGCGAGGGCCGCAGCTCCTCCAGCATCGCGCCCCACTCGGCGGTGGGCGGGGCGACCCCGAGCCCGAGGAAGGACAGCCCGGCGGCGTACATGATGGCCAGCCCGACCAGCGAGGACGCGTACACCAGGACCACCGGCGCCACCACCGGGGCGACCTGGCGCAGGACCAGCGACCCCCAGCCGGCACCGCTGACCCGGGCGGCCACCAGGTACTCGGCGGCCCGGACCCGCCGGGTCTCGGTGAACGCGACCCGCGCCACCGCGGGGGTGAGCACCACCGACAGCGCGAGCACCGTCGCGCCCAGGCCGGGCGTGAGCAGCGAGGCGATGGCGATCGCCAGCAGCACCCCGGGGAAGGCGTAGAGCACGTCCAGCAGGCGCAGCAGGGCCTGTTCGGTGGTCCGGCCGCCGAGCCCGGCCACGACGCCGAGCAGGGTGCCGACGACGGCGGCCACCGCGACCGGGACGAGCCCGCCGGTGAGCGAGGCGCGCCCGGCCCAGATCAGCCGGCTGAGCAGGTCGCGGCCCTGGCCGTCGGTGCCGAGCAGGTGGCCGGGGCTGCCCGGGTCGAGCAGCCGGTCCGCCAGCCGCCCGGCGGCCGGGTCGTACGGGGCGACCAGCGGCGCGGCGAGCGCGAGCAGGACCAGCAGAGCCGCGAGGGCGGCGGGGACGGTCAGGCCGAGGTTGCCCCGGCTGAGGACACGTGACGTCACATCAGTTCCTTACTCGCGGGTCGATCGCCGCGTGCGCCGCGTCCACGAGGATGTTGACGCCGACGAACGCGACCGCCACCACCAGCACCCCGCCCTGCACCAGGGGCAGGTCGCGGGAGGTGAGGGCGTCGTACAGCAGCCGGCCGACGCCGGGCCAGGCGAACAGGGTCTCCACGAAGATCACCCCTTCCAGGAGGTAGGCGAGTTGCAGGCCGCCGATGGTCAGCAGCGCCGGCGAGGCGTTGTGCACGCAGTGCCGCAGCACGGTGGCCGGGCGTAGGCCGCGGGCGCGCAGCGAGTCGGCCAGCTCGCCGGCCAGCACGCCCCCCAGCGCGGCCCGGAACACCCGGGCGGTGAGCCCGAGCGGGACGAGCGCGGCGGCCACGGCCGGCAGCACCAGGTGGCGGGCCAGGTCGGGCAGGCCGCCGGAGCCGAACACGTCGTGCGTGCCCCCGGCCGGCAGCCAGCGCAGGCCCACGGCGAAGACGGCGATCAGCAGCAGGGCCACCGAGTACTGCGGGGCGGAGACCGCGAGGGCGGACAGCGCGCCGGAGATCCGCCCGCCGGGGCCGCGCGGGCGCAGCGCGCCGACGGCGCCCAGCGCCACCCCGCCGACCAGCACCAGCAGGAAGGCGGCCGCGGTCAGGGTCAGCGTCTGGCCGAGCGCCGGGAGCAGCAGGTCGGCGACCGGGCGCTGACCGGAGACGGAGGTGCCGAGGTCGCCGGTGAGCGCGTGCCAGAGCCAGGAGGCGTAGCGGACGGGCAACGGCTGGTCCAGGCCGAGCCGTTCGGAGAGCTCGCGGCGGGCCTCGGGCGGTGCGCCCGGCCCGAGGAAGAGGGCCACCGGATCGCCGGGGACGAGCGTGACGGTCGCGAAGACGACGGCGGTGACGCCGAGCAGGGTCGGTACGGCCAGCAGGAGGCGGCGCAGCAGGAAGCGGGTCACCCGGCCCTCCGTGGCGTGGCGCCGGACTGGCCGGCGGCGGGCCGGTTGGGCGGGGCGGGCATGGGGCTGGTGGTCCTTCCGGGAGGGGCGGTTCGGGGAGCGGTTCGGGACGGTCGGCGGTGGTAACCGGCAGTCACCGGCGGCGTCCGGGGTGCTGGACCGCCGGACCGGGGCCGTGGGACGGGCCGTTCGCCGGGGGGCGGATGCCGCGTCGGGGCGGGATCGGGTGCCGGAGCACGGGTCGGGCGGTCCGTGGGACGGGGGACGTCGGTGCCGCTCCGGCAGCTGCGGCCGCTTGAAGGAGCGTTGCGGACCGGTGGCCCGGACAGCCAGTCAGCACTTGATGCTGTTACTCCTGGTCACAGCATCCGGAGTGCCAGGACCGCCACTGCCCAGGGCGCCGAGCCCCGGTTCTGTCCTTGACCTGCACAAGGAACCGGACCTAGGGTTCCCCGCATGGCTATTCGGCGGACCGACATCACCCTGGTCGGGATCGGCGGCTCGTGGCACCGACGGTGTTTCGACGAGCTCTGTCGCCCGCGCGCTGCGCGCTGACCGCCCCGTTCCCAGCCGCTGCGGTCGGCGCCCCTCCCCAGTCCCGGATTCCGCAGCCGACGCCCGTGCGCGTCCTCGACGGATCCTCGCCGCAGCACCCGTGCCCACCGGGCCGGCCCGCCACCAGCAAGGGGACCGTATCGCCATGCCGTACCTCAGACGCCCTGCCTCCGCCCCCGGGGGTGCGCGATGGCAGCAGTGAGCAAGCTCGCCGTCCCGGCCGGCCCGCGCGGCCGCCGGATTCCCGCCCGACGCGGCGCCTGCGGCGGCGCCACCCTGGTGGACGCCCCCGCCGCGGGCGCGCCGCCGGTGCACGCCGCACCACCGGCACAGGCCGAGATCGACAACCCGCTCGACCTGATCGCCGGTCACCAGCTGCTGGCGGAGACGGTGACGCCGCCACCGTCGGTCGGGCCGACCGCCACCGGTTGCGGGTGCGGCCATCCGATGTGCGTGGAGGAGGACCGCGACCGCACCGCCGACGCCCGGGTGTTCCTGGTCGAGCGGCACTCGGTGGCCAGCGCCGGGCTGCGCAGCGTGCTGACGACCGTGCCCGGGCTGGCCGTGGTCGGGTCCACCGGCGACCCGCTGCGCGCGGTGGCCGCCGTGCGCCGGGTCGCCCCCGACGTCATCCTGCTCGGCCGCGGCGCGAGCCTGGAGGCCGACCTCGCCGTCGTGGTGGCGCTGCGCGGCCCGGACGCGGCGCCCGACGCCCGGGTGCTGCTGCTGCGCCGGGCCGAGTCGACCGCCGAGGCGAGCCGGATGCTGCTGGCCGGGGCCAGCGGCTGCTTTCCGCTCGACCTGGCCGAGGACCGGATCATCAGCGCCGTCCAACTCGCCGCGGCGGGCGGGTCGGTGTTCCTGCCGGCGCCGCCGCCGGCCCGGACCCACGCGGCGGCTCCCCCTCAGCACGTCGGCGAACTGGCGCCGCAGCACGCCGGACTGACGGATCGTGAGCACGAGGTGCTGGTCCAGCTCGGGCTCGGGCTGAGCAACGCCGAGATCGGGCGGGAGCTCGCCCTGGCCGAGGCGACCGTGAAGAAGCACCTCACCCAGGCCATGCGCAAGATCGGGCAGCCCGACCGGCTGCGCGCCGCGCTCTACGCCCACCGGCACGGCCTCGCCGGGTAGTTCGTTCCAGCACATCTCCGTCACCACTCTCCGGAGGGCGGGCCCCGAAGCACGTGGGCCCCGCCCTCCGTCGTGTTCCGGCCGCCTCCCGCAGGTGACCTTCGGAGCATGCGCGAGGCGACGAACGGCGCCCTGAGCGGCGCCGTTCGGGGCTACCGGGGCGCCCGGCCCGCTCCGTAGCGTGGCGGGAAACGACCACCACACGACGGTCCGAAGGATCGTCCAGCCGAAGGGAGATGGCCCGATGGGGGGTGTGTCCGACAGGACCGGCGGTCCGACCGGTTCCACCGGTGCGGCGAGTGCCGACGCCGGCCCGCGCACGGCGGTGCTGGCCGCCGCGAGCCACCGGAGCCCCGGCGCGGAGCAGCCGAGGTCCCCGTACCGCGCGATGTCGGACGCCGAGCGGTCGGCGCTCTGGCGCCAGCGGCTGCACGAGGCCGAGGCGGGCCTGACGCGGTACCTGGTGTCGCGCGGGAACGGGCTGCACCTGACCGACTGGTTCGTGCTGCAGTCCGAGCTCTTCGCCGACCTCCCCGCGCCGGACGCCCCGGCCCCGGAGTGGCAGCGGGTGTTCTTCCGCGACCAGGCACTGATGGAACGTTTCCTCGTGCGCCGCTACGGCGAGGAGGGGCTGGGGGACTGGGCCCGGTCCAATGCCGAGGTGCACCGCGAGGTCGAACCCGACCACGGCCGGGGCGCCGCCGACCCGATCCACCGGATCGCCCGGCAGGCCGAACTCTACGGCTCGGAGTACGAGTTCGACGACGAGGAGCCGCCCGGCGCCGAGCACGCGGCGCTCACCATCACGCACTGTGCGATCTGGGACTACCGCGAGAAGGCCCGCCGCTCGGGCGTCCAGCTGACCCTCGCCTCGCCCTGCACCTACTGCACCGAGGCGCTGTCCGCCAACATCCGCGCCAAGGGCTACCGGCCCGCGCACCGCCTGACCAGCGGCCCGACCGGCCACGGCTGCCGCTGGGAGTCGAGCGCCGCAGCCGGGCCCGCCGCCAACGACGAACCGGGGGAGTCCTGAGATGTGCGGTGTCACCGGCTGGATCGACTGGGACACCGACCTGCGCCACCAGGCGCGGACGGTCCGGGAGATGACCGCCACCCTGGCCTGCCGCGGCCCGGACGCGGACGGCGTCTGGCTCTCCCGGCACGCCGCGTTCGGCCACCGCCGGCTGTCCGTGATCGACCTGGACGGCGGGGCCCAGCCGCTCGCCGACCGCCCGGGGCCCGACGCCGGCGCCGTCCTCTGCTACAACGGGGAGCTCTACAACCACCGCGAGCTGCGCGCGCAACTGGAGGCCCTCGGGCACGTCTTCCGGACCCGCTCCGACACCGAGGTGGTCCTGCGGGCCCACCTCCAGTGGGGCAAGGACGCGCCGACCAGGTTCAACGGCATCTTCGCCTACGCCCTGTGGGACGCCGCGCGCGAGGAACTGCTGCTGGTCCGCGACCACCTCGGCATCAAGCCGCTGTACTGGCACGCCCACGCCACCGGGGTGCTGTTCGGCTCCGAGCCCAAGGCGGTGCTCGCGAACCCGCTGTTCCGCGCCGAACTGGACGCCGAGGGCATCGCCGAACTGTTCGCGCTGCCCGCCGCGCCGAGCGCCGGCCACGGCCTGTTCCGCGGGCTGCACGAAGTCCGGCCCGGCCACCTGGTGGTCGTCGGCCGCGGCGCCACCCGCGAACTCCGCTACTGGCGGCTGGAGTCGGCCGAGCACCGGGACGACGCCGCGACCACCCGCGGTACCGTCCGGGACCTGCTCGCCGACGCCGTCGAGCGGCAGCTGATCAGCGACGTGCCGCTGTGCACCCTGCTCTCCGGCGGCGTCGACTCCAGCGCCGTCACCGCGCTGGCCGCGGCCGCCCGCGAGCGGGCCGGCCACGGGAAGATCGCCAGCTTCTCGGTCGACTTCCCCGGCAGCACCGACCGCACCCCGGACGCCTGGCGGACCACCCTCGACGCCCCGTACGTGCAGGCCGCCGCCGAGCACATCGGCACCCTGCACACCACCGTCCTGGTGCCCGACGACGACCTGCTGGACGCCCGCGACGCCGTCCTGCGCGCCCGGGACCGGCCCGGCTGGGGCGAGATGGACGCCTCGCTGCACCTGCTCTTCCGCGAGGTGCGGCGGCGCTCCACGGTCGCACTCTCCGGCGAGGCCGCGGACGAGATCTTCGGCGGCTACCCGTACTTCCACGACGCGCAGGCCGTCGCCGCGCCGACCTTCCCGTGGCTGCACGGCAAGGCCACGCCGGCGGACCTGCTGCGTCCGGACGTCCGGGCCGAGGTGCGCCCCGAGGAGTACACCGCCGCCGCCTACCACCGCTCGCTCGGCGAGGTGTCGCGCCTGCCCGGCGAGTCGGCCGCCGACGCGCGGATCCGCGAGGTCTTCCACCTCGCGCTCACCCGCTGGCTCCCCCCGCTGCTGGACCGGGTGGACCGGGTGTCGATGTCGGTCGGCCTGGAGGTGCGGGTGCCGTTCTGCGACCACCGCCTGGTGGAGTACCTGTGGAACGTCCCGTGGGCGCTCAAGGCGCCGGACGGGCGGGCCAAGGGCCTGTTCCGCGACGCCGTCCGGGACCTCCTCCCGCCGCAGGTCGCCGACCGGCCCAAGAGCGGCTACCCCTCCACCCCGGCCGTCCGCTACACCGAGGTGCTCACCGCCCGGGCGCACGAGCTGCTGGCCGACCCGAACGCGCCGGTCTTCGAGCTGGTGGACCGCGAGCTGGTCCGCCGGCTGCTCGCCGAGGGCCGCCCGCTGCCCAGCCCGCGCACCGCGCCGAACCCGGTCGGCGGCCTCGACCACCTGGTCCAGGTCGACGAGTGGCTGCGCGCCTACCGGGTGGGGCTGCGATGAGCGGCCCCGCGGCGGCCGTGACCACGGCGAAGGCCACCGAGGAGGCCTTCCGGGCCGCCTCCCGCGGCTGGACCACCGGGGTCGCGGTGGTCACCACCCGATCGGACGAGGAGGTCTTCGCCAAGACGGTCTCCTCCTTCAGCACCCTCTCCCTCGACCCGCTGCTGGTCACCGTCGCGGTCAGCCGCCACAGCCCGCTCGTGGCCGCGGCCCGCGCCGCCGGACGGTTCGGCCTCTCGGTCCTGACGGACGGCCAGTCGGCGGTGGCCCGGCGCTTCGCCACCCCCGGGGCCGGGCGTGCGCTCGGCGGCTTCACCGCGGTGCCGATGCGCACGGCCGTCACCGGCGCCCCGCTCGTCGACGACGCTCTGGCCTGGTTCGACTGCCGGCTGCACGGCACCCTGCCCGGCGGCGACCACACCATCCTGGTCGGCCGGGTCGCCGCCGCGGACCGCGGCGACGGCGACCCGCTGCTCTACCACGACGGCCGGTACCGCGTGATCGACCCGAAACCCTTGAACCCTTGAACCCTTGACATCAAACGGAGTTGGCGCATGACACTGCTGGGCACCATCACCGGCCGCGGCGCACCCGCCACCGCCCGCGGCCTGCTGACCGGCGACCGGTACCGGGCCGAACTGGACGACGGCCGCGAGCTCTACCTCGACGGCAAGCGCATCGCGAACCCCGCCGAGCACCCCGCGTTCCGCCCGGCCGTGGACGAACTGGCCCGCCTGATCGACCTCCAGCACGACCCGGCCCACCGCGACCTGCTCACCTGGGAGGACCCGGACAGCGGCCTGCGGCTCGCCCGCGCCTACCAGCCCCCGCGCACCCTGGAGGACCTGCGGCTCCAGCGCCGCAGCGCCGAACTGTGGCACGCCGAGGCGCTCGGACAGCAGGGCCGCTCACCCGCCTTCATGGCCTCGATCGCCGTCGGCGTCTACGACTTCCGGCACCGGCTGGCCGGCGCCGACCCGCGCTTCGGCGCCAACGCCGAGGCGTGGTACCGGCATTGCGCGAGCAACGACCTGGTCCTCTCGCACGCCCTCGGCGACCCGCAGATCGACCGCTCCGCCAACCCGCTCGACGACCCCGACCTCGCCCTGCGCGTCGTGGAGGAGAACGACCGGGGCATCGTGGTGCGCGGCGCCAAGCAGCTCACCACGCTCGCCCCGATCGCCCACGAGGTGCTGGTCTACCTCTCGGCGTCGTTCACCGAGGGCCGGGGCGAGCAGTTCGTGACCTGGTTCGCCCTGCCGCTCAACACCCCCGGCCTGATCACCCTCGCCCGCGAACCGCTCGGCAGCGCCTCCTGGGGGCACGCCCACCCGCTCGGCGCGCGGTTCGACGAGCAGGACGCGATGCTCTTCTTCGACGACGTCCTGGTGCCCTGGGACCGCGTCTTCCTGCTGCGCGACGCGAACCTGGCGCGCACCGGCCTCGGCCGGATCAACGCCTGGAGCGCCTACGTCGGCCACATCCGCTACCGCGAGCGGCTGCGGACCCTGCTGGCCAGCGCCACCCTGGTCGCCGAGTCGATCGGCGTGGACGGCTTCCGCAACATCCAGGAGGACCTGGGCCGCCTCGCCGGGTACGCCGAACTGACCGAGTACTTCCTCGACGCCGCCGAGGCGCGCGGCGGCCTCACCGACGGCGGCCTGTTCGCCCCCGGCGACACGGCGGCCTCCCGGGTCTGGTCGGCCGAGGTGGCCGGCAGCGCGGTCGAGATCGTCCGCAAGATCGGCGCCTCCGGGCTGCTCATCCAGCCCACCGCCGGGGACCTCGCCAACCCCCGGCTGCGCCCGCACCTGGACCGCTACATGCGCGGCCGGGACATCGACGCCGAACGCAAGGCCCGGCTCTTCCGGATCGCCTGGGAGCTGACCGGCGACGGCTTCGGCCAGCGCCAGGACCTCTACGAGTACGTGCACCGGGGCGACCTGGCCCGCAACCGGATCAACCTCTTCAAGCGCTACGACCAGAGCGCCGCCCGCGAACGGCTGCTGAAGCTGGTCGACCAGGGCGCCGCGGAGCAGCCCGCTGCTGCGGCGCAGCCAGCTACCGACCAGCCGTCCACCAACCAGCAGTCCACCGAGCAGCCGTCCACCGTGGAGGAGAACCAGCCGTGAGCACGTCCGCCGTCGAGATCCAGGCCCGCACCCTCGCGGGGTACGCCGACGCCAGCCGACTGCGCCAGGTCCAGGACCGGGACTGGGTGCTCGACCAGGTCACCGGA
Organism: Kitasatospora sp. NPDC058243; assembly: GCF_042882025.1. Lineage (NCBI taxonomy): Bacteria > Bacillati > Actinomycetota > Actinomycetes > Kitasatosporales > Streptomycetaceae > Kitasatospora > Kitasatospora sp. NPDC058243. The sequence continues at coordinate 25,874 of NZ_JBHVWW010000072.1, forward strand.
GCCCCCGAGTCCCTGATCGACCTCGGCAGCGGGATCGGCCAGCTGCTCCAGGAGGCCCTGGAGCGCTTCCCCTCCCTGCGGCGCGCCGTCGGCCTGGAACGCTCCGAGCACCGCATCGCCGAGGCCGCCGCCCGGCTCCAGCCCTACGGCGGGCGGGTCGCCCTGCACCGGGCCGACCTCACCGTGCCCGAGCCGCTGCCGTTCCGGGCCGACCTGATCACCCAGACCTCGGTGCTGCACTGGCTGTACCCGGACGAGGAGCGGATCTTCGCCTGGGCCGCCGCCCACCTCGCCCCCGGCGGCCGCTTCCTGCTCACCACCTACCACCCGGCCCGGGACGAGCGCGGCCTCGGCGGCGAGGACGAGCTGGTCCGCGACGCCCTGGTCGCCCTCGGCACCCCGTACGACGAGGTGCCCGGCGTCCTGGAGCGTGCCGGGGTGCTGCCGATCGCGACCCGGACCAGGACCGTCGACGAACTCGCGGCGGTGGTGGGCCCGCACCTCGCGGTGGCCGGCCACCTGGAGCGCGACGCCGTGGTCACCGTCGACGGCGCCGCCCAGTACGAGCACTTCCACGCCGCCACCTTCGGGGACTACTACAGCCGTGCGGTGCCGGCGCAGCAGCGGCCCGCCTTCTTCCGCGCCGTCGGCGAGAGCGCCTGGCGCCGGCAGCAGGAGCGCGGCCACGTCAGCCACATGCCCGTCCGACTGTGGCAGCTGACGTCTCGTTAACAACATGTGTAGCCCGCCGCTCACCCCTGGGGTGGGCGGCGGGCTGCGTCTACGCTGGTGGCAGCCCACACCCCCGCATTCGACGGCACCGACCAGGGCCGAGGAGCCAACCGTGTCAACTCCCCCCGCAGGCAGGGAACTCGGCGCCTTCCTGCGCGCCCATCGCGAGCTCCTCAAGCCCTCCGACGTCGGCCTCACCGCCACCACCCGGCGCCGCACCCCCGGTCTGCGCCGCGAGGAGGTCGCCTCCCTCTCCGGCGTCGGCCTGGCCTGGTACACCTGGGTCGAGCAGGGGCGGGTCACCGCCTCCCGGCAGGTGCTGGAGGCGATCGCCCGGGTGCTGCGGCTGGACGCGGCCGGGCTGCGGCACGCCATGCGACTGGCCGGCTACCACGAGCCGACGGCGGCCGCCGCCTCGGAGGACGGCGCCGGCCGGCTCGCCGAGGCCATCCGGCCGGTCCTGGACTCCTGGCCCACCAGCCCGGCCGTCCTGCTCGACCGCCACTTCGACCTGCTCGGCTGGAACGCCGCCTGGGTCGCGCTCTGGGGCTCGCCCGAGTTCGTCCCCGCCGACCGGCGCAACCTGATGTGGGTGATGGCCGCCGACCACCGGGTGCGGGCCGTGTTCCGCGACTGGGAGCCGCTCGCGATGAACGTCTTCCAGCAGTTCCGGGCGCAGGCCGGCCCGGCCCTGGCCGACCCCCGCACCGGCGAGGTCTACCGGCACCTGGACGAGGACGCGCCCGAGTTCCGGCACTGGTGGGGGTGCCACTCGGTGGCGGAGCTGACCGTCCGCACCGTCACCGTCGAGCCGGCCGGGCTCGGCCCGGTCCGGCTGACGCTGTCGTCCTTCCACCCGGTGGACGACCCGACCGCGACGGTGCTGCTGTTCACCCCGCACGGCGCCGCCGACCGGGCGCGGATGACCGAACTGGTCGATCATCCGTTGCGCGCGGTCGGCGGCGTGGAGGGGGAGCGCCGGGTCGGCTGAGCCGCCGGCCCTGCCGGGCATCCCGGCCGTTCCGGCGGGGCCTCAGGCGCCCGATGCGGCGGACCGGCGCAGGCCGAGGCTGACCGCCAGCGCGCCCAGGGCGGCCACCAGCGCGAGCCCGGTGCCGATCAGCAGGGTGCCGTCCGCGACGTTGCCGAAGGTGCCGATCGCCCAGGCGCCCAGGCCGGTGCCCGCGTACATGGTCGAGGTCAGCCACGCGCTGGAGGTCGCCCGCAGCTCCGGGGCGATGGTGCCGGCCAGCGTCTGCTGGTCCGTCACGAAGCCTCCGGAGGCCAGGAACCACACCACCACGCCGGCCAGGGCGAGGACCAGGCCGGGCCCCTTGGCCGCCAGCGCGACGCCCGCCGCCAGCAGCACGCCCCACAGCGGCAGCATCGGCAGGTCGGAGCGCCCGGCGGTCCTGGCCCGGTCCCCGAGCCGGCCGCCCAGCAGCGAGCCGACCAGGCTGCCCGCACCGACCAGCACGCCCACCAGGCCCAAGGCCTGTACCGACAGGTCGAAGCGCTGCACCAGCACCGCGCCGAGGAAGGTGTAGGCGCCCAGGTTGGCCGTGTTGAACACCGTGTTGACCAGCAGGGCGCGCCGCAGCGTCGGGTCGGCCCAGCCCGCCAGGATCGCCCGGACCGCCCCCACCTGCGGCGCGGCCGCCTGCGCCGAACGGCGCTGGACCTGGCTCAGCAGCAGCGGCACGGCCGCCGCGGTGCCGATGGTCAGCGCCCAGAACGCCGACCGCCAGCCGGCCAGTCCGGCGAGGAAGCCGCCGAGCGGCACGCCGATCACCTGGCCGCAGGAGAACAGCGCCATGCCCAGGCCGAGGGCCCGGCCGCGTACCGCCTCCGGTGCGGTCTCGGCGATGTGCGCCCAGATCGCCGGCCCGGCCGCGGCCGCCGCCAGCCCGGCCACCGCGCGGGAGACGACCAGCAGCGTCAGCCCGGTGGAGAGGGCGGCCGCCGCGTTGGACACGACGAACAGCAGGGTGCCCGCCACCAGGGTGCGGCGGCGGCCGAACCGGTCGCTCAGCAGCCCGAGGAAGGGCGCCGCGACGGCGTACACCAGCACGTAGGCGGTGACGCTGGAGGCGGCGGCCGCCTCGGTGGTGTGCACCGAGTCCGCGATGGTCGGCAGCAGCGGCGACACCAGGAAGGTCTCCGTGCCGAACAGGAACAGCAGGAGGAACACTCCCGCGTAGCGCCACCGTTCGAAGGCCTGGGCCGGCGCCAGGGGCGGGACGTCCTCGGCCTGTTCGGGCCGGGGCGGGTCGGAGATGCTGCTCACAGCGATCACCACCTTGTCGTGCGAGGGAGCGGCCGGGCCTTCGGACGGCAGGCGGAAGCGGCCGCGACGGGAGGGCAGGAGTCCGATGCGGCCATCCTGCGGACGGCCCTCGCGGCCAGCCAGACAGGCGGTCATCCTGTGACCCCAGGTCACAGGCTGCCGCCCTGGTCCGGCCGGTGACCCGGTGGCCGACTACTGACCGTCCCCGCCGTCCCCGCCGTCCCCGCCGTCCCCGCCGCCCCCGCCGCCCCATCGACCCTGCGGGTCGGCCGCGGGTGGTCGCGATCACCAGGGAAGTGAGGTTAGGCTAACCAAACTTGATGGACGGTCGAGGGTGAGGGCGGTGCCGGGGATGCACAGTCAGGGTGAGCCGGGGTGGGCGCGGACACGGGACGGCCGAGAGCTGTTCTACCTGCGGCGGCCGGGGCCCGGCGGCGAGGGCGTGCCGACGGTCGTGCTGGAGGGCGGGCTCGCCTCCAGCCGCTCGTACTGGGCGCCGGTGCAGCTCCGGCTGGACGGGGTCGCGGCCACGGTGGCGTACGACCGCAGCGGGCTCGGCCGCAGCGCGCCGGACCCCGCGCCGCGCCCGCTGCGCCGCCTCGCCGAGGACCTCAACGACCTGCTCGACCACCTCGGCGGCCTCGGCCCCGGGCCGTTCGTCCTGGTCGGGCACAGCTGGGGCGGGCCGATCGTCCGGCTCGCCGCCGCGGCCCGCCCCGAGCGGATCGCGGGCCTGGTGCTGGCCGACCCGACGGACGAGTCCTGCGACCTGGTGTTCGCGCCCTCGGTGCGCCGCCAGGAGCGGATCGGGCAGGCGGTCAGCATGCTGCTGGCCCGCACCGGCCTGCTGGCCCGGGCCTTCCGCCCGATGCTCGACGCCCTTCCGGCGGACGCCGCGGCCGAGATGCGCGAGGAGGGGTTCACCGTCTCCACCATCCGCACCCGGGGCGCCGAACTCGGCTCCGTCGTCGCGGACTTGACCGCCATGAAGGAGAACCCGCCGGCCCTCGGCGGCATCCCGCTCACGGTGGTCTCGGCCGTCCGGACCTCGACCGGCATGGGCCCGAAGGTCCGGGAGGCCGTGAACGCCTCCCATGCTTACCGCGTCGGCCGGGCCGAGGTCGGCCGCCACGTACTGGCGGCCGACGCCGACCACATGGTGCCGACCAGTGACCCCGACACCCTGGCGCGCGAGATCCGGCGGATCGTCGAGGGCCGGGCACCCGCCTAGGAATTGACTGATCGTCAGTTTTCGATGATCTCCAGGCTGGCGACGATGCCCGGAACGCCGCCGGGGTAGGTGTTGCCGCCGAGGTAGAAGGTGTGGCCGTCCGGGGCGAGTGCCAGGCCGGTGGCGAGTTCCACCTTCTGCGGGTTCACCGTCTCGGCGGGGACGAGCGCGTGGGCCTCGGTGTCGTAGGAGAGGATCACGCTCTCGTAGTGGTAGCCGGGAGGGGTGGGTCCGCCCGGGGCGACGAAGACGGTCGACTTGGAGATGAAGTACAGGCGGCTCCCGTCCGGGCTGACGACCGGGTAGCGGAGGTCGGTGTTGCCCGGTGCGAAGTGGAAGTTCTCGGTGACGGTATCGGTCTCGGTGTCGACGAGGTAGTCGCTCTCGTAGCCGCCGAGGCCGTACAGCGTGCTGCCGTCGGGGCTGAGCACCGCGCCGCCGGAGGCGCCGTGTCCGGCGGTGAGGGTGCGGACGGTGGTGAGCGAGGTGGGCGTGGCGGCCAGGTGGACCAGGCCGGCTCCGGTGGTGACGTACAGGTCCTGGCCGTTGGGGCGCAGGACGATCGAACCGACGCTGAAGTCGGTGACGCCGACGGAGGCGGTGAAGGTACCGGTGGCGGTCGAGTACGCGAGGACCCGGGCGGGCTGGAAGCCCCAGCGCTGCCGCGGCCCGTTCTGGGCCAGGTAGACGCCCGCGCCGTCCGGGCTGACCACGAGGGAGCTCGGCGAGCCGTCCACGTAGCCGTCGGGGTGCGGCTGGACCGGGAGCAGGGCGTCGGCGGCCACCGTGTCGCTGTCGGTGTCGATGGTGACCAGGTGCTGCGCCCCCACGGTCGCGTACAGCCGCGTGCCGTCGGGGCTCATCGCCAGCGCGCCGACGAAGGAGTTCGCGGCGGTGGAAAGGGTGAGCCGGGCGGTGATCCCGCCGGTCCGGGTGTCGACGACCTTGACCGCGGGCGTGCCGCGGGGGTCGTCGGTCACCCCGACGTAGGCCTTCGTGCCGTCCGGGGTGACGGCGGTCGTCGGGTACGCGTACCCCACCGGGACGACCTGGGGGGCCGCGGTGGTGGCGGGCTGTGCGGTGGCGATCCCGGCTCCGGTGGACAGCAGCAGGCCGACCGATGCCGCGGTGCCCAGCCAACGGGCCTTTGCCATGAGCGACTTCACAAAATCCTCCCCTGTGACACACGATGCGTCCGCATCGGCGGGAGCCAGAGTATGGGGCGGGGAAGGCGAGTTGGGCGGCAATGACGCAGTCGACGATTCGGCGTAGACGCCATGGCCGCCCATGCCTACGGCACATGACGGGGCACATGACGGGGCGCGTGACGGGGCACACGGCGTGGCGCGCGGGGCTGCACGATCGGATCAGGGGGCGTCCGGTGCTTGCGCCGTGCAGGCGGCAAGGGCGGCCAGGCGGTCCACCTCGACCCATTCGTCGAGGTGGAGGCCGATCAGGTGGTGGCCCCGGCTCCACGGGTGGTCCGCGACGGGAGGGGTGGGTGGCGGCGAGGGGGAGTCGGCGTGGTGGAGGTACCAGGAGCTGAGGCGTTCCAGGGCGGCGCGGCGCTCGGCGGTACCGGTCTCGGCGGTGCAGCGTTCGGCGGCGTAGAGGCGAAGGAAGTCGTTGAGCCGGTAGCGGTGGTGGTCCTCGTGGGTGAGCAGGTGGGCGGTGGCCAGGTGATCGAGGATGGGCCGGACGGCGGCGGTGGGGGTGTCGGCCAGGGCGGCTGCCGCGCCGGGGCCGACGCCGACGGCCGGGGCCAGGGCGAGCAGCCGGAGCAGGGCCCGGGCCTCGGCGGGGAGCGAGCGGTAGGAGAGGTCGAAGGCGGCGCGGACCGCCGAGGTGGCGTCGCCGTCGATGACGAGACGCCTCGAACCAGGAGCAGTTGATGAACCGTCTGAAGAAGGTCGTCGCCACCGCGACCGCCGTCACCGCAGCCGCCCTGATCCCGCTGTCCGCGGCCCCGGCCGAGGCCGCCACCGGACCGGGCACCCACCTGGGGATGACCTGGTCCGTCGTCGCCTACGGCCCGGAGGGCACCGTCCAGGTCGGCGGCCCCGGTGGCAGCCCGAGCAACGCCTGCAACGGCGACACCGCGCCGTCGGTCTGGCTGCCCGTGCTCTGCCTCGACGTCGACGGCAGACCGGCCCCGTCCGGGATCAGCATCGGCTTCTACAACGGTTGGGCGCAGGGCACCGTCGCCCTCGGCCAGCCGGTCAGGGGCGCCCGGCTCAACAGCCGGGCCGCGGCGGACAGCCTCTGCCAGGCCTCCTTCGGGGCCGGCTGGCGCGAGGCCGAGTTCCACGACGGCCACTTCGGGTCCGACCTGGCGCAGACCGGTGGCTGGACCTTCTGGGCCTACGGCAACATCCCCAACAACACCCGGTTCTGGACGGCCATCAACGACCAGGCGGCCAACCCCTGGAACTGACCGGGCCGAAGCCGCCGTTGCGCCCGCCCACCCGGCGGGCGCGACGCTGCCCGGATCGCCGCCGCTCAGCGCATGACGCGGCCCCGCTCGGCGCGTGAGCCCCGCTCAGCGCACGAGGCGGCCCCGGTGCCGGGGAATCCGTGCACCGGGGCCGCCTCGTCGTGCCGTCGTGCCGTCGTGCTGTCGTCCGGCGGCCCGCGGTGGCGACGTGTGGCCGTCCGTGCGTACGGAACGCGTCAAGATGTCCGGCGGCGGCAACCGGGTGGGCCGGAACGACCGTCCACGCCATCAGAAGCACTGATCGATCGTCAGGGGAGCCCGGCCGTCGGGCCGGACTGCCCCTGGCGCGGCATCGTCGTAGGGCGACGTCCGGCAGGCGCCGTCCGAGTCCGCGTCCGACCGACCACCACATGGGGGAACGCTCATGACACAGCTGCTCATCGAAGAGAACTTCCAGCACCTCGACGGCCAGGACGTGGAGTCGCTGATCGAGGCCCTCGCCGAGTTCGGTCTGAACGCGGAGCCCACCCAGCCCCGCACGGGGACCCGAAACGGCGAGTGGGCGCTCGTCCTGCACTGGCTCGGGGACGACATCGGGCCGATCACCGAGGACGCCGTGACGACGGCGCTCGTCATGGCGGTGACAGAGGTGCTGGGCCGGGCGCACTCGGCCGGGCCCGGCGGGACCAGCGTGCGGCGCCGCACGCTGCCGGTCCGCATCGACATCCGCGGACGTACGGGAGAGCTGATCACGTCCGTTGCGGTGCCGGGCGCGAAGGCGGCGCCGTCGGCTGCGTCGTGATGGCACGGCAGGGCCGCGGTGGCCGGGCGGCGTGCCGCAGCCGGCCCCGTCGCCTCCCGCGGCTGAAGCGGGGTGGCGGTCGGCTGGAGGTGGCCGACCCGCTCGAACGCTGCTGTACGGGCGCTCCGAGGCGGCCCGCCATCCTCGGCGGATGCGCTGCTCACTGCTCGGTTCCTGCCTGCGCTCGCTGCTGCGAGGCCTGATCGCCCTCGGGCAGCTGTCGGGGTACGCCCCGCCGGTCGCGCCGCCGCCTCCCGCTGGTCCCGGGCCGGGCCACCCGGAGCGGCTCCGCCCCGACCTGCCGCTCAGCGACGTCGAGAGGGAGCTGCGCAGGCAGCTGCGCGACATCTCCGGTGGACCGGTGCCGCGCGACTTCTGACCCCTTCGGGGCCGGACGGTCAGGAGTTGCTGGACACCGCCTCGGGGGCGGCCGAGCGGGCGCGGAGCGATGGTGGTGGCGTGCCCCGCGGGGCGACGCGTCGCAGCAGCGGCCCGGTCATCAGGGTCGTGACGAGGGCCATGACCACCATCGCGCTGAACATCCGGGTATCGATGACGCCGAGCCGGTGGCCCACGTTCAGGATGACGAGCTCGGTGAGGCCTCGGGCGTTGAGCAGGATGCCGAGGGCGGCCGCCTCCCGCCTGGTCGAGCCGGTGAGCCGGGCAGCGGCGGCGGCACCGGCGAACTTGCCGACGCAGGCCGTCACCAGCACCGCGGCCACGATGACCAGGCCGTGCCACCCGATGCCGGTCAGGTCGACGGCCAGCCCCGTGACCGTGAAGAAGGCCGGCAGCAGGAGGAGGCCGGCCTGCTCGATGCGCTCCGGGACCTCGGGCGCGAGGGCGTCGATCCGGTCGCGGGGCACCGCCGCGCCGAACATGAAGGCGCCGAAGACGGCGTCCAGGCCGATCTCGCCGGTGACCCAGGCGGAGAGCACTGTCCCGGTGACGAGGACGGCGTGGATCCACGGTCCGCCGACGGCGCGGCGCCGCTCCGGCGCCAGCAGCCAGCCGAGGGCGGGGCGGACGACGCAACCGAGGACGAGCACGACGACGACCGTGTTCAGCGCCAACCGTCCGAGCGCCCAAGGGCTCTGGGCGTTCACCACGGCCACTACCACGGCCAGCGCACACCACGCGAGGAAGTCCTGCAGGGCGGCGCAGGCGAGCGACAGGGTGCCGAGCGGATCCTGGTGCATCCCGCGTTCGGCGATGATCCGGGCGAGGACGGGGAAGGCCGTGATGGACATCGCCGTCCCCAGGAACAGGGCCGGGCCCAGCCAGCCGGTGGTTCTCAACTGGGAGGCGTCGAACCAGGGTTGGAGCAGCACCGCGAGGCCCAGGCCGAGCGCGAAGGGCAGTGCGACGGAGCTGAGCGACACCGCCGTCACCCGGCGCCCGGCGCCCCGCAGATGGGCGGTGTCGAACCGGTACCCCACGATGAACATGAAGAAGACCAGGCCGAGTTGGGAGAGCACCCGCAGGTGGGGCTGGACCTCGGGGGGGAACAGGACGGCGTCCAACCGTCCCGGGAGCAGACCGATCAGGCTGGGCCCGAGGGCGACCCCGCCGACGATCTCACCCATGACGGCGGGCTGGCGCAGCCGGACGGCCAGTCTCCCGCAGACGAACGCGGTGCCGAGGATGACGGCCAGGGCGACGAGCACACCGCCCGCCGTCGCCGCCTCGGTCGGCCCGGCGGCCGACAGTTGATGCGGATCGATCAGTGGAGTCATCACGCTCTACCTCTTCGCTCGGTGCCCCGGTGAGGGCGGCTGCCAGGCCGGTACGGGAAATGGGGTGACGTACCGGGAGGGGTGGGGGAGGGCGCCGGTCACCGTCCGGTGGAGCCGAGCAGATCGGTCCGCAGCCGGACGGGCGAGGTGCCGAAGGCGATCCGGCGCAGCATCGCGCCGTAGAGCGGGGTCCTGGACACCAGAGCCGCCGTCCGCGGGCGGATCGCCGAGGAGAGGCGCCCGGTGGAGAGCATCATCCGGCTCTGGATCCGCTGGATCCGGGTGATCCGGTCCACCTCGGGCCTGCGCAGCGCTGTGTACCGGTCGAGCCGGGCCGCGCCGGCGTCGGCGCTGCGCACCGCCTCGACCAGGACGGGGTGAGCCGCGACGGCGTCCCGAATGGCGAGGTTGATGCCCTGCGCGCCGATCGGGCTGTGGGTGTGGGCGCTGTCGCCGATCAGCACCAGCCCGTCGCGCACCCACTCCTCGGCGCTGCCGGAGAAGACGTCGAGCAGGGACAGGTCCCCGAAGCCGGTGATCTCCTCGCGGATGCGCTCGGCGTACTCCGGTGCGGCGTGGCACAGTTGCTCGATGATGTGGTCGGCTCCCCGGTCGGCCAGCCGACGGAAGCCGCCGTGCGGGAGCGTCCAGCCGAGCTGGAGCGAGTCGGGCACCGAGGAGTAGCTCAGGACCGGATTGCCGCCGGCCCGGAAGACCCGGACGTCCCGCGTGTGCCCGGTGCTCCGCTGCGGCGCTCCGCTCAGCCGGAACCAGAGGACGTCCTGGCTGAACAGCTCCTGGCGCCGGTAGCCGATGCCGGCGAGGGTGCGGATCTTCGAGAAGCGGCCGTCCGCCGCGACCACGCACCGCGCCCGGATCACCTGCTCGCCCGCGCCGCCGGGCCCGGCGGCGACCGCCCCGCGGACGACGCCGCCCTCCTCCACCAGCCCGCTCGCCCTGGTGCCCGCCAGGTAGCGGAAGCCGTCGTGCCGTGCGCAGGCGGCCAGCAGCTCGGCCAGCAGGTGGCGTTGTGGCAGGCTCAGCAGGCAGTTGTACGGTCCGGGCAGCCGTCGGTAGTCACCGTTGATGAGGATCCGGCCGCGCTCCTCCAGCAGGAAGCGTTGGTGCTCGACGGCGCCGTGCGCCCGCGCCGGGCGGAGGACGCCCAGCTCGTCCAGCAGTGCCTGGCCGCCGGGCTGGAGGATCTCGCCGCGGTACGTCCGGTCCAGCGAGCGGCTGCGTTCCAGCAGGGTGACCCGCACGCCGGAGCGGACCAGGAGCAGGGCGAGCGTCAGCCCGGCGGGGCCGCCGCCGACCACGCAGATGTCGGTGTCGATGTCCATGCGACCAGAGGCTAGGCAGCACTCCTCAACGCCGGTTCGCGCGGCGGGCCGCGCGGCAGGTGGACGGCGGCTCGAATCCGCCGCGAGGGCGGGAGCCGACGATCGGTGCCGGCGGATTTCTTCTCACGGACAGGAGGCGATCGGGTATGTCGGATGCGGAGCGGGGGAGCAGCGGTGTCAGGTGAGGACGGGCGGCGCCGTGTGGTGGTGACCGGGATGGGGGTGGTGGCCCCCGGCGAGGTCGGCACCAAGGCGTTCTGGGAGTTGCTGACCGCGGGCCGGACGGCGACCCGGACGATCTCGACGTTCGACCCGTCGCCGTTCAGGTCCCGGGTGGCCGCCGAGTGTGATTTCGATCCGGTGGCCAGTGGTCTGACCCAGCGTCAGATCCGGCAATGGGACCGCACCGCGCAGTTCGCCATGGTGGCGGCGCGCGAGGCACTGGCCGACTCCGGGGTGTCGGGGTCGAACGATCCGCTCCGCACCGGGGTGATGGCCGGGACGGCGTGCGGGATGACGATCAGCCTCGACCGCGAGTTCGCCGTGGTCAGCGACGAGGGCCGGCGGCAGCTGGTCGACGACGCCCACGGTGTGCCCTATCTGTACGACTACTTCGTGCCGTCCTCGATGGCGACCGAACTGGCCTGGCTGGTGGAGGCCGAGGGGCCGGTGGGCGTGGTCTCGACCGGGTGCACCTCCGGTATCGACGTGATCGCCCACGCCTGCGACCTGATCCGTGACGGCGAGGCGGACGTGATGCTGGCCGGTGCGTCGGACGCGGCGATCTCTCCGATCACGGTGGCCTGCTTCGACGCGATCAAGGCGACCTCGCCGCGCAACGACGAGCCGGAGAGCGCCTCGCGGCCGTTCGACCTGACCCGCAACGGCTTCGCCCTCGGCGAGGGCGCGGCGATGTTCGTCCTGGAGGAGCGCGAGCACGCGCGCCGACGCGGCGCGCACGTCTACGCCGAGGTCACGGGGTACGCCGGGCGCTGCAACTCCTACAGCATGACGGGGCTGCGGCTGGACGGGAACGAGATGGCGGAGGCGATTCGGGTCGCGCTCGACCGGAGCCGGATGAATCCCGAGGACATCGCGTACGTCAACGCGCACGGCTCGGCCACCAAGCAGAACGACCGGCACGAGACGGCCGCGTTCAAACGGAGCCTCGGCGAGCACGCCTACCGGGTGCCGGTCAGCTCGATCAAGTCGATGATCGGGCACTCGCTGGGCGCGGTCTGTGCCCTGGAGTTCGCCGCCAGCGCGCTGGCGATCGAGCACTCGGTGGTTCCGCCGACGGCCAATCTGCACGTGCCCGATCCCGAGTGCGATCTGGACTACGTGCCGCTGGTGGCCAGGGAGCAGCGGGTGTCCACGGTGCTCAGCGTGGCCAGTGGTTTCGGTGGCTTCCAGAGCGCGATCGTGCTGGCCGAGCCGGAATGGAGCGGGGCATGACGAAGGTCGTGGTGACCGGTATCGGCGTGGTGGCGCCGAACGGCTGGGGTGTGGAGGAGTACTGGGAGGCCACGCTGGCCGGCCGTTCGGGCCTCGGCCCGGTGACCCGCTTCGACTCGGCCGGCTACCGGGCGCACGTGGCCGGTGAGGTGAACTTCCGGCCGGAGGACCATCTGCCGAGCAGGCTGCTGCCCCAGACCGACCACATGACCAGGCTGGCGCTGGTGGCGGCGGAGGAGGCCCTGGCCGACGCGGGGGCGGACCCGGCGACGATGCCGGACTTCGCCGCCGGGGTGGTCACGGCCGCCTCCGCCGGCGGGTTCGAGTTCGGGCAGCGGGAGCTGACGGCGCTGTGGAGCAAGGGCCCGGCATACGTCAGCGCGTACCAGTCCTTCGCCTGGTTCTACCCGGTCAACACCGGGCAGATCTCGATCCGGCACGGCATGCGGGGCCCCGGCTCGGCGCTGGTGGCCGAGCAGGCGGGCGGGTTGGACGCACTGGCCAAGGCGCGGCGGCACGTCCGGGAGGGCACCGCGTTGATGCTGGCGGGCGGGGTGGACGGCTCGCTCTGCCCGTGGTCGTGGCTCTGCCTCACCCGCAGCGGCACGGTGAGCCCGGAACGGGACCCACGGCGGGCCTTCCTGCCGTTCGACGCCGACGCGTCGGGCGGGGTGCCGGGGGAGGGCGGTGCGCTGCTCGTCCTGGAGGATCCCGAGCGGGCGGCCGGGCGCGGGCAGCGCCGCCACTACGGGGAGGTGGCCGGCTACTCGGCCACCTTCGACCCGCGCCCCGGTTCCGGGCGTCCGCCCGGGCTGCGGCGGGCGATCGAGGCGGCGCTGGCCGACGCCGGGGCCGACCCGTCCGACATCGACGTGGTCTTCGCCGACGCCAGCGGGGTGGCCGAGCGGGACCGGGCGGAGGCCGAGGTGCTGAGCGCGGTGTTCGGACCGCGCGGGGTGCCGGTGACGGCGCCCAAGACGATGACCGGCCGGCTGCTCGCCGGGGGTGCCCCGCTGGACGTGGCCGCGGCGCTGCTGGCCATGCGGGACTCGGTGATCCCGCCCTCCGTCCACCTCGGACGGCCCGCCTTCGGTGAGCTGGACCTGGTGGGGGACCGGCCGAGGCCGTCCCGGCTGGGGAGCGCGCTGGTACTCGCCCGTGGGCACGGCGGGTTCAACAGCGCGCTGGTGCTGACGGGTTGCTGACCGACCGCTGACCGACTTCCGACCGACTGCGGGCGAGCCGCGGAAGCGGCCGCCGAAGAACCGACCGACGATCGACCGACGACCGACCGAACTGAGGAAACGCCATGGCAGAGTTCACCCTTGACGATCTGATCACCACGCTGCGCGAGGCCGCGGGCGTCGACGAGGGCGTCGACCTCGACGACGTCCTGGACGTGCCCTTCGAGGCCCTGGGCTACGACTCGCTGGCGCTGTTCAACACCGTCAACATGATCGAGCGGGACCGGGGCATCGCGCTGCCGGACGACGTCGTGGTCGAGGCCAGGACCCCGCGGCAGCTGCTGGCCGCGGTCAACCTGAGCCTGACCCAGGTGGGTTGAGCGTGTGCGGCATCGTTGGGGCGGTCGACTTCGACGCCTCCCCCGAGCAGCGCCGTGATCTGCTGCAGGCGATGACGGACACCATGGCCTGCCGAGGGCCGGACGCCGAGGGGCTCTGGTTCGGCCCGTGGGTCGGCTTCGGCCACCGCCGGCTGGCGGTGATCGACCCGGCGCACGGGCAGCAGCCGATGACCGCCCGGCACCGGGGCCGCGGCGCGGCGATCACGTTCGCCGGCGAGGTCTACAACTTCCGTGAGTTGCGCGCCGAGTTGATCGCGCTCGGCCACCGGTTCCGGACGGCGTGCGACACCGAGGTGGTGCTCCGCGGCTACCTCCAGTGGGGTGCCGCGCTGGTGGACCGGCTCAACGGCATGTACGCCTTCGGCATCTGGGACGAGCAGGCCGAGGAACTGCTGCTGGTCCGCGACCGGATGGGCGTCAAACCGCTGTACTACTACCCGACAGACACGGGCGTGCTGTTCGGCTCGGAGCCGAAGGCCGTCCTCGCCGACCGCGCGGTGCCGCGCAGGGTCGGCGCGGAGGGGCTGTGCGAGGCGCTGGACATGGTCAAGACGCCCGAGGCGGCCGTCTTCTCCGGGATGCGCGAGGTCCGGCCCGGCCAACTCGTCCGGGTCGGGCGCACCGGGGTGCGCCGGCACACCTACTGGCGGCTGGAGGCCCGTGAGCACACCGACGACCTGTCCGCGACCATCGGGACGGTGCGGGAGCTGCTGTCCGACACGGTCGCGCGCCAGCTGGTCTCGGACGTGCCGCTGGGCTGCCTGCTCTCCGGAGGCCTCGACTCCTCGGCGGTGACGGCGCTGGCGGCCCGGTCGGGGCCGGTGCGCTCGTTCTCGGTGGACTTCCGGGGCGCGGCGGACGGCTTCGCCCCGGACGCGGTGCGCCAGGCGCCGGACGCGCCGTTCGTCCGCGACCTGGCCCGGCACGTGGGTGCGGAACACCGCGAAGTCCTGCTGGACAGCGGCGATCTGACGGATCCGGCGGTGCGCGCCGCGGTGCTGCGGGCCACCGACCTGCCGCCCGCGTACTGGGGTGACATGTGGCCCTCGCTGTACCTGTTCTTCCGGGCGGTGAAGCGGGAGTGCACGGTGGCGCTGTCCGGCGAGGCCGCGGACGAACTGTTCGGCGGCTACCGCTGGTTCCACAACCCGCTGGCCCTGCGCGCCACCACCTTCCCCTGGCTCACCTCGGGTTCGGCACGCTACTTCGGCGGCCGCTCGCTGTTCCAGCAGGGACTGCTGGACAAGCTCGACCTCGACGGCTACCGGGCCGCGCGGTACTCGGAGGCGCTCGCCGAAGTGCCGGTGCTGCCGGGGGAGTCCGCCGATGACCGTCGGATGCGCGAGATCACCTATCTCAACCTGACCCGGTTCGTGCAGACCCTGCTCGACCGCAAGGACCGGATGAGCATGGCGGTGGGCCTGGAGGTTCGGGTGCCGTTCTGCGACCACCGGTTGGTGGAGTACGTCTTCAACGTGCCGTGGGCGATGAAGTCCTTCGACGGCCGGGAGAAGAGCCTGCTGCGCGCGGCCGTCGCCGACCTGTTGCCGCGGTCGGTGGTCGAGCGGGTCAAGACCCCGTACCCGGCCACCCAGGACCCGGGCTACGAGGCCGTGCTGCGCGCCGAACTCGCCCGGCTGCTGCGCGACGCGGACGCCCCGGTCCTGCCGCTGCTGGACCTCGGGCGGGCGCGGGCGGTCGTCGACCGGCCGCTGGGCGCGGTGAGCCGCCCGTACGACCGGGGGAGCCTGGAGCTGGTGCTCTGGCTCAACTCCTGGCTCACGGAGTACGAGGTCACGTTGGACCTGTGAGATCCGCGGTGCCACTGTCGCCCGCGACCGACGGGGGCAGTTCGTCGGCCAGCGCCGCCCGAAGGCCACGCAGCACTCGCAGCGTGGCCTTCAGGTCGTCCGGGTCCAGTGGCGAGGCCAGGTGTTCCAGCCAGCGCCGCTCGGCCGGCTCCAGCAGGGCGAGTGCGTCGGCGCCCTTTGCGGTCAGCGAGACCAGCGGTGCGCGCCGGTCCGCCGGGTTGGGGCTGGTGGTGGCGAGGCCGTCCTCGACCAGTTTGACCACGGTCTGCTGGACGGCCTGGCGGCGCAGCCCGCGCTCCCGCGCGAGGTGCGCGGCGCTGTGCGGACCGTCTGCCAGCAGGCCGAGGACCTGCCATCGCGCGGAGGTCAGCCCGAACCGGCCGGACAGCCCGTCGCCCGCGCGCAGCAGGGCGCCGTTGACGGCGAACAACTCGGTGGTGATCTCGCTCAAGGTATCTGCCACGGGGGAGAGGTCGGTCATGACGGAAGCCTAATCGCAGCACGCTCGCGCGATTTCGACAAGAGCTTGTCATTTACTCGAGGTGGGCACTACCCTCAAATTGACAAGAGCTTGTCGATTTTGTGTGTCGGGCCCGGGTTGTGCGGTCGTCCGGCACCGCACGGCGGGCCGACCGAAACCGCATGGAGAAACAGGACATGGCAAACCTCGCCTCGCAGACCGACGAGGCCGTCGCGGACGACGCCGGCCCGGCCGGCTTCACCCACCGCCAGATCATCACGGCCCTCACCGGACTGCTGCTGGCAGTCCTGCTCGCCGCACTCGACCAGACCATCGTCTCGACCGCGCTGCGCACGATCGGCGACCAGCTGCACGGGCAGACCGTCCAGGCCTGGGTCATCACCGGCTACCTGGTCAGCTCCACGATCGCGATGCCGTTCTACGGCAAGCTCTCCGACATCTACGGCCGCAAGCCGCTCTACCTGGCGGCGATCGTGGTCTTCATCGTCGGGTCGGCGGCCTGCTCGCTGGCGAACTCGATGGAGACGCTCGCCGTCGCCCGCGTGGTCCAGGGACTCGGCGGCGCCGGGCTGATGTCGCTGCCCACGGCCGTCATCGCCGACCTCGCCCCGGTGCGGGAGCGCGGCCGGTACTTCTCCTACCTGATGATGGCGTGGGTCGCGGCCAGCGTGCTCGGCCCGCTGGTCGGCGGGCTGTTCGCGGGCGCCGGCGAGATCCTGGGGGTGACCGGCTGGCGCTGGGCCTTCCTGATCAACGTGCCGCTCGGGCTGGTTGCGCTGCTGAGCGTGCGCAAGGCACTCAACCTGCCGCACCAGCGGGTGAACCACCCGATCGACTACCGGGGCGCCGTCACCCTCGCGCTCTGGCTGGTGCCGCTGCTGGTCGTCGCCGAGGAGGGCCTCGACTGGGGCTGGGGTTCGGGCCGTTCGCTGGTGCTGTACGCCGTCGCCGCGCTCGGCCTGGTGCTGTTCGTCCTGGCGGAGCGGGCCCGGGGCCTGGAGGCGATGGTCCCGCTGCGGCTGTTCAAGCGGGGCGGGATCACCCTGGCCACCGCAGTCAACTTCACCATCGGTGTCGGCATCTTCGGTACGGTCTCCACCCTGCCGCTCTACCTCCAGCTGGTGCAGGGCCGCACCGCCACCGTGGCCGGGCTGGTGATCATCCCGCTGATGACGGGCGCGATCATCTCCCAGATGGTCTGCGCGAAGATCATCAAGAAGACGAACCGGTTCAAGAAGCCCGCCATCGTCGGGCTCGGTTCGATGGCCGGCTCGCTGCTGGGGCTCTCCACGGCCGGCGCCGACACCCCGCTGTGGGTGGTGGTGGTGCTCACGGCGTGGCTCGGCCTGGGCATCGGGCTCTCCCAGACGGTCATCACCCTGGCCATCCAGAGCGCGGCGCCCCAGTCCGAGCTGGGCGTGGCCAACGCCGCCTCCGGCCTGTTCCGTCAGCTCGGCGGCACGGCGGGCGCCGCGGTCTTCATGTCGGTGCTGTTCGGCGTCGCGGCCGGCCGGATCGGCGGTGACCTGAACGGTGACGAGGCGGTGCGCCAGGCGCTCTCGGACCCCGCCACGAGCGGTGGCCTCGCGGCCCGCACGATCGACGCCTTCGCCGCCGGCTTCCAGACGATGTTCCTGGTCGGCGGCCTGATCCTGGCGGTCGGCTTCGTGCTCACCTTCCTGCTGCGGGAGCTGCGCGACGAGGAGTGACCGCGCGTCCGAGGCAACCCGCGTACCCCTGGTCCCGCTCCCGGGCCAGGGGTACGCGGCGTACCCGACGGCGACTCGAACGCGCCCGACGAGCATGGGGACACCGCACCGGACTGCCGAGAGTGGAGACCCCATGCCCACCATGCCCCTACCCCTGCCCGAGGACCTCGCCGGCGACTGCGTCGACGGCCCGACCTTCCTGTCCATCATGGGCGCGCTGCCCACCGGAGTGACCGTGGTGACCACCCTGGGCGCCGACGGCGAGCCGTACGGGTTGACCTGCTCCGCGGCGTGCAGCGTCTCCAAGACGCCGCCGCTGCTGCTGGTCTGCATCCATCGGGAGAGCCGGGTGCTGCGGGCCGTGCTGGACCGCGGCGAGTTCGTGGTGAACGTGCTGCGCGGTGGTGGTGAGGACACCTCCGCGCTGTTCGCCTCGGCCAGTGGCGACCGCTTCAGCGGCGTCCGCTGGGAGCCCAGCCGGCTCGGTGGCCTGCCCACCGTGCCGCTGGACGCCGTCGCGCACGCCGAGTGCCGGGTCGCCGCGGCCCTCGACGCCGGCGACCACACGATCGTGATCGGTGCCGTCGTGGACGGTGCCGCCCGGCCGGAGGTGCCCAGCCCGCTGATGTACTGGCGCCGCTCCTACGCCCGCTGGCCGGTCGAGGAGGACCCGAGGACCGTCGCGCTGACCCTGGCGGCCGAGGGCTGAGCGGCGCGCCGACGACGGAAGGGGCCGCGTCCGGGGATCAGCTCCCCGGGCGCGGCCCTCGGCGGTCCCGCCGGCCGTCCTCGGCCGGACAGGACCCTAGCTCCTGCGCATGGCGGCCTTGACCTCCTCGGCGCTGGCGGCCAGCAGCTCCTGGATCTCCGGGCGGGGGTGGTCGGTGGCCCACTGTGCGAGCTGGATCATCTTCTCGGCCGTCGGGTTGATGTGATGGGTGTCGGGGTCGTTGAAGCCCAGCGCGGGCAGCATCCAGTCCGACTCCCGCACCCGCTGCTCCAGGGTGGCGGCGGCCTCCTCGGCCGTCATCCGCTTGGCGTCCACGGCCTCGCACAGCTCGGTGAGCTCGTCGAAGGCCTCCTTGTAGAAGTCCAGCGGGCACCACAGCCCCGGGTACGGGTTGTCGTCCAGGGCCTGGCAGTGCGTGTCGTCACCGGTCTCCTTGGTCGCGGTCAGCGCGTTGAGGATGCGCTTGCCGCCGATCACGCTGGCCGAGGCCCAGATCCGGAACACCGAGTTCCACAACGGGTAGTGGGAGAAGGAGATGAACGAGTTGTTCACCAGCCGGTCGTTGTAGTCCAGCAGGCCCTGCTCCAGCCGCTCCACGTAGGCGAACCGCTCCAGCGAGAAGTCGTCCTCGCGCAGCGCCGCCATCAGCCGCCAGGACAGCGCGTTGATGATCTCGCAGGTGTTGGACAGCCCCCGGGAGAACAGCGGGTCGATGAACCCGGCCGCGTGCGACATCAGGCACCAGCGCTCGCCGACCGTCCGGGTCGAGGAGTACTGCATCCGGTCCGTCCGGACCCACTCGCGCACGCTCCGGGCGCCCTCCAACTGCCGCCGCACCGCGGGGAAGCGGTCCACGTGGGACCAGAACTCCTCCTCGGCGGTGAGGTCCTGGCGCGCCGGGTACGTCCTCGGGTCGAGCTGGATGCCCACGCTGCACAGGGGATTGGTGGCCCCGGGGTGGTTGTCGAACGGGATGATCCACATCCAGCCGCGCTCGAAGATGTGGTGCATCGTCCCGTCGTTCCACGGCACAGGCGGACGCAGCCCGTCGGGCGTGTCCAGGTGGTCGTCGATCGCCTCCACCCCGACCATGTGCGTGAAGATCGAGCGCGCGTGGTGCTTGAGCCGGCTGGGCTCCTCCCGCAGCCCCAGCTGCTTGGCCAGCGGCGAGCGGAACCCGCTGGCGTCGACCAGGTAGCGGGCGCGGTAGCTGCTGCCGTCCGCGCCGACCACCGTGACCCCGTCGTCGTCGAGGTCGACGCGCTCCACCCGGTAGTCCTGCCGCGCGTCGCAGCCGTAGCGGACAGCGGTGTGGAACATGTACGCGTCGGTGTCCTGCCGGAAGAAGTGCGCGGCGTTGCCGACGATCCCGGGGATGCGGAACTGGCTGGTGAGGTTCGGGTCCGGCTCCTCGCCGTCCTCGTGGAACATGAACCCGAAGTTGCTCTTCTGCCCGTGCGCGCTGCTCACGTTGGCCAGCACGTCCTCGAAGCTCGCCAGGTGGGCGATCTCCGGGATCCCGTACCGGTCGGCGATCAGCCGCAGCACCACCAGCGTCTGCCCGATGGTCGACTCGCCGACGGCGAACCGGGGGTGGTGGGTGCCGTCGAGCAGCAGGACGCGGAAGTCCTGCTTGGCCAGGATCGAGCCGAGCATGGTGCCCGACAGGCCGGTGCCGACGATGACCACGTCGTACGGCTGTTCCGCCTGCGGTGCGGCGTGCTCCGTCACGTCGTTCTCCCTTCCGTTCAGGCGGACTTGACGCCGATGGCGAAGTGGTCCCGGGTGATGGTGTCGGTGGCGGTCACCCGGTCGACCGTGAAGCCGGCCTCCTCCAGGTAGTCGCGGGCCTGCTGGAGCGAGTACGCGGAGCTGTCGTCCCGGATCATGGTGTGGTTGATCCGTTGCAGCAGGACCTCCGGGTCCCGCTCGTCCGGGTCGATCATGGCGTCGTAGAGCACCACCGCGCCGCCGGGCCGCACCGCCTTGTGGGCGCGCCGCAGCAGCTCCCGGCGGTCGTCGACCGGCCAGTCGGGCAGCACGTGGCCGAGGATCACCACATCGGCCTCCGGCATCGGGGAGGCGAAGAAGTCGCCGCCGTGGAAGGTGACCCGGTCGGCCGTCCCGGCCGTGCTCACCAGCTCGTCGAAGAGCGGGCGCAGCGCCGGCAGGTCGAAGACGGCGCCCCGCAGGTGCGGGTGGGCCGAGGCGATCCGGGAGGCCACGTTGCCGCGCGCGCCGCCGACGTCCACGAAGGACGTGTAGCGGCTCCAGTCGAGCTGGCGGGCCAGCTCGTCCGCGGTGAACCCGTTGTGGGCGTCCATGTGCGCCATGACCTGGCGGGCGCGGTCGAGGTCCTCGTAGTGCTTGGGGTAGGCCAGCGGACCCTGCGCGGCGACGGCGGACTTGGCCTTGCCGTCGCGCAGCGCGTCGGTCAGCTGCGCCCAGGCGTGGAAGTGCAGCCGGGCGTGCTGCTGGGCGGTGCCGCCCAGGTAGGTCGGAGCGTCCGGGAGCAGGAACTCCTCGGCGAGCGGGGCGGCGCGGTAGCGGCCGTCCTCGGCCGTCAGCAGGTCGAGGCCGACCAGGGCGTCCAGGAAGTCCTTGAACAGCCGGTGGTCGACGCCCAGTTCGGACCGGATCTCGTCGACGCCGGCGGAGCGGTCCGCCAGTAGCTCGAAGAGGCCGAGCTCCACCGCGCTCTGGAGCGCCTTCGCTTGGAAGTAGGCGGTGTTGAGTGCGACGATCCGGCGCGCGCGGGCGGCGGGGCTGCCGGTGACTGAAGTCATCTTCTCCCTCTCTCGGTGTGCTGCGGGTGTCGTGCGGGTCGTGCGGGTCGTGCGGTTCTCAGGCGGCGCCGAACCAGGTGGTCGCGGCGTGGCGGAGCTCCTCGCGCCGCGCCGGGGGCCCGGCCCAGGCGACGTAGCCGTCAGGGCGGATCAGGAAGGCGAGGTCGGGCTCCGCGCCCGCGACCTTGGCGGTCACGGTGGTGACGCGGTCGGCCCAGGCGGCCAGTGGCGAGGCGGCCGGTGGCGAGGCGGCCGGTCCGGGTTCGGGCAGCAGCAGCAGCCCGCGCGCCTCGGTGAAGCAGCCGCTGATCCGTCGGCCGCCCCCGGCGGTGAGCAGGTCGGCGTCCGGCATCCGGCGCCCGACCGACGGGTGGTCACCCGTCCCGTAGGCGACGTCGAAGCCGGACAGCATCCCGGCGATGTGGCGGTTGGTGTCCGGCAGTGCCATCAGCTCGCGGAAGGTCTGGCGCAGCGCGTCGTACCTCGGGTCCGGGTCGATCAGCACGGCCTGGGTCCGGGTGTTGCGCACCACGCCGTCGGCGACCGGGCGCCGCTCGCCCTGGTAGCTGTCCAGCAACTCCTCGCCGCCCTGGCCGCGTACCACGGACGCGAGCTTCCAGCCGAGGTTCACCGCGTCCTGGATGCCGAGGTTGAGCCCCTGCCCGCCGGCCGGCAGGTGGATGTGCGCCGCGTCGCCGGCCAGCAGCACCCGGCCGCTGCGGTACGCCCCGGCCAGCCGGGAGACGTCGGTGAGCCGGGACAGCCAGGTGACGTCGTGCATCCCGTGGTCGCCGCCGGTGTGCTCGACCAGGGCCGCGCGCATCTCCTCCTCGGTGACCGGCGCGTTGCGGTCGGGGAAGGGCTCGCCGAACCAGGCGACGGTGGCCCGGTAGACGTCCGGCTTGTGCTGGAAGGCGCCGAACCAGGACCTCTTCTCCGGGTTGACCAGACCCACCGGGCGCATCGGCCCCAGTCCCTCACCGCGCGGCAGCTCACCTCGGAACCGCATGTCCCCGATCAGCGCGTACATGTGCGGGTCCTGGCCGGTGAAGGCGATCCCCGCCTGCCGGCGTACGGTACTGCCGCCGCCGTCGCAGCCGACCAGGTAGCGTGCCCGGACGGTGCCGGTCCCGGTCTCGACGGTCACGCCGTCCTCGTCCTGGGTGAAGCCGGTGACGGGAGCGCCCCGGACGATCCGCACGCCGAGTTCCCGCGCCCGCTCGGCCAGCAGCTCCTCCGTGCGCAGCTGCGGCACCAGCAGCACGTACGGGTGCCGGGTGTCGAACTCCTCGAACCGCATCGGCACGCCCAGGCTGGCGAAGTTGCCGCCCTTGAGCAGGCCCGCGCCCTCCAGGAACCGGTCGAGCAGCCCGCGCAGTTCCAGCAGTTCCACGGTGCGGCCCTGCATGCCCATGGCCTTCGAGTGTTTCTCCGGCTCCTCCCTACGCTCCACCACCAGCGTCCGGGCACCGCCCAACGCCAGCTCGCAGGCGAGCATCAGGCCCGTCGGCCCCGCACCCGCCACCACCACATCGCAGTCCATCGCGCCCTCCGCTGCCGGCTCCTGTACGACGGGCCCACCGTGCCAGCGCCGCTTCGAGCCGGTGTCCAGCGCTCTTGGCAGCCCTGGCGCGGGCGGGGCACGAAAGCGGCTCGAAGGGCGACGCCTAGCGTCGGCGGAATCCCTGATCCGACCGATGTGAGGACCCGTCATGCCCTTCACCGCGAACGAGGCCGCCTACCTGGCCTCGCAGTCGCTAGCCCGCCTGGCCACCGTGGACGGTCGCGGGCAGCCGCACGTCGTCCCGCTCGGCTTCCACTACAACGCCGGCCTCGGCACCATCGATGTGACCGGTCGCGGCATGGCCCGCAGCCTCAAGTACCGCCACGTGCAGGAGAATCCGAAGGTCTCGCTGGTCGTGGACGACGTGCTGGACCCGGCGGACTGGGTGGTCCGGGGCCTGGAGATCCGCGGCACCGCGCAGGCGCTCCCCACCGGCGGCAAGGAGGTCCTGCCGCACGTCGACGACGAGCTGATCCGGATCACCCCGGAGCGGATCGTCTCCTGGGGCATCGACTCCGACTGCCAGGCGACGCCGCTGGCCCGCACCGTCGCGAAGGGGGCCCGGGCATGATAGAGCGGCTGCCGAAGTTCCCCTGGGACGTCCTGTTCCCCTACCGCAAGCTCGCCGCCGCCCACCCCGACGGGCTGGTCAACCTGGCGCTCGGCGACCCGGTGGACCGGACGCCGGCCGTCGTCCGCGCGGCCCTGGCCGCCGCCGCGGACGCCCCCGGCTACCCGTCCACGGAGGGTACGCCGCAGCTCCGCGAGGCCGTCGCGGCATGGCTGCTGCGGCGCGAGGGCGTGAGCGTGGACCCGTCCGCGGTGATCCCCGCGGTCGGCACCAAGGAGCTGATCGCCTGGCTGCCCACCATGCTCGGCCTGGGCCCCTCCGACGTCGTCCTGGTGCCCGAACTCGCCTTCCCCACGTACGAGGTGAGCGCCCGGCTGGCGGGTGCCCGGCTGGTCCGGACGGCCTCGCCGCTGGCCTACGACGGCCCCGCCCCCAGGGTGGTCTGGCTGAACTCCCCGTCCAACCCGGAGGGCCGCGTCCTCGGCACCGCCGAGCTGCGCGCGATCGTCGGCTGGGCGCGGGAACGCGGCGCCCTCGTGGTGAACGACGAGTGCTACCTCGACCACGTCTGGGAGGGCGAGACCCGCTCGGTGCTGCACCCCGAGATCAGCGGTGGCAGCCACGAGGGGGTCCTGGCCGTGCACTCGCTCTCCAAGCGCTCCAACCTGGCCGGCTACCGGGCCGGGTTCGCTGCCGGGGACCCGGCGGTGATCGCCACGCTGCTGGAGGTGCGCAAGCACGCCGGACACATGGTGCCCGCCCCGGTGCAGGCCGCCATGGTGGCGGCGCTCGGCGACGACTCGCACCTGGCGGGGCAGCGCGGGAGCTACGCCCGGCGGCGGGCCGTGCTGCGCGCGGCGCTGCTGGAGTGCGGCTTCCGGATCGACCACTCGGTGGGCGCGCTCTTCCTCTGGGCGACCAGGGACGAGCCCTGCTGGGTGACGGTGGGCGCGCTGGCTGAGCTCGGCATCCTGGTGGCACCCGGGGAGTTCTACGGCGAGGCGGGCGCGCGGCACGTCCGGGTGGCGGTCACCGAGACCGACGAGCGGGTCGAGCAGGCGGTGAAGCGGCTCGCCGCGGCCTTCTGACGGACGGAGTGGACGACGGCGTCGGTCCCCGAGACC
>NZ_JBHVWW010000073.1:0-25683 GCF_042882025.1 Kitasatospora sp. NPDC058243
GCATCCGTCAGGGTGATGTCGTTGACCGGGACCGCACCGGTGTTGGTGACGGTGATGCGCCAGTAGGCGGTGCCGCCGGGCGGGAGGGTGGTGATGCCGGTCCAGGGGCCGTTGCCGCCGGGCCCGCAGTCGGCGGCGGTTGCCGAGGTGCAGACCTCCTTGACGATGGCCAGCGACGGAACGTTGGCCGTTGCTTCCGACGGCGGTGTGGTGATCGGAGGTGTGCCGCCCGGCCCCGGGAAGGTGGCCGTCACCACGTTTGTGGTCGAGGTGGTGACGTTGGGGAGGTTGCAGTAGATCTGCTTGCTGGCTCCTGCTGTCAGGTTGAAGGTGCCGGCGGCTGTGGCGCATGCCGGGGTGACGGTGTCGGTCAGGGTGATGCCGTTGATGTCGACGCCGTCGGTGTTGGTGACGGTGATGCGCCAGTAGGCGGTGCCGCCGGGGGCGACGGTGGTGATGCCGGTCCAGGGGCCGTTGCCGCCGGATCCGCAGTCGGTGGCGGTTGCCGAGGTGCAGACCTCCTTGACGATCGTCAGCGACGGAACGTTGGCCGTTGCTTCGGAGGGCGGGGTGGTGATCGGAGGTGTGCCGCCGGGTCCGGGGAAGGTCGCGGTGACGACGTTGGTGGTGGACTGGGTGACGTTGGGGAGGTTGCAGAAGATCTGCTTGTTCGCTCCCGGCGTCAGGTTGAAGGTGCCGGCCGCCGTCACGCAGCCCGCGGTGACGGTGTCGGTCAGGGTGATGCCGTTGATGTTGACGCCGTCGGTGTTGGTGACGGTGATGCGCCAGTAGGCGGTGCCGCCGGGCGGGAGGGTGGTGACGCCGGCCCAGGGGCCGCTACCGCCGGGCCCACAGTTCGCGGCTGTGGTGGAGGCACAGACCTCCTTGACGATCGTCAGGGAAGGAACGTCAACTGCTGCCTCGGAGGGCGGGGTGGTGATGGGGGTCCCGCCAGGGCCGGGGAAGGTGGCCGTCACGATGTTTGTGGTCGAGGTGGTGACGTTGGGGAGGTTGCAGAAGATCTGTTTGTCTGCTCCCGGCGCCAGGTTGAACGTTCCGGCCGCCGTCACGCAGCCCGCGGTGACGGGGTCGGCCAGGGTGATGTCGTTGACCGGGACCGCACCGGTGTTGGTGACGGTGATCCGCCAGTACGCGGTGCCACCCGGTGCGATGGTGGTGACGCCGGCCCAGGGGCCGTTGCCGCCGGATCCGCAGTCGGTGGCGGTTGCCGAGGTGCAGACCTCCTTGACGATCGTCAGCGACGGAACGTCAGCCGTTGCTTCCGACGGTGGTGTGGTGATGGGATGGCCACCGGGGCCGGGGAAGGTGGCTGTCACCACGTTGGTGGTCGAGGTGGTGACGTTGGCGAGGTCGCAGAAGACCTGCTTGTTCGCCCCTGTCGCCAGGTTGAACGTTCCGGCCGTCGTCGCGCACGCCGGGGTCACGGCATCGGTCAGGGTGATGCCCGTGATGGGGACCGTCCCGGTGTTGGTGACGGTGATCCGCCAGTAGGCGGTGGCACCGGACGGGATGATGGTCGTCTTGGCCCAGGGGCCGCTACCACCGCTGGCGCAGTCGGCCGCAGTGGTCGAGGTGCAGACCTCTTTGAGGATCGTCAGTGACGGGGCATCGACGGTGGCCTCGGCGGGTGGGGTGGTGATGGGCGTGCCGCCGGGTCCGGGGAAGGTCGCGGTGACGACGTTGGCGGTGGCCTGGGTGACGTTGGCGAGGTTGCAGAAGATCTGCTTGTTCGCTCCTGCCGCCAGGTTGAAGGTGCCGGCGGCCGTGGCGCACGCCGGGGTGACGGGGTCGGTCAGGGTGATGCCGGTGATGTCGCTGGGGCCGTCGTTGGTGACGGTGATGCGCCAGTAGGCGGTGCCACCGGACGGAACCGTGGTGCCGCCGGCCCAGGGGCCGCTGCCGCCGGGCCCGCAGTCGGCGGCGACTGCCGAGGTGCACACTTCCTTGACGATCGCCAGCGAGGGAACGTTGGCGGTTGCTTCGGAGGGTGGTGTGGTGATCGGAGGTGTGCCGCCGGGGCCGGGGAAGGTGGCCGTGACGACGTTGGTGGTGGGCTTCGTGACGTTGGCGAGGTTGCAGAAGATCTGCTTGTTCGCTCCCGCTGCCAGATCGAACGTGCCGGCGGCCGTGACGCATGCCGGGGTGACGGCGTCGTTGAGCGTGATGCCGGAGATGTTCACCGCACCGGTGTTGGTGACGGTGATGCGCCAGTAGGCGGTGCCGCCGGGGGCGACGGTGGTGCCGCCGGCCCAGGGGCCGTTGCCGCCGGATCCGCAGTCGGCGGCGGTTGCCGAGGTGCAGACCTCCTTGACGATCGCCAGCGACGGAACGTCGACCGTGGCTTCGGCGGGCGGTGTGGTGATGGGGGTGCCGCCGGGTCCGGGGAAGCTCGCCGTGACGACGTTCGTCGTCGAGGTGGTGATGCCGGGGAGGTTGCAGAAGACCTGGGTGCTCGCCCCTGCCGGGAGGTTGAACGTGCCGGCGACCGTCGCGCACGCCGGGGTCACGGTATCCGTCAGGGTGATGCCGGAGATGTCGACGCCGTCGGTGTTGGTGACGGTGATCCGCCAGTACGCGGTGGCGCCGGGCGGAACGGTGGTGACGCCGGCCCAGGGGCCGTTACCACCCTCGATGCAGTTGGCGACCGTTGCCGAGGTGCAGACCTCCTTGACGATGGCCAGCGACGGAACGTTGGCGGTCGCTTCCGACGGCGGTGTGGTGATGGGGGTGCCGCCGGGTCCGGGGAAGGTCGCCGTGACGACGTTGGTGGTGGGCTTGGTGACGTTGGCGAGGTTGCAGAAGACCTGCCTGTTGGCCCCCGCCGCCAGGTTGAACGTTCCTGCCGCTGTGGCGCACGCGGGGGTGACGGCATCCGTCAGGGTGATGCCCGTGACGGGGACCGTCCCGGGGTTGGTGACGGTGATGCGCCAGTAGGCCGTACCGCCCGGTGCGACCGTGGTGAGACTCGCCCAGGGGCCGCTGCCGCCGGGCCCGCAGTCACCCGGGTTCGCCGAGGTGCAGACCTCCTTGAGCACGGTCAGCTCAGGTTTGCAGGACGGCCCGGGAGTCACCTGGAGGGTGACGGTGTTGGACGTGACCGGGGCCATGCCGTTGGTGGTCGCTGTGGCCTGGTCGCTCACCGAGGTGACGGTGCAGTCCTCGCTGACCTTGGTCTGGTAGCAGACCTGCGGCGGGTCGCCGACGAACGTCACCTGCATCTTCGGCTGGTTGTCCGGAGTGAACGACGCCCCGCTGATCAGGGTGAGGTTGGCGACGACCTGGATCGGTGAGGCGCTGATCGGGACGGACGAGATGTCGGCTTTCATGGTGGTGGTGTCGAAGGGGAACGTGCCCAGGGCCGCGCCGTTCGAGTCCATCACGGTCACCGACGACTGCGCGAAGTTGACCGTCGTGGGATCGATGTCGACGAGGCTCACCGTGCCGTACGACGTCACGTGCCCCGTCTTGCCGTCGCAGTAGTACGCGCTCGGGTCGAGGCTGCCCTGCGCCTTGGTCTTGAGGCACGGGGAGGCGCCGGTGGTCGGGTCCATCGAGAACAGGAACCCGACGTCGCCGAGGCTGTACTTGCACTGGCCGTCGTAGGCGAACCCGTAGGGGCTGGTGTAGCCGCCGTCGACGTTGGGCGGGCCGTTGACGACGCCCGCGTTGCCGAACGAGCCGCACGGCGACTGAGTGGTCCAGTCGTAGCAGTACTCGGTGCTGTTCAGGGTCGGCGTGTTGCCCAGGTAGATCCAGTACGGGAACTCGGTGTCCAGGTGCCCGTTGGGGGCGGTGATGGTCAGCGGGATCTGGAAGTTGCTCTCGCCCGAGGCCACGTTGGTGCTGACCAGCGTCTGTAGGCCCGGTGCCGCGGCGATCGGGTTTCCGACGAAGTCGAAGCAGACCACGGTGCCCACCGGCGGGTTGGTCTCCGCGAGCACGCCGCCGACCACCGAGCAGACGCCGATGGCGGTGCCTGCGGAGTCGTACGTGGCGAAGACGTTGTCCGCGCGAGCGGCGCCGCCGGCCGTCGGAGTGACCAGGACCTTGGGCGTGGTCCAGCCGGTGCAGGCCGCGTTCGTCGTCGGGTCGAAGCAGGACATCACCGTGGGATTGGGCACCGGTTCGTTGTCGCTGACGTAGATCTTGCCGTTGATGACCGTCATCGTGCCCGAGTAGTCCCCGGTGAAGCCGCCCTGGCCCTCGTTGGGGGGCAGGCCGATGGAGAAGGTCCCGCAGGACGCGTTGGCGGTGGGGTCGTAGCAGAGGATCTCACCGGTGCCGGACACGGCGTAGATCAGACCGTTCGGCGCTTCCACCACGCCGCCGACGACACTGCCGGAGCCGGTTTGCAGAGGCGCGAAGCCGCAGCTCTTCTGCGCCTGGAGGTCGATGCAGCCGACGCCGATCTCGGCGAAGGTCACCCGGCTGACGGCCGCGTAGTACAGCTTGGACCCGGACTGCACGTAGGTGGGTGTGCGGGTGCTGCCGAGGTCCCCACTCGTCCCGCCGACGGCCGCGGAGTTGAGCGGCTGGGGCCAGGACGCCGGTGTGCCGTCCGGCAGGGGACAGGGACCGTTCGTCAGCAGGTCCGTGCAGACCACGGCAGCCTGGCTGGACGCGCCGTGGTGGTAGATGTTCCACACCTCGGGCGTGGGCATGCCGTTGATGGTGGCGGTATAGAGGATCGGCGTGAAGCCGTCGCCGCCGGTGGCGGTGTTGATGGGGGTGAACGGCGGTGGGATCTGCACCACCTGACCGGTCGCCGGGGACGCGAACACCGGGTTGGTTGCCCGGATCGCGTTGGTGGCCGCCCCCTGGTCCGTCGACGTGAACGAGGTGCCGGCGTCGGTGGACCACTGCCTGCTGAAGCCCGGAGGCACCTTCAGCGAGTTCGGCACGTAGGACTGGGTCTGCGGGGTGCTGCCCGGGCCGCCCTGGATCACGTCGGTGATCACGGTGTTGGCGGGGGCGCCGTCCGGGTTGGTGGCCGAGACCACCCACTGGACGGTGTCGTCCTGGGTGGTGGTGGTGCTGCTGCCGGTCGCCAGGTCGGTCCCGGTCTTCTCCAACGTCACCGGCTGCTGCCGGCCCGCCGGCTTCCCGGTGGAGGGGGCACGCGGGGTGGCCGGGGCGGCGTGTGCCGGCAGTGCGAGCGAGGTGACGGTCGCGGCGACCGCCACCAGCACGGCGAGCGCGGCGCGGAAGGCCCGCAGAGCCTCGGCGGCGGAGCCTTCGCGTGGTGGCAGGTGCGCGACGGCGGTCCTGCGGGCCAGTCGCCCGATGCTCGCGACGATGCCGAGCAGTCCGGCCACTGCCGCGCGTGCCTCGGGTCCGTACGGGGACCGGGCGCGCAGCGCCCCGCCCTGCCGTCGTACGCCGGACGGGGTTGCACGGCGGCGGTCCCGGGCCGTGCGTGCGGTCGCACAGCGCCTCATGACGATTCCTTTCGATCCTGCGCCGGGGCCGCGTCGGCCCGGAGAAGCGGAACGGGGGTTGCGGATGGTGTGGCGGCGCGTTGAGGGAGCAACAGAAGGGGGCCGGCCGAGTTGCCGGTACACGGGTCTGGGAGATGCGGTGGAGTCGGACCTACGGTCCGTCCGGTGGCGCCCGCCCGCGCCGGGGGCGCCGCACCGTCCGGACCGGTCCGGGGGAGAGCCGGCGGAGCGTCAGCCGCGATCGGAGGCGGCCCCGGTCGGGCAGCACCGTTCGGCACACCGGGTCGTGCGCATCGTCGGACGCATCGTTGGGCGGATCAGTGGCCGCGTCTGTTGCCGGTGTCAGGTGAATCGGTGCTCCCAGGGCCTGTCGGACGAACGGCCGGCGTCGGCGAGTACTGGACGCACGGGGCCGCCGCGCAGCAGGGCAGGACAAGCCGGGCTGTTCTGCAGTCAGTTTTTCTTAAAAAAATGTGATAAATGAGGCGATACGGACAAATTGGCGAAGGTTCACCCGGCTGGCCACACCGCAGACCGCCGCCCGTGGCACACCCGGTTCCCGGGACCCGGCGCCCGGCCCGGCCCGGCGGCAGGGGTGGAGGGGCGGGGCTGCGATCAGAACGCGGGCGCACCAACTCCCCGTGTACGAACGGTCCCGCAAGGTGGCCGGGCTGCGCCGGGAGGAGGTGGCCGGGCGGGCCGGGATCAGCGTGGACTACTACACCCGCCTCGAACAGGGCCGGCTGCCCGCACCGTCCGGCAGTGTCCTGGACGCGCTGGCCCGCGCCCTGCTGCTGGACGACGACCAGCGCGACTACCTGCGCCGGCTGGCCGACCTGGCCCCGGCCCGCCGACAGCGGCGTTCACAGCACCAGGTCGTGCCCGCCGCGGTGCTGGCCGTACTGGCCGATCTGCGGACCACGCCCGCCGTGGTCCTGGGCCGGTTCACGGACATCCTGGCCTGGAACGACCTCGCGGCCGAGCTGCTGCTCGACTTCGCCGCGGTCCCCGAGGAGCACCGCAACTACCTGTGGCTGACGTTCCTCGACCCGCGGACGCGCGAGCGCGTGTCGGACTGGGACCTGTCGGCGGGCGAGTGCGTCGCCTACCTGCGGATGGACGCCGGCCGCTACCCCGGCGACCCCAGGCTCGCCGAACTGGTCGCCGAGCTGAGCGCCGAGGACTCCGACTTCCAGCACTGGTGGACCACCTACCGGGTCTCCGGCAGGAGCGTCGGCAGCAAGCGGATCCTGCACCCGGTCGTCGGCGAGGTCCGGCTGGACTGGCAGGTCCTCACCGTCGCCCAGGAACGCGACCAGTTCCTCGTGGTCATGCCCGCCGCCGACGAGGAGAGCAGACAACGGCTCACAGCCCTGAGCACACCGTAGGAACGCGCACGGCGCGACCGTGCGCTTCCCACCCACCCGGAAAGGAGGTGAAGGCGCGAGGAGCCCCGGATCACGCGGGGCCCGACGCCTTCACAGCACGCCATGACGACCACACTCATCACCGGAGCCACCCGCGGGATCGGCCTGGAGGCCGCCCGCCGACTGGCCGGGGCCGGGCACACCGTCTACCTCGGGGCGCGCGACCTCGGGCGCGGCCGGGAGACGGCCGAGCGGATCGGTGCCCGCGCGGTCCAGCTCGACGTCACCAACGAGGAGTCCGTCCAGGCCGCCGCGCGGCTGATCCGCGAGGAAGCCGGCCGGCTCGACGTCCTGGTCAACAACGCCGGCATCTCGGGCAGGTGGAACCCGCCTGCCGAGATCACCGCCGCCGACCTGGAGACGGTCTACGCCACCAACGTCTTCGGCCTCGTCCGCGTCACCCACGCCTTCCGGCCGCCACGGCCGACTACCGACAGGGAACGACGCCCATGAGCAACCTCGCACTCGTCACCGGCGCCACCTCCGGAATCGGCAGGGCATTCGCCGAGCGGCTGGCCGGCGACGGCTACGACCTGGTGCTGGTCGGCCGGCGCCGGGAGCGGCTGGAGGAGTTCGCCGCCGCCCACACCGGGGTCGAGGTGCGATCCGTGGCCGCCGACCTGTCCACCGGCGAGGGCATCGACACCGTCGCGCGGATCTGCGCGGCCGAACCGCTGACGCTGCTGGTCAACAACGCGGGCGTCGCCCACTACATGCCGCTCGCCGACCTGCCCGCGGACCTGGCCCGCGAACTGGTCGGCGTCAAGGTCCTCGCCCCCACCCTGCTCACCCGGGCCGCCGTCGCGGGCATGCAGGAGCGCGGCCGGGGCGCGATCATCAACGTGGCCGGCATGATCGCCTTCAGCGGCCCCGCCCCGCAGTCCCAGCTGCCCCGCCGCGCCGTCTACGCCGGCGCCTTGGCCCACCTGGTCGCGATGAGCCAGACGCTGTCCGCCGAGCTCGAAGGCACCGGCGTCCAGGTCGAGGTCGTCTGTCCGGGGGTGGTGGCCACCGAGTTCCACGAGCGCCAGGGCCTCGATCTCAGCGCCGTACCCAGGATGAGTGCCGAGGACGTCGTCACCGCGGCCCTGCGCGGCCTGCAACTCGGCGAAGTCGTCTGCGCGCCCGGCGTCGAGGACGCGAGCCTCCTCGACGCCGTCTTCCGGGCCGAGCTGGCGGCGTTCGGCGCGCAGAGCCCCGAACTCGCCACCCGCTACCGGGCCGGCTGACCCGTACCCGCCCCTCGGTGGCCCGGTGTCGGCTACCGAGGGGCGGCCCCTTCCGGGTGGAGCGGGTGTCAGCTGGTCCGCGGCGGATCGATCCGGGCCACCAGCCGGCTCGGGCCGTTGCCGGAGGCGGTTGCCCGGTCGGTGGGGTGGTCGGCGGGGTGGTCGGTGGGGTGGGTGACGGGGTGGTCGGCGGGGTGCAGGGTGACGTTCTCCGGGTAGAGCCGGCCGAGCAGGGCCAGGACGACGAGGTCGCCCTGGCCGGTGGCGTCCAGGACGGCGTCGCCCGCCTCCGTCCACACCAGCCCCGGTGCGCGCAGGGCGGTCCACACGTCCGTGGCGGCGGGCGGGTCGGCGGCCAGCGCGTCGGCGGGCAGCGCTTCGGCGCTGGTGGCGCCGTCCGGCCGGTGGGCGAAGCGGTGGCCGCGCAGGGCCTGGCCGAGGTCGACGCGGGCGGTGGCGCCGTCGTGGGCGAGCTCGATGGCGGCGGTGCGGGCCCCGTCGGCGACCGGCCCGGCGACGATGCGGCCGGTGATGCGGCCGGTGAGCGGCCCCGGTGCGGCGGTGGCGGGCGGCAGGTGCTCGACGAGGGTGCGCGGCGCGGCGTAGTAGTCCCGCAACTCGGCGACGTGCGTGACGGTTTCGTCGGCGGCCGGGTCGGGGCGCCAGGTCAGCAGGTACCGGGGGGCGGTCAGGGGCGGCTGGTCGAGGACGGCCGGCAGGGCGGTGCCGCCGCTCGACTCGAAGCCGTAGCCGGCCGGGCCGGAGGGGTTGGGGGCGATGGGGGTGCCGGTGACGGCGTGGCGGGCGAAGGCCACGATGCTGGTGTGCCGGATCCGGCGGACCAGGAGTTCGGTGAGGAACGCGTCCCGGGCCGGTTCGATGTGCCGCAGCCCGGTCGGAGTGATCAGCAGCGGGACGTCCTGCCAGTTGGTGAAGGGCAGCAGGGCGTCGCGCAGCAGGACGACCTGGTGCAGCCACTCGTTGTAGAGCTGCATCGTGACCGGTCCGCCACGGCGACCGAGGAGCAGGTCGGTCGCGGGAGGGGTGAGCAGGTGGCCGTAGCAGTGGCTGCGGACGATCAGGGGGCCGGCGGGCAGCGCGATCCGGTCGGCGAGCAGTCGCTCCAGGGCCGCGGCGGCCCAGGAGGCGAGCTCGTGGCCGATCTCCTCGGCCTGCGCGCCCAGTTCGCGAGCGGCCGGGGCGCTGCCCGGGCCGACGGCCAGCGGCAGGGAGGTCTCCCGGGTCCCGAGGGCGAGGGTCGCGCGGATCTGGGTCTCCAGCACCTCGCCGTCGGCGGCGGTGAGGGCGTTGTCATCGATGACGCCCTGCAGCAGCGGCTCCGTGGCCGTGAAGAAGTCACGGGCGGTCAGGGCGGTGCCGGCCGCGGGGAAGGTGTTCCAGCGGCTGCCGCCGAGAGCGGGCGTACTCGGGGTGGGTGCGATGGGCACGGGTCCTCCGAAGTGTCGATGGCGCGTGTCGATGGCGCGTTTCGATGGAGCAGGGATGGAGCAGAGGTGGAGCGCCGGATGCGGGTCCGGCCCCTTATCTGGATCGTGCGATACAGATTGCGGGCATGAAAAAGTCAGTCGAGGGCGGCGAGCGCGACCTCCACGACGGGTTCGAGGGCTTCGGGGTCCGGTGTGATCTTCGAGGAGACCAGCAGCCCGTTGAGGAAGGTGACGAAGAAGGCGGCGAGGCTGTGCGGGTCGTGCCGCGCCGCGATCTCACCCCGTTCCGCCGCGACCCGCAGCACCTCCGCGAGCGCGTCCCGGCTGACATCCTGCATGTCCCGTACGGTGCGCCGGATCGACGAGTCCCCCGGTAGGCGCTCGCAGGCGGCATTGACCGCAAGGCAGCCCCGACCGCCGTGCTCGGCGGCGATGCGGACCCGCTCCATCAGCATCGTGCGGATCGCCGAGCGGACATCCGTCCCCTCCTCCAGGCTGCGCAGCGCATCCGCCGCGAGGGTGGCGCGGTAGTGGTCCAGCGCGGCCCGGTACAGGCCGGCCTTGTCGCCGAACGCCGCGTACAGGGACCCCTGCCCGATCCCCAGGTGCTGGGTCAGGTCGCGCACCGAGGTCGCCTCGTAGCCGCGCGTCCAGAACAGCTCCATGGCGCGGCTCACCGCCGCCTCGGTGTCGAACTCCCGGGTCCTTGCCATGCTTTCACCGTAGCCTATCTGGATCGAATGCTCCAGATAGAGCGGCCGCGCTCCTCCCGACGTGAGGCCTCCGCAGAACCGGCGGATGCCCCGTGCGGCAGGTGGCGACAGCGCGACGGGCGGTCCGTCGGTGCGCCGTGGACCGCGGCGTACCGACGAACCGCCCGGGGCCTCAGCCGAACCAGCGGGCGAGGGCCGTGTCGAGCGGGGTGCCGTCGGTGTCGGTCCAGGCGAGGTAGCCGTCGGGGCGGACCAGGAGGGCACCGGCGCCGTCCACGTCCTCGTCGGTCTTCGCCAGGACGTGCTCGACCCGGTCGG
Source organism: Kitasatospora sp. NPDC058243 (assembly GCF_042882025.1). Taxonomy (NCBI): domain Bacteria; kingdom Bacillati; phylum Actinomycetota; class Actinomycetes; order Kitasatosporales; family Streptomycetaceae; genus Kitasatospora; species Kitasatospora sp. NPDC058243. The sequence goes on from NZ_JBHVWW010000073.1 coordinate 10,595, forward strand.
ACCGGTCGCCGACCGACCGTCGCCTGCCGTCGAGGGAGAGCAGCAGGCCCCGGCCTGAGCGCATCAGCCGGCTCGCCCGGGTCGGGCCGTCCTCGGTGGTCAGGTCCAGGTCGATCAGCCGGGGGCCGACGCCGGGGTACCGGAGGTCCAGGCCGGACATCATGCCCGAGACGTACCGGTTGGTGTCGGGCAGACCCAGCAGCTCGGTCACGAGCTCGCGGACCGTGCCGAGCTCCTCGTCCCGGCCGGGATTCATGATCACGGCCTGGGCCCGGGTGTGGCGCAGCACGCGCGCGGCGACGGGGTGCCGCTCCTCGTGGTAGCTGTCGAGCAGACCGTCGGGCGCCCAGCCGCGGATCGTGCCGGCGAGCTTCCAGCCCAGGTTGACCGCGTCCTGGAGTCCCAGGTTCACACCCTGGCCGCCGATCGGCATGTGGATGTGCGCCGCGTCCCCGGCGAAGAACACCCGGCCCTCGCGGTAGCGCTCGACCTGGCGCACGGCGTCGCCGAACCGGGAGGCGGCGCGCAGTTCGCCCAGTTCGGTGTCGGGGCCGTACACGGCGTGCAGCGCCTCGCGGACCTCGTCGGCCGAGACCGGCGTCTCGCGGTCCGGGCCCTGTCCGGAGAGCCTGCCGAACAGCATCCGGTAGAGGTCCGGGCCGATGGGGTGCAGGATCGCGTGGAAGCCGCCGGCCACGCGGGTGTACTGGCTGAAGTGCTTGCGCTCGGTGGGGACGGTCTCGGACCGGGAGGCGAGGGTGAGGTCGGCCGCGACGGCGGACATCCGGCGCTCCCGGCCGGGGAAGGGGGCACCCAGCAGCCGGCGGACCGTGCTGTGCCCGCCGTCGCACGCGACGAGGTAGCGGCCGCGGATCTCACCGTCGCCGGGCGCGTCACCGCCGCCGGGGGCGCCGTCCGCGTGCCAGGTGATCGTGATCCCCTCCGGGTCCTGCGCGACCGCCGTCACCTCGTGGCCGCGGAGCACGGGGACGCCCTGCTCGCCGAGGAGCCGTTCGAGGTGGGCCTCCAGCCGGACCTGCGGAACGTTGACCGGGTGGGGGTACCGGGTGCGCCAGGGCCGGCAGTCCAGCTCGACCGGCAGGGTGGCGAAGTGCCCGCCGGTGGTCTCGGACGGCTCCTGCGCGAGCAGCGGTTCCAGCAGCCCGCGCAGGTCGAGCACTTCGGCGGTGCGCGGCTGGAGCCCGCCCGCCCGGGACTGGGTGCTGGGGGTGCGCTGCTTCTCGACGACGACGACCGGTACCCCGGCCAGCGTCAGCTCGTACGCCAGCATCAGCCCGGTCGGGCCCGCCCCCACCACGATGACCTCGGTTCGCACGATGACCTCCCGAAAGAAGAAACTGGGTGCAATTCTGCACTCAGTCTACCACGAGGTAGACTGAGTGCATGAATCAGCAGATGGGCCTGCGGGAACGCAAGAAGGAACGCACCCGGGAGACGATCGCGGCGACGGCGATCCGCCTCTTCCTCGACCGGGGCTTCGACCAGGTCTCGATCACCGAGATCGCGGAGGCGGCGGAGGTCTCCCGGCGGACCCTCTTCGCCTACTTCCCGACGAAGGAGGACCTCGTACTCCAGCGGTTCGCCGACCACGAGAGCGAAGCGGCCCGGACAGTGCGCGCCCGCCCGGCCGGCCGGCCGCCGCTGGAGGCGCTGCGCGCGGCCATGCTCGACGCCCTGGCACGCCGCGACCCCAACACCGGCCTGTGCGACGACCCCGAGGTCATGGCCTTCCTCCGCATGATCGTCGGTACCGAGAGCCTGGCGGCGCGGATGATCCGCTACACCGTGCGCGGAAGCGACGCACTGGCCGAGGCACTGCTGGAAGCGGGCATCGACCCGCTCGACGCACGCCTGGTGGCCGCCCAGGTGATCGTGGTGCAGCGGGAACTGGCGGTCCTGAACCAGGAATGCCTGGCCGACGGTGCGTCCGCCGACGACCGCTACCCGGAGGCCGTCCGCGCCGCAGAGCGGGCCTTCGACCTGCTGCGCGACGGACTGGGGCAGCACGGGTAGCGCCCAGGTGCATCGGCCTCCCGGAGCACTCCGGACTGTCGGGGGTGGGCGTCATAATCGCCACTGCCGTGATCACCGGATCTGCTGGAGGCCCTCGTTGTCCTCGTCGTCGTTCTTGCCGTCCTCGTCGCCTTTGCCGTCCTTGCCGTCCTCGCTGTACGACTTCGCGACCTGGGAGCCCCTGCTACGGCTCCTGCGGGCTGACCACGCGCAGGCGCTCGCCGCGCCGGGCGGCGAGGTGGCGGGGCTGATCGGCCGGCACGGGTGGAGCGTGCCGGTGAGGATGCGCTACCCGAAGGCCGGGCGCGCCATGCTGGTGTCGGACAACCAGGAGCAGCACGACGCGATCGAACGCGTCCGGGCCGCGCTCACCGAGGCCGGGACCGGTGATGTCGCCTTCGCCGTGGAGATACCGGCGAGCGGGAGGGCGGCGCTCCATCTGTTCGACCACGGCCCGGCCGTCGACCCGGGCATCGGCAACGCCCACCCCGGCGCGCTCACCCTGGTCGAGGGCGCGGTGCCCGAGCCGTGGCGGCGCCTGCCCGAGCCGGTGCCCGGGGCGGCGCCGGCCCCCTCCGTGGACCTGGAGCTGCTGGAGCGGACGCTGCGCGAGCGGATGCCCGACGAGACCGGCGCCACCGAGGAGGAGATCGCCGCCGCGGAGGCCCGCCTGGGTGTGGCACTGCCCGAGGAGATCAAGGTGCTCTACCGGGTGACCGCCGCGCGGTGGTGGGAGCACACGGAGAACGACGAGAACGACGAGGACGCTGAGGACGCTGAGGACGCTGAGGCGTGCTGGGAGGCCTCCGACCGCGTCGGCGACGCGCTCGGCTTCGAGCTGAGCTCCCTGGACAGGCTCGTCATCGCCGACCGCTCGCGCTCCTCGTTCCGTTGGGAGCACGCGGCGACGGAGGCGTGCGTCACCTCGCCCGACGCCGCCGTGCAGGACCTGGTCGGCTCGCCCGGGTGGATCGTCATCGGCGACACGGGCGGCGGGGACCTGGTGGTCGTCGACCTGACCCCCGGCCCTGGCGGCCACCTCGGGCAGCTCATCGTGCTCGACCACGAGCGGAGCGTCGGCGCCTGCCTGTTCGCCGAGTCCCTCACCGACCTGGTGCGGGACCCGGACCGGAGCTGGTACTCCGGTCGGAGCCTGGACCCGATGCCGGTGGTGGCGAGGCTCCACGGCGAAGTCCCCAACAGCGTCGAGGCGGCGGCCCACCCCGACCTGGAGGTCCTGACCCTCGGAGGGTGGCGCGGCGAACCGGTCAGTCTGACCCCTGTCGTCGGGTTGCCCCGGCTCCGCACCCTCTACGCCGGCCCCGGGGCGCTCGCCGACCCCCGGGAGGTCGCCCGGCTGACCGGACTGGAGTTCCTGGAGCTGACTCCGGAGGACTGGCGCTGCCTGCTCGACGCCGACGCCGTCCCGCGCGGCCTGTCGGCCGCCGCCATCGAGGCCCCGAGCGACCACGACCTGCGCCCGATCATGGCCCTCGCGAACGAACTCCTCACCCTGTGGGAGCGCCCCCTGATCACGGAGACCGTCATCGAAGGCGACCTCGGCCCCCTGCCGTAGCCGTGTCGCGGATCTCGTGTGCCCGGGAGAGTGAGGCGGCCCTGCTGGGGTGCCGCTGTCACTTTCGCGGGGGCGGCGGGGAGCCGGGCTTCTCGCCGTAGAGGTCGATGGCGAGGGCGACTGCGGCGTGGGTGGCGGGGTGGGGGTCCTGGCGGCGCCAGATGAGGTGGACGGGGACGGGGGCGGCGTTGCGCAGGGGGCGGTAGACGATGCCGTCGCGGCGGTACTGGGCGGCGGTGGCCTGGGGGGTGACGCCGATGCAGCGGCTGGTGGCGATGGCGGCGAGCCAGTCGTCGATGTCGTGGGTGTAGATGACGGCGGGCCGCTGGTCCTCGGGCCACAGGTTCAGGGCGGTGGTGCCGGTTCGGCGGTCGATGGCGAGGGTGCGGGCGGGGATCTCGTCGAGGCGGATGCTGCGCCGGCGGGCCCACGGGTCGTCGGAGGCGAGCGCGACGATGCGGTGTTCGTGGCCGATCAGGGCGTGTGACCAGGGCTTCAGGTCGAGCGGGGCGCGGACGACGGCGAGGTCGCACATGTCTTCGGCCAGCCCGCCGGTGGGGGAGTTGTGGCGGACGAGGCGCAGCTCGACGTCGGGGTGGCGCTCGTGCCAGCGGCGCTGGAAGTCGGTGGTGTGGCGGCCGAAGGCGGACCAGGCGTGGCCGAGGTGGAGTCGGGCGTGGCCGGCGGTCGCTTCCGCGACCAGGTCGTCGGCGCCGGCGAGCAGGACGCGGGCGCGGGCGAGGACCCGTACGCCGGCCGGCGTGGGCGCGATCGTGCGGCTGGTGCGGTGCAGCAGCCGCACCCCGAGGAACTGTTCCAGGGCGTGCAGGTTGCGGGAGACGGCGGCCTGGGAGATGCCCAGTTCGGGGCCGGCGTCGGTGAAGCTGCCGGTGTCGATGATGGCGACCAGGCAGCGCAGGTGCTTCAGTTCCAGATCGGCGGGACTTTGTCGTCGCTCATCCATACGCCGAGCGTATCAATGGGTCGGTGAATGCATTTTGCGTATGGCTGCGCCGGCTCCACTGTGGAGGGCATGGTGCTGAAGGGTTCTCATGAAGGCGTCACCGCCCAGGGCGACGGGCGCCTGGCCGGGGTGGCGCTGATGCTGGGCTCCGGCCTGTCCAACCAGGCCGGAGCCTCGATGGCGGCGCTCGCCTTCCCGGTGATCGGTCCCGCGGGTGTGGTGGCCGTCCGCCAGTGGGTGGCCGCCGGGGTGCTGTGGGCGGTCGGCAGGCCGCGGCCGCGGTCGTTCACGGTGGCGCAGTGGCGTCCGGTCCTCGGGCTCGCGATGGTGTTCGCCGTGATGAACCTGTCCCTCTACACGGCGATCGACCGCATCGGGCTCGGGCTGGCCGTCACCCTGGAGTTCCTCGGCCCGCTCGCGGTGGCCCTGGCCGGCTCGCGTCGGCGCATCGACGCCCTGTGTGCGGTGGCCGCCGCGGCCGCGGTGGTCGTCCTGGCCCGGCCCTCGCCCTCCACCGACTACCCGGGCATCGTCCTGGCCCTGCTCGCGGCGGTGTGCTGGGCCGGCTACATCCTGCTCAACCGTGTCGTCGGCCGCCGCCTGCCCGGGCTGGAGGGCTCGGCCGCCGCCGCCGCGCTCTCGGGGGTGCTCTACCTGCCCGTCGGCATCGTGGTGCTGTGCCTTCGTCCCCCGACCGCCGCCGCCCTGGCCTGCGCGCTGGCCGCCGGCGTGCTGTCCTCGGCGGTGCCCTTCCTGGCCGATCTGCTGGCGTTGCGGCGGGTGCCCACGCAGTTCTTCGGCGTGTTCATGAGCGTCAACCCGGTCTTCGCCGCGCTGATCGGTCTCGTCGTGCTCGGCCAGCACCTCGGCGCGGCGTCCTGGCTCGCCATGCTGGTGATCGTCGGAGCGAACGCGGTCGCCGTCACCACCGCCCCCGCCAACCCCGAGTGATGAGCGGAGCCCCGAGAAAGAGTTTCGGGCCGATGTCGATTCGGCCGGGTCCGCTGCGACGTCATGATGTGCGGCGCCCTGCCGCACGGTGATGCGACGAGATCTGACGAGGGAACACGTGGACCAACTGCTCAGAGTCATGAACTTCAACGTCTCCGGTGACGGCGTCGGTGCCGGTGCCAGCGAGCACCAGAGCTTCGAGCGGCCGTTCGGCCATGACCATCCCGAGAAGCTGTTCGCCTGGGCCGGGGCCACGGCGAGCTGGCCCATGCGGACGGCTCCCGGGGGGAGCCGGGGCCTCGACGACCACTTCACGCGGGACTTCGCGCGCAACATCGGTGCCGAGATCATGGGCCGCAACAAGTTCGGGCCCCAGCGCGGGCCCTGGCAGGACGACGAGTGGCGCGGCTGGTGGGGTGACGAACCCCCGTTCCGGACTCCGGTGTTCGTCATGACCCACCACGAGCGTCCGTCGTTCACGCTCTCCGACACCACGTTCCACTTCGTCGACGGCGACCCGGCCACGGTCCTCGCACGGGCGCGGGAGGCCGCGGAGGGCAAGGACGTCCGGCTCGGTGGCGGGGTGAGCACCATCCGGCAGTTCCTCGCCGCCGACCTCGTCGACACCCTGCACGTGGCGGTGTCGCCGGTGGAGCTCGGCCCCGGGCTACGGCTCTGGGAGTCCCCCGACGAGCTGCTGGACCGGTTCCACCTGGAGGTGGTGCCCAGCCCGAGCGGGGTGACGCACCACCTGTTCTGGCGGAGGTGACGTGAGGGCCCGCCTCGGGCGGCCGGCGCCCGGGTGACGGCCGCTCAGGGGCAGGCTCGGAGGCGGGCTCGGAGGCGGGCTCAGGAGTGCGCGGTCACGGTCGCGGTGAGGGGCGCGGGGCCGAGGGTGGCCGCCGCCATCGGGCGGGGGCGGCTGCCCGGAACCGGGTCCACTCGCCAGGCGGCCGTGACCGCCGCCGTCAGGAGGGTGAGCTCCGCCAGGGCGAAGTCGCCGCCGGGGCAGCCGTGCACACCGGCGGCGAAGGGCAGGTAGGCGCCGCGCGGGGGAGCGGGGTGCCGTTGCGGGTCCCAGCGGTCGGGGTCGAACGCGCCGGGGTTGCGGTACCAGCGGGGGTCCCGGTGCAGGGCGTAGGGGCTGTAGAAGATCTGGGCCCCGGGCGGGAGCCGGTGGCCGCCCAGTTCCACCGCACTGCCCGTACGGCGGGGGAACAGCCAGATCGGCGGGTAGAGCCGGAGGGTCTCCTGGACGACGCGGTGGGTGAGGACGAGCGCGGGGAGGTCCGCCGGCTCGACGGGGCGGTCGCCGACGACCCGGCGGATCTCCTCGCGGACCCGGCGGCGGAGCTCCGGGTGGCGGGCGAGGAGGATGAACAGCCAGGCGGCGGCCGCGCCGCTGGTGTGGGAGCCGCCGACCAGCAGGGAGGTCACGTCGTCGTGGACCTGCCGCCGGTCGGCGCCGGCCGACAGGTGCGTCAGGGCGGCGTTGTGCGGGTCCGCGTCGATGAGGGCGTCGACGACGCCGTGGAGGTCGCTCAGGGCGGTGTGGTAGCTCCGCCGCTCGGCGCTGGGCAGCCGGTCGAGGAACGCGGCTGCGGGCCCGTAGGCCCTGCGGCCCAGTCCGGCCACGACGACCGGCAGGGCGTGGTGGACGACGGAGGCTGCGCCGGCGGGGAGCGGACGGCCGAAGAGGGTCGCGGCCACCACGTTCAGGGTCAGTTCGGCCATCTCGGCGTTGAGGTCGATCCGTTGGCCGTGGTGCCACGAGTCGGCCCGGGCGGTGGCCAACTCGGCCATGGTGTCGAGGTATCCGGGCAGGCGGGCGGCGCTCAGCAGGGGTTGGACGACGCGGCGGCGGTCCCGGTGGTGGGTGCCGTCGGCCACGGCGATGCCGTTGCCGAACAGGGGGCGGGACTTGGTGAAGATCTCGCCGCGGTCGAAGCGCCCCCCGGGTCCGGTCAGCAGGGCCATGACCAGGTCGGGGTGGTTGAGGAGGTAGGCGGGCCGGGGGCCGATGCGGAACTCGACCACGTCCCCGTACCGGCGTTGGGCGTCGAGGAAGGCCAGGGGCGCTCTGGCCAGCCGGATCGCGTGCCCGAGGAGCGGGACGGCGCCCGGCACCCGGGCCGGGCGGCGGCCGGTGGGGTCAGGGGGTGTCGGCATGGTGGTCCTCTCCCGTGGGTGCAGGCGGCGCAGGCGCGGTCGTTGTCGTTGTCGTTCCGGTGCGGTACCGGGGCGTGCCCAGGCCCCATTCCAGGTGGCCCCGGGCCCAATCGAGGAGCGCCTCGGCGCAGTGGTCGGCCTGCCGCCGGAGGGCGGGTGGCGTGGCGAACGCACGGGTGAGGTCGGTGAGTTCGCGGCGGGACCGCGCGTGGGCCCGCAGGCGGTCCTCGAAGGCGTCCGTCACGAGGAGGGCGGCGGCGTGCCGGTCCATGCCGCCGTGGTGGGCGGTGACGAGCACCAGGTTGTGGGGGTCGCCCTGGGCGGCCTCCTTGTCCACGGTCATCAGGTCGTTGGTCCAGCACACCAGGTCCGCCGCCGCGACGAGGAGGTCCTGGAAGGGGCGGGAGTAGTACAGGGACGGGGGCAGGAAGCAGCCGTCCGTCCGCTCGACGAGGTCGAACGAGGGCATGATCGCTCCGAAGGCCCGGCGCCAGGCGGGAAACCCGTCCGGGTACGGGACGTGGCCGGCCTGCCGGTGGGCGGCCTGCCAGACGCAGGCGGACAGGTAGTCGGCCACGTGACGACGGAACCGCAGGACCCAGGGGTCGGGCATGGCGTCCGAGGCCCGCTCGACGATCTCCGCGAGGGCCCGCCCCATGGGCGAGGTGGGCGCCGACCCGTACGAGACGATGCCGAGCGGCTCGTGCAGGTGTTCCTCCAGGCGATCGGCGTCACGCCCCAGGTCGCCCTCGTCGATCCGGTCGTCGAGGAGGAACAGCCAGGCCATCCACATCGCCACCAGGGCGCTGTCCGACCGGTCGGCCCGCGGATGGCACCACGCCGCCAGCAGCCCGGGGCGGATCCGCGCGAGGTTGCGCAGCTCCGCCGGCGTCTCGCAGAGGCCGGCGGCCTCCACCCACCGCAGGGTCTGCGCGTCGGCGGTTTCGGCGTGGTCGCCGTGGCGGGCCGGGACGTCCCGGATCGCGGAGCCCTTGAGCACGTCGATCGTCATGCGGCCCCCGCCTTCGGTTGTTGCGCCATTTGTCGTTCCGGCTGGCATTGCGCCGGGCGCACGCCCCACATGGCGATCATCGCGTGCGCCGTGTCGACGAACCCGGGGCGGCGCAGGTGGGCCAGCGCCTCGGCCCCTTCCGCCTGCGCGAGGGCCCCGGAGCGTGCCATCGCCGGCAGGAGATCGGCGATCGAGAGCGCCCAGGCCCGCCCCGCCGTGTTGGTCGCCGTCAGCGTCGGGCAGTGCACCCGCATCCCCACTTCGCCGAGCCCCAGGCCCCGCAGCGGGGCGGGGAACGACCGGGCCCAGGCCGCCACGTCGCTGCCGAGCGTCGTGGCCAGGGTGGTGGTGACCGCGGCCCCGAGGCGCCGCACGACCGGATCGGGGGAGGACGCGGAGGGGAAGAACGAGGGGTCCTCGATGTACAGGCGGCCGCCCGGCTTCAGCCAGGACGCCATGCGCCCCGGCAGCGAGGCGCGATCGGGCAGGTGGCACAGGACACTGCGGGCGACGATGAGGTCGAAGGTGTCGGGCGGGAACCCTTCGGTGCGCACGTCGTGCCGCAGCACCCGCAGGGCCGGGTGGCGCAGGCCCGCGAGGAAGCGGAGGTCCGTGTCGGTGGCCGTCACCTCGCCCTCGGGGTGACGGCGGGCGAGCCACAGGGCCAAGGTCCCGGCGCCCGCCCCGATTTCCAGACAACGGGCCCCGGCCGGTAATTCCCAACGCGCCAGATCGCCCGTCGTCGCGGGATCGCACAAACCGGCCAGGGCGTTCAGACGTTCCATTTGTGCGGGGTGGGCGAAGGCGAGGACTTCGTCCCCGTACGCCGGGAGTTCGCGTTCCGTCGGCGGTTCCTTCCGCATGCGGTACCTCCTTTTTCCTCGCCGATTGGATCAGCGCCGTTGCACCGCCCCCTGGCGACACGCCAGTCCGTTCGGTGCGGCGCACCGGATTTCATGCTTCGCTTCTCGCGGCTTCCTGTAGCTCCTCGCGGCTTCTCGCGGTTTCTCGCGCGGGAGACCGTGAACACGGCGACGGTGACGGCGGCGCACCGCCGCCGCCCTCGATTCGCATCGATCTCAACACCGGTGTCCACGGGTGTCAACGGGGCGTCAAGGTGTTGGCCGGGGCGGCGCGATGACCGCTTCGGCGGAGATCCGGTGGGGTTGACGGACAACTCCGCGCCGTCCCAGAGTGTTTCTGCCCGCGCGAAAAGAAACCCGGGGAACCGGGATGTCCGAGGAGGCGCCACATGGCCGAAAAGGCCCGTGAGGACCGCGTGATCGTGGTCGGATCCGGAATCGCGGGAACGGCCGCCGCTTTTCGGCTGCGCCAGGCCGGTTGCGACGTCACCCTGTTCGAAAAGGAAGGCCACGTCGGAGGGCGGATGTCCACCCGCGAAGTGCCGGTCGGAGACGTCCGATATCGCGTCGATCGCGGCGCGAGCTGGCTTTCCCGGAATTACGCGCCCATGATCCGGCTGCTGGAGGACGCGGGGCTCGCCACGCGCATGCTCCCGTGTTCGGACGAGCTGGGCGTGCTGCGCGACGGCCGGGTGCACCGCCTCTCCCTCGTCCAGGCCTCGGGGCTCCTGCGGACCGGACTGCTCGGGTGGCGCGCCAAGTTCAAGGCGCTGAACCTGCTGCGCGACCTGGCGGCCGCCCGCCGCCGGCTGCGCTGGGAGGACATGTCCGGCGCCGCCGGGATCGACGGGGAGAGCGCCCGGGAGCACGCCCTGCGCAGGCTCGACCGGGAACTCCTGGACTACCTGATCGAGCCCCTGTGCGGCACCCAGTTCCTCGTGCCCGCCGAGGAGGTCGCCGCCGTCGGCGCCTTCTGCATCATGTGGGGCACGTTCGGAGCCGCGAGCTTCACCTTCGACGGCGGCGTCGGGAGCCTCCCCGAACACCTCCTCGACACCCCCGTGATGCGCGCCCCGGGCACCCGCGTCGAACTGGGCGCCCACGTGACCGAGGTCCGCCGGGACGGGGACGGGGACGGGGTTGCGGTGGTGTGGGAGCGGGACGGCGAGGTCCGGACGGAGCGGGCCCGCGCCTGCGTCGTGGCCGTACCCGCCCCGGTCGCGGCCCGGATCGTCACCACCCTCGACGACGACCAGCGCCGCTACCTCGACGGGGTCCGGTACACCAGCGACGTCCACGTCACCTTCGGGCTGCGCCGGCCTCCCGCCGAGACGGCCCTGGGCGTCGCCGTGCCGCGCCGGGAGCACCCGGACCTGTGCGTCGCGCTGTACGAGCACAACCTCGGCCCCGGCCGGGCCCCCGCCGGCCGTGGCCTGGTCACCCTGATCTTCCGGCACGACTGGAACGCCGCCCGGATGGCCCTCGACGACGACACGGTGATCGCCGACGCCCGCGCGGCCCTGGGCGAGGTGATGCCGGACCTGGCCGCCCACATCGACGACCACCGGGAGATGGCCGTCGTCCAGCGCTGGGAGAACGCGGTCCTCGCCCGCCCGGCCGGCGGATACCGGGACCTCGCCGCCTTCACCGCGAGCCTGGATCCGGCCTCCCCCGTCCAACTGGCCGGGGACCACTTCGCCTACAGCACCACCAACGCCGCGCTCGCCACCGGCGAATGCGCCGCGCGCCGGATCCTGGACCTGCCCCTCGCGACCTGAGGCGATGACATCCGCCACCGCCGGCGGCTGGTCGCGTTGTACGGCCGGCTTCTTCACACGTATGACAGTCACGTGACCGCATGGGCGAGGCACGTGACTGTCATACGCGAGGCCGGTGGACACACGTACGCGTTCCTGAGCGCCGAACGAGGAGAAGCCCGGGATCGGGGGCACCACGTACGCCGTCCACGCGGACCGCATCCACGACGAACTCCGCCACCCTCGTCACCCGGTGTCGCGGGCGGCGGACCCCGTTCCTCCAGGTTCCAGGTGATGACCCTGCGGGGGTGGACGCGGACGATGTCCCGGCTGAAGCGGTCGGGCGCCACCGGCGGCACGTCGACGGTCAGCACCTCGGCCCGGCCCCGGATCTCGACCCCGCGCCCCCACCCGCCCGCGACCGGGTCATCGGCCGGAGCCAGGTCGTCGACCAGGACGGAGACCTCGGGGCGGGCCTGCGCGTCGCGGTACTTCTGGCTGCGGGCCATGGCGGGCCCGCCGATGTCGATGGTCCCGTCGTCGTTGAGCCTGAAGCCCACCGGGCGGATCTGCGGCCGGCCGTCGGGGCCGATGGTGGCAAGTCGGGCCAGTGGCTGGGCGAGCAGGTACTCGCGCTCCCTCTCGGTGAAGATCATGCGGACGACCCTAGGAGCTCAAGGGCGGTTGAGGTCAAGGCCGTTGAGCGCCCTCCTGCGCCGCGAGCGCGTGCCGGCCGGACTCGGCGAGGGTGTACAGCACGGACCGCTGCTGCTTGTGGCGCTGGATGCTCCCCTTGGCCACGAGCGACTCCAGGGTGTTGCGCACGACCTGCGCGGTGGGGGCGCGGTCCGGGTGCTTCACCAGCAGTTCGTCCCGCAGCTCCTTCGCCAGGCGCGGTTCGTCGTGACCGCTGAGCAGGGACAACAGGAGCTCTCCGAGCAGGGGTTGCCGCGACTTCCCCGCCGCGGCGGCCCGTGCCGGCTTCCCCGCCCGCACCGTCCGCGCCGTGTTCCCGGCCTTCGCGGGCTTCGCGGGCTTCGCCGTCTTCTCCGCCCGTGCCGAACGAGCCGAACGCGCCGAACGCGGCGAAGGTGTGCGGGCGGGGGCCGCAGCGGACGCCCGGCGTCGCTTCGCCCCGGTGAGCACGGGCTCGTCCTGTGCCTGCTGGGGCAGGGGCGAGGGTTCCGACAGGCCCTCGTACCGTTCGGCGAGCTGGAGGATGTCGACCAGGAGGGCTTCCTCCTGCTTCAGCATCCTGACCTCCTCGGCCAGTTCCTGCTGACGCCGACGGTTCTCTTCCAGATCCGATGCGGCCTGATCGACGAGCCGCGTACGGAGCGTGCTGGCTGGTTGGCTGGTCACAACCGTTCACTCCTTAGTAATGGATGACGTTGCGCATGGTACTCACGCTGGAGCTTCCGTGTAGGAGGGTGCAGGCGGCGGACGGCATTCCCTGGGGTCGTGCAGTACCATTCCCGACGCCCGGGCGAGCAGCACGCCGACAGGGCGAGGCGGCGTCGACAGGACATCACACAATCGACAACCACCATCCGCAACCGCCGCGACGGGTGGATCACCCTGGCCTGGCTGCTGCGGCGGTCGCCGAACATCCTGCTGATCCGCGGCACCTCGTCCGTGGCACACCTGCGAGAGAACGTCGCAGGCTGCGGGCCGAGGAGCGCGCAGCGCGAGCGCCGGCAGGCGGCCGACAGGTCGTCGACCCTGACCGACGGTCGGCGGGAGGTGGGACTCTGGCCTTACGTCAGCCCGTCGGCGTACGCCGCAAGTCTGATCATGAACCCATCCCTGCGCCGTACGGGGGACGAGTGGGCCTGAACGGAGACTGGAGGCGATCCGAGAACACCGATTCTGCACTGAGGACGGGCATGGCGCTGCGAGACGGACGAACGATCTCCCTGTTGACGGTCGGCGCGGTGACGACCGTGATCGCGGCGCTCACCCCGGTGACGGCGTTCGCGGCGGGCGGGGACCCGCTCCAGCAGTACGCGCAGCAGGAGCTCCGTTGGGAGCGCTGCGACGCGGGCGGGCCGGCGGGGTTCGAGTGCGCGAAGGTCAAGGTGCCTCTGGACTACGGCAACCCCGGGGGCCGGAGGATCGACCTCGCGATATCGCGGATCAAGGCGGGCAGCGCGAAGCAGCGGCACGGAGTGCTGCTGATGAATCCCGGTGGCCCGGGTTTCCCGGGGCTGGGCCTGCCCGTGGAGATGCAGCCGCTGCTGTCGGCGCAGGTGCGGGAGCGGTTCGACCTGGTCGGCTTCGACCCGCGCGGGGTCGGGCAGAGCTCGCCGGTCGGCTGCGGCCTGACGCCCGACGAGCAGGTCTACCAACACCCCTACGCAGAAGGGAAGTTCGCCGAGGACGTGGCCCGGGCCCGGACGGTGGCCGACAAGTGCCGGGCCAAGGCGGGGAACACGCTGGCGCACATCACCACCCGCAACACGGCCCGGGACATGGACGTCGTCCGGGCGTTGCTGGGGGAACAGAAGATCTCCTACTTCGGGTACTCGTACGGCACCTACCTGGGCGCCGTCTACACACAGATGTTCCCCCGGCGCGCGGACCGGTTCGTGCTCGACAGCGCGCTCGATCCGGCGCTCGCGTGGCAGGGGATGTTCCGGGGGTGGTCGGCGGGGGCCGAACTCGCCTTCACCCGGTGGACCGAGTGGGCCGCCGCCCGCAACACCGCGTACGGGCTGGGCGCGACTGCGGCGGAGGTCCGGAAGGCGTACTGGGACCTGATCGCCCACGCCGACCGCACGCCCGTTCCGGTGGAGGGCGGGGCGCTCAGCGGCGACGCCATCCGGTCCAGGTACGCCGAGTTCGTCCGCGTCGAGGCCGTCACGCCCTGGATCGTCGCGCTCAAGGCCGCAGCCGCGGGCGGGCCGGCCGCTTCGGCCGCTTCGGCCGGGGCGACCGGCGTGGCCGGCGCGGCGGTGTCCGGCGTCGCCCCGGTGCGGGCCGCCGACGGGGGCGCGGGCGCGCGGGCCGCCGACCCGGTTGGCCTGGTCGCCCCGGTCGACCCGGAGAACAACCGGGCCGCCGTCGTGTGGGCCGTCTTCTGCGGCGACACCCGCGACTGGCCGCGCGACCCCGAGCAGTACCGCCGGGACGCGATCCGGGACAAGGCCCGCTACCCGCTGGCCGGCGACCTGGGCGCCAACATCCAGCCGTGCGCGTTCTGGAAGCGGGCGCCCGGCGAGCCGGCCACCGTGGTGAACAACGACGTCAACGCGCTGATCGTGCAGAACCAGTGGGACCCGCAGGCGACATTGGCCATGGCACAGGGCATGCGGCGGGCGCTGCACGGTGCACGGATGATCACGGTGGCCGGCGGCGAGGGCCACGGTGTGGTGGTGGCCGGCCCGTCCTGCGCGAGCGCCGACGTCAACCGCTACCTGACCACCGGTCGACTGCCCGCCAAGGACCTGACCTGCGGCAACTAGCCCCACGGCACCGTCGAAGCCCCCACCCCGCCGATCTGCGCGAGTTCTGAGTCGTTCGGCGTGCTCATGGATCACTACGCGCGCGTCGTGCGGTCCTTCGGCACCCCGCCCGTGATCATCGGCCACTCGGTCGGCGGGCTCGTCGCCCAGCACCTCTTGGGCACCGGCCCGGGGCCCCTCCCCCCCCCCCGCCGACAGGGGGAAAAACCCGCCCCCTCCCCCCCCTAGCTTGGGTTCACCCCGCCAAAAACCACCCCATCCACCCACCCCCCACAACCCTCCCCCCCCGAGTCCTCTTC